>JBKHXU010000194.1:0-23948 GCA_046565865.1 Gammaproteobacteria bacterium | reverse complement strand
CACTCGACGCGAAACGACTACGTAGTCAGAGGCGCTTCCGAATCCATGCATACTCTTGAGTCAACAGGGGCGCCGCGCATCCTCGTTATTCGCCGCGACAACATCGGCGACCTGGTGTGCACGACGCCGCTGTTGCAGGCGTTGCGGGCGCGATACCCGGGCGCGCGCATCGCCGTCTTGGTGACAAGTTACAACACCGCTGTTATCGATCACCATCCGGTACCGGACGCGATCTATTGCTATACCAAGCTCAAGCACCGCGGCGCCGCCGCGGCTTTGCCGCTGCTGATCGGGCGCATGCGCACATTGTGGCGGTTGCGGCGCGAGCGGTTCGACTATGCAATCCTGGCCGGCGCGGCGTTTCAGCCGCGCATTGCCCGCCTCGCGCGTTGGCTGGGCGTACGCCACGTCATCGGTTATACCGCGCCCGGTGACGCGCGCTCGCGGTTGATCGATGTCGGCGTTGCGCCCGATCCGCAGACCGTGCACCAGGTGCAGGCGGTGTTCCGCTTGTTGCAGCCGCTCGGGATCGATGGCGTGCCGCCGCCGGCGCGGGTCGTCGCCGATCCCGCCGAGGTCGAGCGCGCCCGCGGGCGCCTACGCGCGCAAGGATTCGCGGGCGAGCGCGTGATCGGTGTTCATGTCAGCACTCGCAAGCCTTCCAATCGCTGGCCTGATGAGAAGTACATCGAACTGATTCGCCGGCTGCACCCGAGATACGGCGGAGTGTTCCTGCTCCTATGGGCGCCGGGGGATGCGGCCAACCCGCGTCACCCGGGCGACGATGCAAGCGCCGCGAGGATCAAGGATGCGCTACCTCACCTGCCGGTCGTGGCATACCCGATGGGACCGCTGAGTCAGCTCATTGCCGATCTGTCCTTGTGCGACTTGGTAATAACCAGCGACGGCGGCGCGATGCACATTGCCGCCGGTTTGAACAAGCCGATACTCTGTTTCTTCGGCGATACCGATGCGACGCACTGGCGGCCGTGGGGGGTGGCGCACGAGTTGTTGCAGCCGCCGAGCCGGCGCGCGGCCGACATCAGTGTCGACGACGCAGTGGGTGCGTTTGAGCGGCTCGCGCGCGCCACCGGTTTCCCGGCGCGCCGGCAGGATGGCGCCGCCAGTTTATGACGAGCACAACTATGTTCGAAGACGTTAAACCGACTGCGATCAGCGAATTTCACGACGCGTGCGTGACCACCGATCGGTGGGCAAAAACGGCCCCGGCACGATTTAATGACGGGCTATGGCACTACATCGAGCTCAACCACCGAAACAATTGCCTGTTGTGGGACGAAGAGGACCAGGCGCGCCGCCTCGACGTCGGCGATGAATTGATCGCGGCCAACAAGCGCGCGATCGACGGCTACAACCAGCGACGTCAGGATGCGATCGAAAAGATAGACGAATGCCTGCTACAGCGGGCGGCCGGCGTCGCGCGGCTCCCCGATGCGCGCCAGAACAGCGAGACCGCCGGGTCGATCATCGACCGGCTGTCCATTTTGAGCCTGAAGCTGTATCACATGGACAAACAGCGCCAGCGCACCGACGCCGGCGTCGAACACGTCGAGCGCTGTGCCGCCAAGCATCGGGTATTGCAGGAACAACGCGCCGACCTGCAGAACTGTTTGCAGGTGCTGCTGCGCGACGTGGCGCGCGGCGCCGCTTACTTCAAGGTGTATCGCCAGTTCAAGATGTACAACGACCCGAGCCTCAATCCGTATCTCTACGGCGACAAGCGCTAGTACGTTTGAACTGGCGCTAGTTCGGCTTGTGCGCTTGGCGCTCCAGCACCTTGGCGTATTTCATGAAGCTGTTGAAACAGCCGACCGAGATATGCACCAGTCCCGGAATGCCGTCGAGGAATCCCAGGCGAAACAGATAGAACTTGATAAAGCGGAACACGGGGCTCAGGACGAGCCGCGCCGCGCCCACCCGGTAGTTTCGCCACAACGCGTCGGCGTGCAGGCTGGTGTAACGGTTTTGCTTGCTGATGTAGTCCGCCAGTCCGGCTTCGCTTTCGTGCAGGATGTCGCCCGCGAGTCGGCCGACTGTGCCGCGCACGATGACCTTCTCGTGCACCGCGTCCTCGCTCCACTGCGCGCGCTCGCGGTCGAACAGACGCACGCTGCGATCGGGGTAGCCCTCGCCGAAGCGCAGCCAGCGGCCCATGAAGCGATTGCGGCGCGGCATCTCGTACGCGGCATGGCGCGGGTTCTGTAGCGCGGTGCGGATCGAATCTCGCAACGGCTCGCTTACGCGTTCGTCGGCATCGAGGCACAGCACCCAACGATGGCGCGCTTGGGTCACGGCGTAGTGTTTTTGTCTGCCGTAGCCGAGCCAGGCCTGGTGCAGCACGCGCGTACCGTGGCGCTTGGCGATATCGAGGGTGGTATCGGTACTGCCGCTGTCGACCACCAGCAACTCGTCGGCGAATGCCGCGCTCTCGAGGCAGCTCGCGAGCTGGCGCTCGGCATTGAGCGTGATGACGACCACCGATAACGGCTCGGCCATGTCGCCATTGTATGCGAAAATGCCGGCGTGCCCGCCATCTTGATAATTAAAACGTCCTCGCTGGGCGACGTGATTCACAACTTGCCGATCGTTCGCGACATCCACGCGCGGGTTCCGGACGCGCGCCTCGACTGGCTGGTGGAGCAGGCGTACGCCGATATCCCGGCGCTGCACCCCGGCGTGCGCCGCGTGATCCCGGTGGCGCTTCGGCGTTGGCGCCGCGCGCCATGGCGGCCGGCCACCTGGTCGGCCACGCGCACGTTCCTGCGGACGCTGCGTAGCGAGCGCTACGATCTCGTGCTCGATAGTCAGGGGTTGTTGAAGAGCGCGGTCCTCGGGGCTTGTGCGCGGGGACCGGTCGCGGGACAGGACCGTGACTCGGTGCGCGAGCGGATCGCCACCGTTTTCTATCAGCGGCACTACCCCGTCGCACGTGGGCAGCACGCGGTGACGCGCAATCGCGCGCTCGCGGCACTGGCCTGCGGCTATGCCGTGCCCGCCGATGCGCCCGACTACGGCATTGCGCCCGCGCCATCATCGCCAACGACGGATCGCTATGCGGTGCTGCTGCACGCCACCAGCCGCGCTTCCAAGCGCTGGCCGGATGACCATTGGGTCGCCATCGGTGAGGAGTTGCGACGCCTCGGATTCGCCGCGTGGTTGCCGTCCGGCACCGACGCCGAGCGCGCCCACGCGCAACGGCTGGCCGCGCGCATCCCACGCGCGCGGACGCTCGAGCCGCTGACGTTAAGAACGCTCGCCGGGATCATCGCCGGTGCCACGCTCGTCATCGGCGTCGATACCGGGCTGGTACATCTCGCCGGGGCCCTCGGCCGGCCGACGATCGCGCTCTACACCGACAGCGACCCGACGCTGACCGGCGTGCTGCCGGCCGATCCCGCACGCGCGATCAACTTGGGTGGCCGCGGTCGCACGCCGACTCCGGATGACGTGCGCGCTGCGATGCAGCGACTCGGGGTGCGCTGATGCAGTGGCTGTATACCTGGCTGCTGCGTCTGGGCACACCGTATGTACTGGTGCGACTGTTATGGCGCGGCTTGCGCCAGCGCGCGTACTGGCATCGGATCCCGGAGCGTTTTGGGTTCGTGCCGCCGCTGACGGCGTCGCGTGTGATTTGGATTCACGCCGTTTCGGTCGGTGAGGTGCGGGCGGCCGTACCGCTGGTGCGGGCGTTGACCAAGCGCTATCCCGAGCACCGGTTGTTGATTACGACCACTACGCCGACCGGCGCCGCGACGGTCATGTCCGTGTTCGAGGATGTCGATCACCGTTACGTCCCGTACGATCTGCCGTCCGCGGTTACGCGTTTTCTCGATCGTACGCACCCGGCGATCGCCATCGTCATGGAGACCGAGCTGTGGCCGAACACCTTCCGTCTGTGTAAGGCGCGCGCGATTCCGGTGTGTGTCGTGAATGTGCGCATGTCCGAGGCCGCCATGCACCGCTATCTACGCGTCGCACGTTTCACGCGCGCAACGCTGGCGAACACGACCGTGCTCGCCGCACAATCCGTGGCCGACGCCGAGCGTCTGCGCACGCTCGGCGCTCCGGCGGCGGCAGTGCACGTTACCGGCAGCGTCAAATTCGAGCTCAATCTGCCCGCGAGCCTGCGCGAGGCGGCCGAGGTGTTGCGTGGGCAGTGGGGTCGCGATCGGCCGGTATGGCTCGCGGCGAGCACCCACGAGGGCGAAGAGGAGCTCGTATTGGCGGCGCGGGCGCAATTGACGCGGCGTTTTCCGGATCACCTATTGGTGATCGTGCCGCGGCACCCGGAACGTTTTGCGCAGGCGGCACGCGTGGCAAAAAAGGCGGGATGTCGGGTGGCGCTCTGGAGCGAACGGCGCGGTCCGATCCCGCACGAGGTCGATGTCGTTATCGGCGATACCATGGGCGAGCTGCAGCTGTTTTACGCCGCTGCCGATGTGGCCTTTGTCGGCGGCAGCCTCGTGTCCACCGGCGGTCACAATCTGCTGGAGGGAGCAGCGGTCGGCACGCCCGTTGTGTTCGGACCGCACATGTTCAATTTCGCCGAGATCAGTCGTTTGACCATCGAGCGCGGCGCCGGCACCCAAATTCATAATGCATCGCAGCTGGCGCCGGCGATTTCGGATTTCCTGGGCAATGCCAACCGGCGGTTTGAGGCCGGCGAGGCCGGCAAGCGCATGGTCGATGAAAATCGAGGCGCGGTAGCGAAGACGCTGGCGTTGATCGAGGCGGTATTGGATCGCCGCGAAAGCTGATTAACGGCGTGGCGCCACGGATGAGCGCGCGGCGCGACTGCTGCAATCGGCGGGGCACTGCCCTACGCTGCGCGCGGTTTAACTAACAACAAATTCGGAGGTTGTCGTGAAAAATAATATTGCTCGCGCATCGCTCGCGGTATGCGCCATCGCGGCCTTGGCGGCGTCGCCGCTCGCCAATGCCGCCGCCGGGGGGGTGGATACCGGCCGGTTGTTCGTCGGTGCCGGGCTGAGCCAGAACGACGTTTCCGGTTCGGACGATGGCACCGGATACCAGTTCTTTGGCGGCTACGAGTTCGGCCAAGTAGCGCAGAACGTCGCGCTCGATCTCGAGGTCGGGTACATGGACACCGGTGATATGGACGTGCGGGTCGGTCCGTTCACGGTCGATGCGCGCGCCAAGGGGCTGTGGGCCACGGGCGTCGGTCGTCTGCAATTCAACCCGCAGTTCGAGTTGTTAGGGCGCGCGGGTCTCGACTTTGGCGATGACGATGGCCTTATGGTCGGCATCGGGGCCGGCTTCAACGTCAACAAGCAGACGCAGTTGCGCCTAGAGTTTGTCGAGCGCGATGAAGTCAGTTCGTTGCAGTTCAATTTCGTTTACCGCCCGTAAACCGCGCTACGAAGATGTCGAAAACGGCCCCGCTGGGGCCGTTTTCTTTTGGGCGTCAATGTACCGTGGTCGGTCCGTCTCCGACCGGGGCCGGCGAGGCGTGGTGCAGGATCATGCGCCAGCCATGCGCGGTGCGGCGGTAGGCGTTGGTGGCGAGCACCGGCGCCGGCGCCATTTCACCACCGACGCGGATGTGTTCGTGCACGACGTGCAGCGCCAGCTCCCCATCCTCGGCCCGTTGGCGCTCATCGACGATGAATTGCAGCATCGGCCCGCGCTGGAAAATGTCCTGCCAACTGGCGCGCACGGCGTCGGCGCCCACCAGCATGCGACCGCCCGGGTGCACGCAGACGATGTCGGCGCTGTCGTCCCACACCGTCATCATCGCGCCGAGGTCCTTGCGTTGGAACGCGGCGTAGAACGCCGCCTCGGCCTCTTGCGATGTGTAGTAACGCGTCTCGCCCATGTTTCAATAGACCGTCATTTGCGGATCGATCTCCCGCGCCCAGGCGTCGATGCCGCCGCGCAAATTGTAAAGCCGCGTAAAGCCGTTACGATGCAGCATGCCCGCCGCCATCTGGCTGCGCACGCCGTGGTGGCAGACGACGACGATATCGCTGTCGCGCGGCAATTGCTCGCACCGGTGCGGCACCAGCGCCATCGGCAAATGCAGCGAATCCGGCAACGCGCACAGCGCGTATTCCCAGCCTTCGCGTACGTCGACGATGGTCAGGCGTTCGCCCGCTACCAATCGCTGCTGCAACGCCTGCACCGTCAATTGCGAGATCATGGTCAGAACACGAACCGCGTCGGCGTCGGCGCGTTCACGAGTGGCGGCAACACGGTTTCAAACAGCGAGCGCACGCGAAAGTTTTGTCCCGCCACGTGTTCGATACGCCGCGCCTCCATCGCCGGGGCGTTGCCGACGATGGCGACCAGACGCCCGCCCGGCGCCAGTGCTGAACGAAAATCGTCCGGCGGCAGCGGCAACGAGCCGGTGATAAAAATGACATCGTATGGCACACCGCGCGACCAGCCGCGCGCGGCGTCGCCGACTTCGAGCGTCACGTTATGGATCCCGTGCGCCGCGAGTTTCTGCGCCGCCTGGGTGGTGAAGTCCGAAAAAATATCGATACTCGTGACGTGGTGCCCAAGCTTGGCGAGCAGCGAGGTGACGTAGCCGCTGCCGGTGCCGATTTCGAGAATCTTGTCATCGGGTTCGATCGAAAGCGCCTGTAGCAGCCGCGCCTCGAGCTTTGGCGGCATCATGACCTGGCCGTGCGCCAGCGGGATGTTCATGTCGGCGAACGCGAGGCGGCGGTAAGCGCTCGGTACGTAATCCTCGCGCGGCGTGGTCGCGATCGCGTCCAGCACGCGTTGGTCGGTGACCTCCCACGGCCGGATCTGTTGATCCAACATGTTGCGGCGCGCGCGTTCGAAGTCGATGTTCATATTTCGCTCATTATGTACGTGTACACAGCCTAAAGGCCCGCTCCGTTTCCGGGCAAGCGCGCCAAGATCGAGGGTTCACGGGTGGACTTTTTCCAGATCATGCTATAGCTTGCCTCGACGGCTAGGGGTGCCTCGCGCGTTGCGCGGGCTGAGACAGACCCTTTGAACCTGACCCGGTTAATCCCGGCGGAGGGAAGCTTTCGTACTCCTTCCCGTTTCCACCCCGCGCCGCACGACATCCGCCATCCGGCGAGGAACGCAATATGAGCGCCCATCCGAAAGACATACTCGCGGCTGCCACGCAGCTCGGTCCCGAATACACCGCGCCGTTCCCGAACGCGCGCAAGATTTACGTCACCGGCACGCGCCCCGACGTGCGCGTGCCGATGCGAGAGATTGCCCAGTCCGACACCGCGGCGCAACAGGGCAAGCAGCAGAATCCCCTTATATGGGTATACGACACCTCGGGCCCCTATACCGACGATGCTGTTACCGTCGACGTGCGCCGCGGATTGTCGGCGCTGCGCGCGCGTTGGATCGAGGAGCGCGGCGATTCCGAAGTTTTGGGCGATGTCAGCTCCGACTACGGCCGCGCGCGTCATGCCGACCCCAAGCTCGCGGACCTGCGCTTCCCGAACATCCGCCCGCCGCGGCGCGCCAAGCGCGGCGCGAACGTGACGCAGATGCACTACGCCCGGCGCGGCATCATCACGCCGGAGATGGAATTCATCGCCATCCGCGAGAGCCAGCGCCTCGGCGACTACCGCGATGAGCGCCTGACGCGCCAGCACCCGGGCATGAGCTTCGGGGCGCGGTTGCCAAAGGCGATTACGCCGGAGTTCGTGCGCGACGAGGTCGCCGCCGGCCGCGCCATCATCCCATCGAACATCAATCACCCGGAATCCGAGCCGATGATCATCGGCCGCAACTTCCTGGTGAAGATCAACGCCAACATCGGCAACTCCGCGGTCGCGTCTTCGATCGGCGAGGAAGTCGAGAAGATGGTGTGGTCTACGCGCTGGGGTGCCGACACCGTCATGGATCTTTCGACTGGCAAGAACATTCACGAGACGCGCGAGTGGATCATCCGCAATTCGCCGGTGCCGATCGGCACGGTGCCGATCTATCAGGCGTTGGAGAAGGTCGGCGGCAAAGCCGAGGAGCTAACCTGGGAGATCTATCGCGACACGCTGATCGAGCAGGCGGAGCAGGGCGTCGACTACTTTACGGTCCACGCCGGCGTGCGCCTGGCGTTCATACCACTCACCGCGAACCGCGTCACCGGCATCGTCTCGCGCGGCGGCTCGATCATGGCCAAGTGGTGTCTCGCGCATCACAAAGAAAGTTTTCTCTACACCCACTTCGAAGAAATCTGCGAAATCATGCAGGCCTACGACGTCGCGTTCTCCTTGGGCGACGGCCTGCGCCCCGGCTCGATTGCGGACGCGAACGACGCGGCGCAGTTCGCGGAATTGCAAACGCTCGGCGAGCTGACAAAGATCGCGTGGAAACATGACGTGCAGGTCATGATCGAAGGCCCGGGCCATATCCCGATGCAGTTGATCAAAGAGAACATGGACAAGGAGCTGGCCGATTGTTACGAGGCGCCGTTCTACACCCTCGGGCCGCTAACCACCGACATCGCCCCCGGCTACGATCACATCACCTCCGCCATCGGCGCCGCCATGATTGGCTGGTACGGTTGCGCCATGTTGTGCTACGTGACGCCCAAGGAGCATTTAGGGTTGCCCGATCGCAAGGATGTTAAGGACGGCATCATCGCCTACAAGATCGCGGCGCACGCGGCCGATCTCGCCAAGGGACATCCGGGCGCACAGATCCGCGACAACGCATTGTCCAAGGCGCGCTTTGAATTTCGCTGGGCCGATCAGTTCAACCTCTCGCTCGATCCCGACACCGCGCGCGAATTCCACGACGAAACGTTGCCGCAAGAGGGCGCCAAGCTCGCGCATTTCTGTTCCATGTGCGGGCCGCACTTCTGCTCGATGAAGATCACCCAAGAGGTGCGCGACTATGCCCAGGCGCAGGGATTGAGCGAGCAGCAAGCGTTGGCACAAGGCATGGAGCAGAAATCTGCCGAATTCAAACAGGCCGGTGCCGAGCTGTATCGGAAGGCATAGAAGCCGCCCAGCTGCAGCGTCTGGTATTTATATAAGAGACTGCTTATATTTTCGGCTCGATCCGCGAAGGGGGTACAGACCGATGTTCTTTGGAAGCCGCATCAAGGAAATAGATGCCACCGAGCTAAAGCAGTGGCTGGCGGAAAAACCCGGTCAGTTCCGCATCATCGATGTGCGTACGCCGCAAGAGATCGCCGCCGGTTCCATCCCCGGCGCGGTCGCGATGCCGCTGACGACGGTACCGCTGCGCTTAAGCGAACTTAAACCCGAAGAGACGTTGGTGTTCATCTGTCGCAGCGGTCAGCGTTCGGGGCAGGCGTGTCAGTTCCTCCAGCAACAAGGGTACGACAAAGTCTATAACCTGCGCGGCGGCATGATCGCCTGGGCGGGCTCGGGTGGTGAGATCGCGAACGTGCCGATCAGCGCCTGATCCGTAGCCCCAGTCCGGCGATTCAACTCGCTTCACGGCGGCGCATATCCGCCGCTCGCTTCGAAGACGACCCGGCGGGCGCCGGGTTTTGTTTTTCAAGCCGATTGAAGCTCGGTACTAGCAGCAAACACAACATCAGCGACGCGGCGGCCACCCACAGCAGCGGCGCGAGTGCGCGGTCGAAGACATGTTCGTACAGCCGCGCGCCAATCACAGCCGAAAGCTGTTCCACCCCGTTGTAGAGCGACATCAGCGCCGCGAACACGAAGCCCTCGACGCGCGGCGGACAGGCGGCGGCGGCGACGGCGAGGATCATGAGCATGCCGATCTGCGCCGTCATGCCGACCGCGATGCTGACCGGCACCGCGATGATGCCGGCACGCGGGCTCGGGTGCGCGAGCGCGAGATAGGCGAGCACGCCGAGTACCGCGGCGACGATGCTGATCACCGCCGTGCGCGCCAGCGGTTGCGGCGCGAGGTAGCGCGCATAGCTCCACGCGCCGACGATGGCGCCACCGGCCGCGAGCGCGTTGAGTTGGCCAATAAAGCTCTGCGCAAAGCCGAGCCGGTCGGTCATGTGATAGTAGAGCGGCGTACCGAACGCCGGACTGAAACACCACAGCGCGAGAAACACCGCGGCCACGCGTAGCGCCGGGGTCCGCAGCGCCTGCCACAGGCTGCGCGTCGTCGCGCGCATTTGTTCGACATCGATGCGGCTTGGCATTTCGCGCACGAACAGATAGCTCACGATCAGGACCGCGAGCGGCGCCACCAACGTAATGCTGGCGGCGATGTGTAGTCCCGTCGCGGGTTCCGACATCGAGGCGAGATAGCCGCCCGCGAGCGCGGTCACGATGGCGCCGGATTTAAATCCCATCCACTGCACGCCGAGAAAGCGCCCGGTCGCGCCGGTACGATTGCCCGCCTCGACCATGACCGCGTCAATGATCACATCCGCCGCCGCGGTGCCAAACGCGGTGAGAAACAGCGCGATCAGCAGTGTGCCGACGTCGGCGACGTTGGCGACCCACAGAAAACCGGCGGCGGCGCAGAGATTGACGACGAACAACCAGGTCCGGCGCCGGTAGCCGAACAGCGGCAAATAGTCGCTGATCAGACCGTAGACCGGTTTGATCATCCACGGCAGCGACAGAATGGCGAGGTAGTCGGCGACGTCGGCGGCGTTGAGGCCGACCCCCTGTTTAAGGTAATACGCGAGCGGTTGTCCGATGAGCCCGCCGAGCTGGCTCAGCGCCTGCGCGAAATAGGCGAGGGCGAACAGCGCCAAGAGCCGCCGTGTATCGGCGCGCGCCGTGTCCGAGGAGGAGTCGCGCATGCGCGTATCGTAGAGCAAGGCAACGCACCGAACTACGCGGCGCGCCGGCGGCCGCGGTTCTCTTTATCGTCGTCGCCGAGTCGTGGGGGCTTCGGCAACGTGGGCCCGCCCCCGCCTGATCCGCCACCGCCGGTGCTATCGCCGCCGCCACTTCCGCTGCTCGGTGCACCACCGCTACCACCCCCGCCGCTATCGCCGCCTTTGGCGAGCGCGACCACCGCCGCGGTGACGGCGATACCGACGACCCACTTCCACGTCGAGCTGTCTTTGCTCGGTTGCGTTTGCGTGGTGGGCGATTGTTCGGTGCCCAGGCCCGGCAGGTCGGGAGCGGCATTGCGTGGTGGCGCCGGCTCGCGCCGCGTCGGGGTGGGAACCGGTTCGCCAATCGCTCGCGCCAGATAATAATCCTGCGCGTGTGCGATCGGTGTCGCGATCAAGATGGCCAGCGCAATGCCGACGCAGAACCGCGTGTGCGCAGCGGCGTCCCTGTTGTCCGCGTGCATATTATTGTTCACGCCTATATGGCAGCACGCCCCGCCCACCCTCACAAGGCGTAGTCTTCCGCGCGCGACTCAGGTAAAGACTGCAGCCAAAGACGCGCTAACGGCGCGGCGAAGCGTCAGCGATTATCAATGGTATCGGCGATGGTAGCCCCGCGCTGACCGCGTGGGTGCGCGGGGCCAACGGTGGTGTCGACCGCCGTTTGGCGCTCGACCTCGGAGTTGAATTCGGCACCGATCAACACGACCAGCGCACTCAAATAGAACCACAACAACAGCATGACGATGGCACCCAGCGTGCCATACGCGCGGTCGTACGTACCGAGGTTGGCGACGTAAAACGAGAACAATATCGAGACGCCGATCCACAGCAGCGTGGCCAGCACCGCGCCACCGCTCACCCAACGCCAATGGGCCAAGCGCCGGCAGGGTCCGAAGCGATAAACCATGGCCAGCGCCAAGATCATGGCCGCCGTCAGTACCGGCCAGCGCACCCATGCGACCACGCGCTTCGCCGGAAACAGCTCGATCCATTTGAACAGCGCCGGCAGCGCCGCGATCAGCGCCAAGGCGACGATGACGAACACCACCCCGACGGCGGCGAGCGCGATCGCGGTGCCGTTGAAGCGCAATACACCGCGGGTCTCGCGCTGTTCGTACGCGGTGTTGAGCCCGGCCATCAACGCCTTCATCCCATTGGTTGCTGCCCACAGCGTGAACAGCAAGCTCACGAACAGGCTCACGCCGAGGCCGCGCGCCGAATAGCCGGCGAGTGCACGAACCTGCTGGCGCAATAGTTTCAGCGCGGCGTCCGGCAACAGCCCGGCGCCGGCATCGAGCATGCGCTCGACACCCGCCGGATTGATGAACAATCCATACAGCGACAGCAGTGCGGCCAATGCCGGGAACAGCGCCAGGAACGAGTAGAACGCGAAACTCGAGGCATACAACAGCAGGTTGTCTTCCACGATCTCGCGCCGCAGCCGGCGCAAGATGTCGATCCAGCCGCGCCCGGGGATGTGCATCGGCGTGCGCGCTGTGCGCCCGCGGTCGGATTCCTGCGTCGGTTCGGTCATTGTGGGCCCGAAGCATACCAAGGCCTAGGCGCGGCCGCGTACATATCGTGTGCTTGATCCCGGCGCCAAAATAAAAGTTAATGCGCTATGGCCAGCGACGATCCAATCACGCGGTTCGGTACGTGGTACGCGCAGGCGCGCGCCGCGGGCATCGCCAAACCGAATGCCATGGCGCTCGCCACCGCCGGCGGCGACGGCCGCCCGACGCTGCGCATGGTGCTGCTCAGTTCGTACGATGCGCGCGGCTTTGTCTTCCACACCAACTATCGCAGCCGCAAAGGCGAGGACCTGGAGGCCTCTGCCAGCGCATCGCTGCTCTTTTGGTGGGACCCGCTCGGGTTCCAGGTGCGCATCGACGGCACGGTCGAGCGTACCAGCGCCGCCGAGTCGGATGCCTATTTCGCCGCGCGCCCGCGCGGCGCGCAGCTTGGGGCGTGGGCCTCGGAGCAGAGTCAGGTGATCGAGAGTCGCGCTGCGCTCGAAGCGCGGGTCGCGGCGCTAACGACGAGGTATGCCGGGCAACCCGTGCCGCGGCCGCCGCACTGGGGCGGCTATCGCGTGGCACCGAAGGTCATGGAGTTCTGGCAGGATCGCGCCGATCGTCTGCACGAGCGCGCGCGCTATCAGCGCATCGCGACGGGCGAGTGGCGCGTCGAGTTGCTCGCGCCGTAATCGTGGTTACAGTTCGCCGAGTGTGATCTTGAGCTGCAGATAAACGATCGGCACCATTTTTGGGTCGACCTTCGGAATGTAGGTCATGTTGACCGCATACCGACCGGCGCCGACCGACACCACTGGCAGCACGCCGGGAAACGGGTCGCCGTCGCGAAAATCCTTGCGCACCATCAGGAACGCCACCCCGCCGACGTCGGCATGCATCGCGCCGCCGAAGAAGTCATAGCGCTTCAAGAATCCGCCGCCCGCATAGTACGAAACGTTGCGATTGGAATCGCGGAACTCGGCCGCGGTTACGAACGGAATCCATTCGCCCTGCGTCGGCTTGAAGTCGTATTGAAAGCCCAGGCCCCAATTTTTTTCGTTGTAGTTCGTACCCGGGGCGGGATCGATATGAATCGCCTTGCCGTTCAGCAGTAGGCTTAGGTCACCGGCGACGGCCGGTGTCGTGATCGCGATGCCGATGACAAGCGCGCCGATGAGGCGGGTGGCGATGCGTGCGGCGAGTGTCGGGTGTTCCATGTCATCCTCCCGGTAAAGCAAGTGGGGTTGCGAATCCGGGGCGACATGGATATTTCACGTCGTCCGGCAATCCCGCTGTCATGGGGCGCGAGGCCCGGTAGACCGGTGACTTTGCGTCCAAGGGCTTTCGCCCAAGGTTGCCCTTTACGGAGACGGCTCAATTACCGTCATAGGAGACGAAGCAAACGACGTGCCAGCGAGACGAGCGGTCGCTGGCCAGGAAGTGAATGGGGCTTGTGGTTAAAACGAAGCGGAAAACGAGGGGAGCAGGATGCGGCGGCCTTTGCCCTTCTTTTTGTCGTCGTCATCGTCGTCATCATCATCATCGCCACTGCCCCCGCCGCCACCGCCACCGGTGGTCGGCGGCGCCGGGCCAGGCGCGGGAGCAGCTGGGGGGCTAGGGGCTGCCACATCGCCGCTGCCGCCACCACTGGTGCCACCGCCACCACCCCCGCTAGGCGGCGCCGCCGCACCGCCGTCCCCGCCGCCGGGTCCCCCGCCACCTTTGCCTGCCAGCGCGCTGATCGCGACCACCACGCCGACGCCGACTAGGACGCGCTTCCAGGACCAACCTTCGGAGACGGGCGCGGGAGGGGGGGCGGTGTCAGTCGCGGGCGCGGTACCGAGCGCGGGCAGATCGGGGATGCCGCGATCCGCGGCGCGCGCAGGCGGTGGCGTATCGGTCGCCGGTCGCGAGGGGTACGGATCGCCGATCGCGCGGGCATACAACATGCCATCGACGGCATGACTCGACGGCGCCCACGACACGAGCAGTGCCGTGCACAATACGACGCGACGCACTCGGTGCACTTTTTCCCTGTGCATGACGACTCGCTGCTAGTAGGTCGACATGCAAACACAAGCGTGCGCCCGCCTCAATTGCGATAACGCCTGAGCGACGCGCACCTCACCGTTTTATTCCGCAGATTATGGTTATCCCGCCATAAGCGGTTTCCCCGTGACCGGTGTGGTCACCCAGTAACGCAGTACGCCGCTTAATCAGCGCGTCGCTTCAGCTAACTCGTTGATCGCGCGCGTCGGGTGTGCGGCACGGCGCTTGCTCCTTACGGCTACGGAAAAAAATATGGCCCGCGTCGTTTCGGCGCGATCCGCTGGTGCACGGACCGCGTTCGTCAACTATTTCTCTCAAGGTTGGATAAATGAAAAAGTTAGTCGTACTCGCTTCGTTGTTTCTAAGTTTGACGTCAACCGCTATGGCCGCCGACGCGGTGGCGAAGTTTCCCCACCGCGCAAAATTCAAGCATGTTCCGGTAATTGAGCTGGAGGCGCTGCGCGAGCGGCTCGACGGTGTGGTGCTCGTCGACGTTCGTTCGCGCTATGAATTCGAAACCCTGCACATCAAGGACGCGCTGCATATTCCGCTCGACCGGCAAAAGTTGCCGGCGGCGGTGCAGGAGTTGCGCAAGCAAGCTTCGAAGCCGATCGTGTTTTATTGCAACGGCACTACCTGCAAGAAGTCGTATGAGGCGGCGGAGCTGGCGATAGGCGCGGGCATTAACGACGTTTACGCCTACGACGCCGGACTCGACGCCTGGACCCGCCAGTATCCGGAGCACAGTGTGCTGCTTGGCCGCAGTCCGGTGGCGGCGAACGACTTGATCGATATGGCCAAGTTCAAACAGCGGCTCATATCGGCGGCGGACTTCGAGGCGCGGGTGGAGCAGGGCAACGCCATCGTGCTCGACATCCGCGACCTGCGCCAGCGCGACTCGGCGCTGTTCCCGTTCAAGGAAGAGCGGGCGACGCTTGACGACCGGAGGCGCTTGGCGGAAGTGGTGGCCAAGGCCAAGCGTGCGGACAAGCCGCTGTTGGTGTACGACAAGGTCGGCAAGCAAACGCGCTGGTTCCAGTATTTCCTGGAGCGCGAGGGCGTGAAGCAGTATTACTTTTTAGACGGCGGCTCGGAGGGGTACTTCGAGGCTAAGTTCGGTAAGGCCAAGTTCGCGGTGCCGGACCAGTCTTAGCGACGGGTAGGACCGAGAGGGCGCCGCGGCAACGCGGCGCCCTTCTTATTTCCCACGCAGCCCGAGCGGATCGTGCGGATCGACGCCCAGCATGAACGGCAGGCGCCGGTCCTGGTTCGTGATCTGGTACACCTTGCCCATCCAATTGTTGATCACCGCCTCAGCCGAGTCGTGCCAGGTGTTGTCCAGGCTCGCCGCGACCAAGCCCTCCGGCAGCTCGGGGATCGGTTGGCGCCGCTGGCGCGCGGCGATGACGCGCTCGCGGTGCTCGTCCAGGATCGCCTGCGTGCGCAGCGAGAAATAATTTTCGACCAGCGGCGGGTAATCCAGGCGCTCGCCCTTGGCATAGCGCACCACCTCGCGCTTGTATTCCTTCAGCAGACTGTTGATGTCGTACTCGGGGTGGCCCTGGAAGAACACCAGGCGAAAGCCGTCCTCGCTCACCGCCAGATGCACGCCGGCCTCGGCGCTTTCGACCAGCACCTTGAGTCCGGCCGCGTCGAACTGCGCGCGCGAGATGTCGTTGAAGCGCGAGTGCGGCACGTCGAAGCGCGTGTTGACGCCGGCGACCAGCGGATGACGCCGATCGACCACGCGGTGCGAGTAGACGCCCCAGCGCTTGAAGCCCATGTGTCGGCGCTTCTGCCCATAGCGGAATTGCATGACCGCATGGGTTGCGAGGCAGGAGCAGAGCGTCGAGGTGACGTTCGCGTACGCCCAGTCGATGACCTCGATCAGCGGCTGCCAGAACGGCTCGAGCGACAAATCCGGCTGCGTCACGTTGGCGCCGGTGATGATGAGCGCATCGAGGCCGGCGCGCTTGATGTCGTCGAATGTCTCGTAGTACTGCTTGACGTACGCGTCCGCCTCCGCGCTGCGCTTGAGCTGCGTTAGCGTGAATGGGTGCATGTAGAACTGCGCGATCTGGTTGCTCTCGCCGATGAGCCGGAAGAACTGGCGCTCGGTGGCGGCGAGCGCGGCGTCCGGCATCATGTTGAGCAGGCCGATGTGCAGCTCGCGGATGTCCTGGTGCAGCGCGGTGTCGCGCGGCACCACCGTCTCGCCCTCCTGGCGCAGGCGTTCGAACGTCGGCAAATTGGAACTGGCAACGAGCGGCATGATCAGGCCAACGCGTGCTCGATCAGGTCGAGAAAGCTGCGCTCGTCGCGTACGCGCGCAAGCTGCTCGGTCGTTATGGTGTAGCCATGCGCGCGCGCGATCGCCTCGTAGCGCGGGATGCGCGCATAGAACAGGCGCGGGAACATAAAGCGCACGAATGCATCCGGGTCGATCTGCGCGGCGTAGGCCAGCCCCTGCTCGCGCAGGTAGATCGCGAGCTGTTCGTCCAAGAATGCCTCGCGATAATAGAGCGGTTTCGGGTCCTCTTCCGCGCGCCGAATCAATTCCTGCTCGTCGCGCTCGGTGGCCTTGATGTAGACGATAAGCGTGTGCTGCGCCAGCACCTCGAGCACCGACGGGTCGTCGAGCTCGCACACGCTGCCGCCGGCGTCGTTGACGAAGTGCTGATAACCATAGATGTCATGGCTCTTGCGGATGAATTCCGGTACATCCTTCATCGCCGCGATTTCGGCTTCCCGGTGCAGCGCCTGGCGCCGCTTGAACTCGGTCGGCCCCAAACCGCCGCGCTCCGGATCGCCGAGCTTGCCGAGAAAGCTCGATACCGGTTTCAGGTTATCGACCGTAATGTTGTTGCTGATATAGATCGAATCCGACCGCAACAACTCGCGCAGGAACGGCACGCCCATCGCCTGCGCCTTGATGTTGTCCAGGATCGGCTCATCGAGGTAGCGCGTGCCAATGCGGTAGTCGCCCGAGTAGTGAAACCAGTGATAGCGGCGCAGCAACTGCGCCAGGCGCGTCTTGCCCACCCCGGACATGCCGAGGAGGGTGATCGATTTGTTTTCCCAAGCCTTGAAAGCGCTCGCGCTAAGACGCATCGTTATGACTGGCGATTTGAATCGGTTAGAAAATAATAGTCATGCTGGTGCCGCGCCACTGTACCAATTGGCCGGCAAAAAGCCATGGTGCGCCGCCGCCGCGTCGGTACAATACCGCTTCGATCACCACCGACAAGCACCATGACCACGGTAATACCTATCGTGCCGGCGGCCGACATCCCGCTGGAGCAAAAGTGCAGTTTCTGCAAGGGCTCGACCTGCTGTACCTACTTCACCCACCAGATCGATACCCCGCGCAGCATTGAAGATTTCGACCTGCTGCTGTGGCAGATCTCCCATTTCAATACGCAGGTATACAAGGATTCGGACGGCTGGTTCCTGCTGGTCAACAACCGCTGTCAGCACTTGCAAGCCGACGGTCGCTGCGGCATCTACGAAAACCGGCCGCAGGTGTGCCGCGACCATTCCAACGACGATTGCGAGTTCGATGGTCCGGCGGGCGCCGACGATTTCGAGCTGTATTTCCCCGACTACGGCGCGCTGCTCAAGTATTGTCGCAAGCGCTTCAAGAGCTGGGATCGGCGCCTCAAGTCCGCCGACGTCAAGCAACGCTAGCGAAGCGCGGATACGCCGCTGCCCCGGGTCGACGTCTCGGATCAGAAGTGGATGCCGATTCCCGCGAACGCGCCCTTGCCGCTGATGTCGACCACGTTTGAGTTGTCGTCCTCGGTCTCAGCCGACACCGCCTTGTATTCGAGGCGCAGGCTGACTTGGTCGAATCGCGTTTCGACGCCGGCAAAGAGCTGAAGCGCGGCGCCACTGGTGCTGCCGGTGATGCCGCCGCCGAACGACGTGGCCGCGGCGCCGATACCGGCGCCGACGAACGGCCGGAACGTGTCGCTGTCCGCGAAGTACATTTTGCCGTTCATCATGACGACGGCGGCGCTGACGTCGCCGGTATTGCCGTTGCTCTGAGCCCACGTCGTTTTGAATACCAACACCTCCGGCTCCAGCGCAAAACCGTTGCCAAGCTCGTACTCGCCGCTAAGCGCGAACACGCCGCTCGCCTTGGTTTTCACCTGTGTGGAAAGATTGAGCCATCGCTGATTCGCCTCCGACAATGTGTAGCCGCCGGCCTTGACCGAAATCGCAAAGCGCCCGCGTCGCGTCGGCGCCGCCGCCGACGGCGCGGAGGGGATTGCGGCCGAACTCGCTGACGGCGAGCTTGAGGATACGGGTGCGGCGCCGATGGTGATCGGCTCGGCGCGTAGCGGGCGGTATCGGCCGAGCAGCGGACTGGCCTTGGAGGCCGGCAGCGTCTGCTGTATGGGGGCGCCGTCGGCGTTGAGCGCTTGGCTGACGTAGTAAACCTTGCCGCTCTCGACTGTCAGCATCATCGCCGCGCGGCTCGTGCCCGCGGTACTAATTTCATAGGTGCCGGGTTCAGCGACGAACGCGATGTACGAGTGCTTGGGCAGATTTTCGAGACGCCGCCCGTTCACCGATACCATCAGATTGGCGAAATGCGACGTTTCGCCCTGGATGACGTAGACCAGGGCCTTTCCGGGCGGCGCCGAACTCAGTGCTGGGTCGGCGCTGGCGCCAGAAGCCAAAGCCAAGGTTGTCACCGCGACCAAGGTATATCGCACGCAAGCTCCGCGCATCACTCCTCCCGTTATCGTCGTTGGCGGCGACTACGATAAGGCCCAGATGTTATAGGGTCAATGCGATGAATTCGGTGCGAAGACCGCCGAGCGCGGCCCTTAACGATGGCGAGGTGCTAAAGGGTTTTGAGCACGCCCCGCGTGCGCAGCGTGGCGATAACTTGCGCTGCCAATCGCTCGATCGGGATACTGCCGTCGGTCAGCACTTCCAGCTCCGGGTCCAACGGCGGCTCGTACGGCGACGAGATGCCGGTGAAGTTCGGTATCTCGCCGGCGCGGGCGCGTTTGTACAATCCTTTGACATCGCGCCGCTCGCAAACCTCCAGCGGACACTTGCAATAAATCTCCAGGAAATCGCCGTGTGGGACCATCGATCGTACGCGCTCGCGATCGGCGCGAAACGGCGAGATGAATGCGGTCATGGCGATGACCCCGGCCTCCATAAAGAGCTTCGACATCTCGCCGATACGGCGGATGTTTTCCGCGCGGTCCTCGATGCTGAATCCGAGATCGGAGCAAAGCCCGTGGCGCACATTGTCGCCGTCGAACACGAACGTGCGGCAGCCCAGCTGGTGCAGCGACTCCTCGACGGTATGCGCGAGCGTCGATTTGCCTGAACCCGACAGCCCGGTAAACCAGAGGATGAGGCCACGGTGTCCGTTCTGGGTTTCGCGCCGTTCGCGCGTGACGGTGGCGTTGTGCCAGGTGATATCAGAGTTTTTTCGCGGCTGATTCATGGATGGGTGCGGCTGGCGCTGACCGACACCGTAGCGTTTCGTATGGCAACGGTCAACGAATCGGCCGATAGGCTGGCGTTCTAGGGCATGATCTCGCGGAAGCTCGCGATGGCCGGAAATTCCGCAATCTGTTTTTCAGGCTGTTTGGAGTCGGGCCGCTTGATGGCGAGCAACTGCGCGATACCGTAGTGCTTGGCGGAACGAAGCACCGGCAGGCTGTCGTCCACCAGCAGCGTCGTCGCCTTGTCAAACGGCTGCACGCCCTGCATCCGCCCCCAGAAATCCACGTGCTCCTTGGGCAGGCCCAGATCATGCGCGCATACCACGGCGTCGAAGTGGTCGCCGAGGCGCGTGCGCTCGAACTTGAGCGCCATCGTCTTGCCGTGCGCGTTCGTCACCAGCACCATGCGCTTGGCCTTGGCGCGCACGGCGTCGAGGAAGTCGATCACGTACGGGTGCACCGCAATCAAATGTTCGACCTCATGCTTGATCGATGGGATGTCGAGTCCGAGCTCGGCGGTCCAGTAGTCCACGCAATACCAGTTGAGCGTGCCCTCGACCTCGCGATACCGCCCCAACACCGCGGCGCGCGCCGCCTCGAGCGACAGGTTATGGCGTTCGGCGTAGCGGGCCGGCACGTGCTCCAGCCAAAAATGGTTGTCAAAATGCAGATCGAGCAGTGTGCCGTCCATGTCGAGCAGCACGGTGTCGATGTTGTTCCAGGCGACCATACGATGCGTAACGGTTATGCTGGCATGATTATACGCGAGGCCCGCGGATGAACCTCTATCTACGTTTCCTGAAGGTGTTGGCGCGCATGCTTTTCGCCGCGCGCCAAGACGTGCTGGCCGAAAGCCGACTCAAGTTTCGGGTATGGCCGAACGATTGCGATCTCAACCTGCACATGAATAATGGCCGCTACCTGACGTTTATGGATCTCGGCCGGCTGTATCTATTGAGTACGACCGGCATCTTCAAACAGGTGCTGCGCCGGCGCTGGGCGCCGGTGCTGTCGGCGGCGGAGATCAACTATATTCGCCCGCTCGGACCGCTGGCGGAATTCGAGCTTGTGACCCGCATCCTCACCTGGGATGCGAAGTATTTCTATCTCGAACAGCGCTTCGAACGCGCCGAACGGCTGCATGCCTCGGCCACGGTGCGTGGATTGTTCGTGGCGCGCGGCCAGTCGGTGCCGACCGCGGAAGTACTGCGCGTCGCGGGCGTACAAACCCTCGCGCCGCCGATGCCGGAAGTGGTCGCGCACTGGAAAGAACTAACGGCGCTCAAGCGCGAGCGCGCGGCGCGGGAGGCAGGGGCATGATGACGATGGCAATTCGGTTCCTAAGCAGTATCACTTTCTTCGTGTGTTCGATTGTCGTGGCGCACGCGGCCTCGGTGTTGGTCGATGCCGACTGGGTCGCGCCCCGATTGAACGATCCGCAGCTGGTGCTGGTCGATATGAGCGACGCCGAGCAGTACAGCCGGTTTCATCTACCCGGCGCCGTGCATCTGCCGTACGAGGCATTGCTCAAGCGCGTGCCGCGACAGCCGTTCGCGGCGCGCCTCGACGATGCCGTGCTGTACCGCTTGCTCGGTAGCCTCGGCATCCAACGGACGCACCACGTCGTCATCTACGACGACGCGGGCGGGCTGCATGCCGGTCGCCTGTTCTGGGAGCTTGAGCGCATCGGTCACCCGCAGGTATCGGTGCTCGACGGCGGGTTGGTTGCATGGGTGTTGCAGGGACGCAAGGTCGTGAATGCGCCGACCTCGCGCCTGCCGGCGACGTATGTGGCGTCGGGCGGCGGCCGCGCCAACGAGGCAACGCTGGCCGAGGTCAAACGCGCCGCAAGCGGCGACGGCCCCTTATTGCTGGACGTGCGTACTCAGGAAGAATACGTCGGCACGGCGCGCGATCCGCGCAGCGGACACGTGCCAGGCGCGCGCCTGTGGCCGTGGGAGCAGGCGCTGGATGTGAGCGGCGGTTACACGCGCGCGAACACGGCCGCCTTGCGCGAGAGCCTGGCGCGCAGCGGCGCCGGCGACACCAAGAAACCGGTCATTGCCTACTGCCGTTCCGGCCATCGCGCGTCGCAGACCTATCTCATGCTGCGCAGTCTGGGCTACGAGAACGTGCGCCTCTACCCCAACTCGATGTTGGAATACGCCGCCGACCCGAGCGCGCCGGTGAAGCAGGGGACGCAACCTTGACGCCGCAACGAGGATCTCTGTGACGCGCGATCCCAGCAAGTATCTCGACGCGGTATTCGGTATCGCCCGCGACGCCGGACGGCGCATCCTCCACGTTTACGCGCGCGACTTCGGCGTCGAGCAGAAGCAGGATGGCTCGCCGGTGACCGCGGCCGACGCGGCCGCGCACGCCGTCATCGCCGCGGCGCTTGGGGCGCTGACTCCGGACATCCCGGTGCTATCGGAAGAAGCAGCCGCTATCGACGCCGACCGCCGTCGCGCCTGGGCGCGCTTCTGGCTGGTCGACCCGCTCGATGGCACCAAGGAGTTCATCAGCCGCAACGGTCAGTTCACCGTCAACATCGCCTTGATCGAGCGCGAGCGGCCGGTGCTCGGCGTCGTGCACGCGCCGGTGACGGGGGTGACGTACCTCGCCTGCGTCGGCGGCGGCGCGCACAAATGCGAAGGCGAACAATCGCCGCGGCCGATTCGCGTCCGAGCCACCGCGGCGCGCCCGGTGATCGTCGCCAGCCGGCTGCACGCCGGTCGCGCGCTCGCCGGCTTCCTCGAACGCGTCGGCGATCACGAACTGGTGTCGATGGGGAGCTCGCTCAAATTCTGTTTGGTCGCGGAAGGGGCGGCCGATGTCTATCCGCGCCTCGGGCCGACGATGGAGTGGGACACCGGCGCCGCCCAGTGCGTGGTGGAGCAGGCCGGCGGCCGCGTCGTCGACGTCGCCAATCGCCCGCTGCGCTACAACAAGCCGTCGCTCAAAAATCCGTGGCTCATTACCGCCGGCGCCGGCGCCGAGAACTGGGCCAGCTACCTGCCGTTCACCGAAGACGAGTCCTGACGCCGGCGGCCGTTACTTTGGTTCCTTGATCAGCACCCGATCGTCCGGTCCCGGCGCGGGGCTGTAGCTGACGATCGCGACACCGATCGCCGGACCCTTGTTGATGTAGGCATGAATCGCGCCGCGCGGGATATGCAGCACGTCGCCGGCCTTAACCGGGTGCGCGCGCTTTTCCAATTTCAGCGTGCCCTGGCCGCGCACGAGAAACACAGTGATGTCGCTGTCGGCGTGGTAGTGCAGCGGTTCGCGGTCGCGTACCTGCACCAGCAGCTGCGCGCTGTGCTCGCTCTTCGCGAGCGGCACGACTTTGATATTTTCGTTGGCCCCAAGCGGATGCTTGGCGAGCAGGGCATCGATGTCGCCGCTCGACACGACGCCATCGGCCGGCGGCGTCAGCCACTGCGCGGCGCCGGCGGTGGTGCACAGAAAGCTGAATAAAATCGCAATCGGTTTCATCGGCGTCGCCTCTTGCTCGGTCCGGCGAGTTGTCGATGCCGGAAGCAGCCGACGGTGTGATCGTTGACCATGCCCACGGCTTGCATAAACGCGTAACAAATCGTCGAGCCGACGAAGCGAAAGCCGCGCTGCTGCAGATCGCGGCTCAACCGATCCGACAGTGGCGTGCGCGCCGGCACACCGCGCGGCTGGCGCCGGTGCTGGATCGGCTCGCCGTCGACGAAGCGCCAGAGATACAAATCGAAGCTGCCGTACAGGTCCTGAACTGTAACGAACGCGCGCGCATTGCTCACCGTCGCCTCGATCTTGGCGCGGTTGCGCACGATGCCGGGATTGGCGAGCAGCCGTTCGATGCGGCGCGCATCGAAGCGCGCCACGCGCTCGGGATCGAACCCCGCGAACGCCTTGCGGTACGCCTCGCGCTTGCGCAGGATCGTGAGCCAGCTCAATCCGGCCTGCGCACCTTCGAGCGTCAGGAACTCGAACAACACCTTGTCGTTGTGTACCGGTACGCCCCACTCGCGATCGTGGTAGCGCACGTACAGCGGATCGGCGCCGGCCCAGGCGCAGCGGCGCGGTTCGCGCTTGGCGGTTTTAGCCGGCATACGCCTCGCGCCGGCG
>JBKHXU010000193.1:0-4476 GCA_046565865.1 Gammaproteobacteria bacterium | reverse complement strand
ATATTTTCGGCGTGTTCGGCCGCGAACTGATGATGTTGCTCGGCGTGGGGCAGTTCGCGCGAAGCGCGAAGCGGCGCTTGCATAATCTCGACACCGATTACCTCATCAATGTGCCGCACCCGCCCCAGCAATACTACGCCAGCACACTGACCGATTGGCTGCATTCAGAAATCACCAACACGCTGATCCCGTACTGGCTGATGTCCGGCGATAAAACACTAATGGGCGTTCCGTTCGAAGGCCGCTGCCCATTTCTCGACTACCGCGTGGTGGAACTCGCCGCGCGTCTGCCGATTGGCTATCTCATTCGTCACGGGTGGCACAAATGGATCCTGCGGAAGGCGATGGAAAAACATCTGCCAGAGGATGTCGTATGGCGCAAGGTCAAGATGGGATTCCCGTATCCCTATGAGCGCTTCTACAACGAGTATCGGCCGATCATCGAGACCATACTTACCGCGGCGCGCAATCCGTATATCGACCGCCGACGCAGGGATGTATTGCGCACTGATTGGAAGGCGCTGAGTTTTGTCCTGTGGTACGAGTACTTCGTCAACGAGAATCGCGCGCTTTTCGACAGAATCGAGAACATGTCCGCCCGGGCGCTGAGCCCGGAAAGAACCTATCGGCCGGAATACCTACCCGTTCATTCCCAGCGTAGGAAACTCGCATGATGGAACGACGCCCGCTGGTTACGATTGCGATTCCAACATTTAATCGCGCGCAGACATACTTACCGCAAGTGCTTGGGTGCGCGCTGGTGCAGACCTATCCGAATATCGAAGTTATTGTTTCCGATAATTGCTCGACCGATAACACATCCGAGGTCATTGCCAACCATCATGACCAGCGTGTTCGCTATTTTCGCCACGCACGGCCGGTTGTTCCCAACGACAATTTCAATTTTTGCTTAAGCCAAGCCCGCGGCGAATACTTTTTGCTGTTGCTGGATGACGAAATGATCGACGCGACTTTAGTCGAGATTTGCGTGGGCATGTCCCACGTGAACCCTAAAGCCGGGCTTATTCGTACGGGTCTGCGGATTGTCGATACCAACGGGGTCGTGGTGCAGGAAATTCCCAATCTCGCGAACCACGCCGACCTCGCGGGTCTCTTCATGGATTGGTTTGCCGGACGCACGACGTTTTATCTGTGCAACACATTGTTTCGTACTGAGGCACTACGATCGATTGGTGGACTGCAATCGCGTCACAATCTGTTTCAAGACGTGATGGCGCAAGTGCGCGTCGCCGCTACTTTCGGCCGCATCGATATCAAACAGATACTGGCAAGCACGCGCAGTCACGTGGGGCAGTCGACGTATGCAGCCAAAGTCATTGACTGGGTTGACGATTCGCTTGACCTGTTGGCACTTATGCAGAGTGTCGTCGACCGCGACCATGACCTGATACGTGCACGTGGCCGCCGCTTTTTTGCCTCCATTTGTTATAGCCGGGCGAACGCGATTCGTTCCCCGATAAAACGGGTGATGGCGTATCGCGCCGTTTACAACCGTTTCGGGCGGCAGTGCCTGCCGCCGGTGCGCATGATCCTGGCCAGCACGGCGCTTTATCGCCAACTTCGCAATATCAAACGGCGTTTGAAGGGCCAGCCCAGTTGGGCGGCGGCGGGATAACTCGATGTACCAGGTGACGCAGAAATGAAACAGGTCAGTCAAAACTATAAATCCGGTGCAATAAGGTTGGAGCATACTGAGCCTCCGGCACTGCGCCAGGGAGGGGTACTGGTTCGCACGCACTACAGCGTCGTATCGGCCGGGACCGAAGGAATGAAGGTACGCGAAGGACGCATGTCGTACTTAGGTAAAGCGCGAGCGCGGCCGGATCAGGTCAGCAAGGTATTAAATACGCTTCGGCAACAGGGATTCGCGGCTACTTATGAAAAGGTGATGAACAAGCTGGATAAGCTTACGCCGCTCGGGTATTCCATGTCGGGTGAGGTTGTTGCGGTGGGGAGCGGGGCGGAAGAATTTCATGTCGGCCAGCCGGTCGCGTGCGCCGGCGCGGGCTACGCCAATCACGCGGAAATAAATTTCGTCCCAAAAAATTTGGTGGTCGCGGTTCCGCAGGGCGTTTCGCTCAAACACGCCGCTTTCGCCACGATCGGCGCCATTGCGCTCCAAGGACTGCGCCAGGCGGAGATGCAGCTTGGCGAGACGGCCTGTGTCGTCGGGCTTGGTCTGTTGGGGCAGTTGTTGGTCCAGTTGCTGCGTGCCGCAGGGGTGCATGTTATCGGCGTCGATATCGTCGAGGCGCGCTGCGATCTCGCACGTCGCTGCGGCGCCATCGCCGCGCATCGTCCGGACGACCCCTTGCTTGCCACCGCCTGCGCACGCCAAACGGCAGGCCATGGTGTAGATGCAATATTCATCACGGCAGGTGGAGCGGATAACGGCCCGATCGAGCTTGCGATTGAGCTTGCGCGCGATCGCGCCCGTATCATCGATATCGGAAAGACGAAACTCGATCTGCCGTGGAACGATGGGTACATGAAGGAGCTCGACTTTCGTTTTTCCCGCTCGTATGGACCGGGCCGATACGACCCGACCTATGAGGAGCACGGGATTGACTATCCCATTGGCTACGTGCGCTGGACCGAGCGGCGAAACATGCAGGCGTTCCTCGATCTTGTTGCAAGCGGTCGTATCGACTTAGAAGCACTGACGCCGAACGTGCGGTCATTCGACGAAGCCGAGCGCGTTTACGATGACATGGCACAAGGAAAACTGGGAGGTTTGGCGACGATTCTCGAGTACACCCCCGATAGGCCGCTCAGTCCTTCGGTTATCACAAGAACGAGGGAGCAGCAGGAGGCGGGCGGTGCTAAGGATGTGGTCCAGCTGGGTTTCATCGGTGCCGGTAACTACGCGCTCACAATGCTGTTGCCACACCTGCGCGACAACCCGCAGGTGAAGCTTCATAGCGTCGCTACCGCCTCGGCGTTGTCCGGTGCGGATGCCAGGCGGAAGTTTGGCTTCAGTGAAGCGACGACCAATTATCGTGCCGTGCTCGAGAATCCAGATATTGACGCCGTTATCGTCGCCACCCGCCATGCAACGCACGCCCGTATCGCGGCTGAGGCGCTTCGCGCCCGCAAGGCGGTGTATGTAGAGAAACCGCTGGCATTGGATTTGGACGGCGTGCGGCAGCTACGGCAGGCAATCAACGAGTCGGGCAACGACCGCCTAATGGTCGGGTTCAACCGCCGGTTTGCGCCAATCCTAGGTGGTATTGCTGCTCGCCTTAAAAGTTATTCAGGTCCGCTCACGCTGCACTATCGCGTACATGCCGGTCAGCTCGATTCGGGGTCTTGGTATCTGGACCCTCGGGAAGGATCGCGATTTACCGGCGAGGGCGGGCATTTTATCGATGCCGTATCGTTTCTTAGCAAATCGCGCCCGGTTTCGGTTTACGCGTGCGCGCTGCGTCCGACCAATCCGACGGCAGACGATCTCGAAAACGTTTCCATCGTCATACAGTTGGCGGACGGGTCGGTGGCGAATCTGCTTTATCTCACGCAAGGCGGCACTAAGACACCGAAAGAATATCTTGAGGTCTTCGGCGGCGGAAAAACCGCGCAGATACACAATTTCGAGCACGCAATGTACTTCGAAGCGGATACATCAAGTAAGAGTCGGTGGCGCGTCAATAAAGGGCAGAAAGAAATGCTGGCGCTCTATATTGAGTGTGTCCGTTCGGGCGCCCAAATGCCGATCAGCGCTACCGAATTGTTCGATACCACGCTGGCGACGTTGGCGGTTTCCGAATCGCTACGGACGGCGGCCCCGGTACGAATCGATGATCTCTACCAAATTATCGCCGCCATGCCCGAGCCCGCGGCGCAGCGTGCCGGTTGAGCGAGGCATCATGTCATTGCCGATAACACCTCTGGTTAGCGTTGTCATCCCGACGCGAAACCGCAAAGAATTGTTGCGCCGGGCGCTGAACAGCGTTTTTGCACAAACCTATTCGCGTCTCCAGATCATTGTGGTGGACGATGCATCGACGGACGGGACCGAAGCGATGGCTACCGCGCTACGAGATAACCGTATTTGTTTTCTGCGCCATCCGACTAGCCGGGGTGGCGCGGCGGCGCGCAACACTGGAATTCGAGCGGCAACCGGGGCGGTGATCGGATTTCTCGACGACGACGACGAATGGGAAGCCGACAAGGTATTTGAGCAGTTGAAAGTCCTGCGTGACTACCGGGCGGTCATATGCGCGTCGAATATTTCAGGCGATCTGTCGCGACTCGAGGACAAGCGCACCGTTGATCTTGCCGACTTAAGGGCAGGGAAGTTCACGGCCGGCGGCACCGGCGTCCTAATGTTGGCAGCGGAGGTGGCTAAGCAAACGTTCTTCGATGAAGGCTTGCCGCGCTATCAGGACTGGGATTTGTTTATTCGTGTGGGCCAAAAATGCCAAATCGCGTACCTGAACAAACCTTTGGTACGTT
>JBKHXU010000192.1:0-4073 GCA_046565865.1 Gammaproteobacteria bacterium | reverse complement strand
CCAAGCCCACGCCATAGCTGATACCCGTCGGGCTAGGCGTAATGCGCAAATCGTGCGTGCGCACGATCTGCGTGGCATCGCAGCGCGGCCGCAGGCGCAATGTCAGCGGCTCGAAGAAGACCGGTTGCGTGTATTGGTAGTGCGAGCGGTGAGTGATCTCAAGCAGCACGGGTCAGCGCTTGCCTGGCAGTTTCGCCAACGCCTGGTGCACCCACTCGTTCGGCAACTCCTCGACCGAGGCGCGCAGGCGCTCCTGCCACCACTGCGGCAGGTGTTGCAGATCTTCACGGTCGTAGCTGTGCTGCACGATGTCGAAGCTATCGCGCCGGTACAACACGACGTCGATCGGAAAACCGACATCGACGGCGCTGATGCGCGTCGAGTCGAACGCCAGGTACGCGACCTTGAGCGCCGTCTCCATGTCCGAATCGAACCGCAAAACTCGATCGAGTATCGGCTTACCGTACGAGGTCTCGCCGATCAGTACGTACGGCGATGCATCGGTGACCTCGACCCAGTTGCCTTGCGGATAGAGCAGATACAGCTTGTGCTCCTTGTCGTTTTGCAGCTGGCCGCCGATGATGGAAAACAAATTGAACTCGAGGCCGGCATCGACCAGCGCCTGCTTGTCCTCGGTGGCGACGCGCCGCAACTGAGCCGCGAACGCGTTGACCGCCTGGTACAGCTTGGTATAGCCGGTCTCGCTCTGCTCCAACTCTTCCTCGAAGTACGTCAGCGCCTTGTCGCGCACCGAGCGCAGCCCCGAGGTCATGAGAAACATCGAGTTTTGACCGCTCTGATGGATCGTAACCTTGCGCGCGGTCGTATGCACCGAACCCGAGGTGACGCGCGTGTCGGCAATGCCGACCAAGCCATCCTTGATCTTGATAGCGACGCAAAAGGTCATTTGTGGCTATTGCGATTGAGCGCGGGCCGGGTCGGTTGCTGCCGCGGGGAACGCGAAGAACGTGTCGAAAATGGCATCGTCGATTCGGTTTAGCTTGGTTTGCAGATCGTCCAGGAACTCATGCAGGCCCTGGGCGATGATCTCGTCAATTTGTGCATAATTCAATTCGGCACTCAGTCGACCCAGACGGCGCTCGGCGCGATTGCCGCCGAGACCGAGCGGTACCTCGCCGATGGCGTGCAGCGATTCCCGCGCCCTATCCACACAATACCGCACCGCACGCGGAAACTCGTTATTCAAAATAAGAAAGTCGACGACCTTGTCGGGGGTAATGCGCCGATAGCGCTTGCGGTACATCTCGAACGCGCTCGCCGAGCGCAGCAACGCCGCCCACTGGATATTGTCAATGGTGCTGCCCACGTCGTGCGCGCCGGGCAACAGGATAAAGTATTTCACGTCCAAAATCCGCGACGTCTTTTCGGCGCGTTCGAGCATCTCGCCCAGGCGCAGAAAATGCCACGCCTGGCCGTGCGACATGGTGGCATCGGCGATGCCGTCGAATAGATGGCTCGCCATCTTGACCTCGGTGTAGAACGCGTGCGGATTGTTGACGGCATCGGTACCGACCGCGTTCTTGACCAGCAAGTAGAAATTATTCGCCTGTTCCCACATCTCGGAGGAAATGATCTCGCGCATCGAACGCGCGTTCTCACGCGCCTTCCATACACACGAGAGGATGGAATTGGGATTGGCGCGATCGAACGTGAGGAACTGCATCACGTTCTCTTTCGTCGGCACACCGTAGAGTTGGGCGAACAGCTTGCGGTCGCCGGTGATGTTGACCAACGGTTCCCACTGGTTGCCATCGCCGGAGCCGGAGGTGTCGAGCATGAGATTCAGATTCACCTCGATGAAGCGCGCAACGTTCTCGGCGCGCTCGAGATAGCGGCTCATCCAGTAGATGGAATCGGCGACACGGCTCAACACGTCGTGATCTCCGTCATTCCTGCAACACCCAGGTGTCCTTACTGCCGCCGCCTTGCGACGAGTTCACCACTAACGAGCCCTTCCTCAGCGCCACCCGCGTAAGCCCGCCGGGCATCACGTAGATGTCCTTGCCGTACAGAATATAAGGACGAAAATCCACATGCCGACCCTCGATGTGATCGTCGATCAACACCGGCGCGCGCGACAGCGACAGCGTCGGCTGGGCGATGTAGTTGCGCGGGTTGGCCTCGATGCGCGCGCGAAACGCCTCGCGCTCCGCGGCCGTGGCGTGCGGACCGACCAGCATGCCGTAGCCGCCCGATTCGTTGGTCGCCTTCACCACCAGTTTGTCCAGGTTGGCGAGCACGAAACCGCGTTCCTGCGCATCGTCGCATAGGTAGGTCGGCACGTTGGGCAACAAAATATCTTCGTCCAAATAGTACTTGATGATCTTCGGCACGTAGGCATACACCGCCTTGTCGTCGGCGACACCGGTGCCCGGCGCATTCGCCAACGCCACGCGCCCGGCGCGGTACGCCTGCATCAATCCCGGCACGCCGAGCAAGGAATCGGCGCGAAACACGCGCGGGTCGAGGAAGTCGTCGTCGATGCGTCGGTAAATGACATCGACCCGCTGCAGCCCGTGCGTGGTGCGCATGTGCACATAACCGTCCATGACGACCAAGTCCCTGCCCTCGACCAGCTCGATACCCATTTGCTGTGCGAGAAATGAGTGCTCGAAATACGCCGAGTTATAGATACCGGGCGTCAACAACACCACCGTCGGTGCGGCGTTGCCGGCGCCCAGGTACTCGAGCGTCTCGAGCAAGTAGCTCGGATAGTTGTCGACCGCACGCACGCGCGACGCCTCGAACACCTTGGGGAAGGTGCGTTTGAGTACGTGACGATTCTCCAGCACATACGAGACGCCAGAGGGACAGCGCAGATTGTCCTCCAACACGTAGAACTGACCGTCGCGGTCGCGCACCAGGTCGGTTCCGGTGATGTGGCACCATACGCCGCGCGGCACCTTCAAGCCCTGGCACTGCGCCCGATACGAACTCGCGGACAACACCAGCTCGCGCGGCACCACGCCGTCGCGCAGAATCTTTTGCTCGTGATAGATGTCGTCGAGGAACAGATTGAGCGCATGAATGCGCTGCTTCAGCCCGGCCTCGATGCGGCCCCACTCCTGGGCGTTGATGATGCGCGGGATCACGTCGAACGGGAGAATCTTTTCCGTGCCCTCGGCCGCGCCATAGACGGTAAAGGTGACGCCCATACGATACATCGCCGCCTCGGCGGCGCGCTGATAGCGCAACAACTCACCCTCGCGCAGCGTCGCCAGACATTGCACCAACAACTCCGCCCCCGCGCGCGGCACCCCGGGTGCGCTCAGCAGCTCGTCGTAGAAACTTTCCGCGTCGTAAGTTTGCAGGTTCAAGGTCAGTGGCGCCGTTATCGTTGTTCGCATGGACCAACCCTCATCCGCGCTAAGGCAGAATTCGTGCCATCGGGCGCACGGCTACAATTGGCGTAAGGCAGCAGGTCGGCGCGACCATTTTAGTCGGACTTTACGGCGAGACGCACAACTAAACAGCACGGAACGATATCCTGCACTAAAAGCGGCCATGCCCGGCCGACGTCCGCACCCTCAGCGTGTAGTAGCACCACTACAAAAGAATTGGGCTCACGGCGATACGGGCGATGTCTTGCCCCGACTACATTGGCCGCGTCGAACGGACTGATGCGCCATGAGCCAAACTATTAAGCCGGGATTTCGTCTCGGTGTTTACGTCTTCAAGGACGCGGAGATCGTGGACTACGCCGCGCCGTACGGGGTGTTTTCGGTAGCGCGGCGCTACGACCCCGAGCTGGACGTGTTCCTGATCGCCGATGCCAATCGGCCGGTGCAGACCCAGGCCGGGTTCACCGTGCTGCCCAACTACACGTTCGATGACGAGCCGACGCTGGATGCGTTTCTGATCCCAGGCGGATTCGGCACGCGCCAGGAGATGCACAACCGCCGCCTGCACGAGTTCATCGGCTCGCTGCCCCCGTCGACCCTGCTCACGAGCGTCTGCACCGGCTCGTGGATCTACGGGACGATGGGTCTGCTCGACGGCATCGCGGCCACCAACCGGAAGGAACCCGACCGCGTGGAGTCGAAGCCGCCCGG
>JBKHXU010000191.1:0-3634 GCA_046565865.1 Gammaproteobacteria bacterium | reverse complement strand
GCGGACCTGTTCGAGACTTACGCCGTGACCATCATCGCGGCGATGTTGCTCGGCAGCTTGGTGTTTCCGAATTTCGCCGACGCCGTGCTCTACCCGCTGGTACTCGGCGGCGTGTCGATCCTGGCCTCGATCGTCGGCACGTTCTTCGTCAAAGTCAGCAACAAGGGCAAGATCATGAACGCGCTGTACCGCGCGGTGATCGTGTCCGGCGTGCTGTCGGCGATCGCGTTCTACTTCGTCACCGAGCGCATGATGACCGGCAACGGCCTGTACTTGCCGATGGCGCTGTATGGTGCGGCACTCGTCGGGCTGCTGCTGACCACCGCGATGGTGGTGATTACCGAGTACTACACCGCGACCGAATACAGCCCAGTACGCAAGCTCGCCGAAGCCTCAACCACGGGCCACGGCACCAACATCATCGCCGGCCTGGGGCTGTCCATGAAGGCGACGGCGCTGCCAGTGATCGCGGTCTGTGCCTCCATCTGGGCGTCGTACGAGCTGGCCGGCCTCTATGGCATCGCCGTGGCCGCGACCTCGATGCTGTCCATGACCGGCGTCATTGTCGCGCTCGACGCCTACGGTCCGGTGACCGACAACGCCGGCGGTATCGCCGAGATGGCCGAGCTGCCGAAGAAGGTACGCGACGTCACCGATCCGCTCGACGCCGTCGGCAATACCACCAAGGCCGTCACCAAGGGCTACGCCATCGGCTCCGCCGGTCTCGCGGCGCTGGTGCTGTTCGCGGACTATACGCATGAGCTTGAGGCGCATGCCGGCCAAGCCATCGAGTTCTCGCTGTCGGACCCGAGGGTCATTATCGGCCTCTTCATCGGCGGCATGATCCCGTATCTCTTCGGCGCTATCGCGATGGAAGCGGTCGGTCGCGCCGCCGGCGCGGTCGTGGTCGAGGTGCGGCGTCAGTTCAAATCCATCAAGGGCATCATGGAGGGCAAGGCCAAGCCGGATTACTCGCGCGCGGTCGACATGCTCACCAAAGCCGCGATCAAGGAAATGATCATCCCGTCGCTGCTGCCGGTGCTGGTGCCGATCATCGTCGGCTTCACCTTAGGCCGCGAGGCGCTCGGCGCCGTATTGCTCGGCACCATCGTCACCGGCATCTTCGTCGCCATTTCCATGACCACCGGCGGCGGCGCCTGGGACAACGCCAAGAAATACATCGAGGACGGCAAGTTCGGCGGCAAAGGCTCAGACGCACACAAGGCCGCCGTCACCGGCGACACCGTCGGCGATCCTTACAAGGACACGGCGGGCCCCGCGATCAATCCGATGATCAAGATCATCAACATCGTGGCGCTCTTGATCGTGCCGTTGCTGTAACTGCTCTAGTAAGCCCCAAAAGCAGAAGGGCCGACAATGTCGGCCCTTCATTTTTTCGCGATTACGTAACCATCGAACGGCACGCCGACGGTGCGCAACATTTAGCTTTTGTACTCCCTGGCCCATTCCTGAGACTAGCGAGAATCAATTTGTTGCCCCAGATGAGCTTATTGGTGCAACCCATGAGCTGCCGCCGACCGGCGGGGTCGAACAGATCGCCCTGAATCCTACCGGCGCATTTGACGCTGGAAGTTCCAACCCCTCGATCTCCTGCAACGACTTGCCCGTGATGCGTTGCAGGTCTCCATACATTCCGACGGTTACTACATGACGCGGTCAATCTGCCCCTCGCGCTTGGCTTATTGTTTGGTGATCACCTTCTTTTCCTTGTCGAGGTCTTCTTGCATGTTGGAAAACGCTTCGACGATGGCTTCCACCCGCTGGCGGAAGCGCGGGCCGGTGAGGTACTGGTTGATCATTTCCGTCTTGGTTTGCTGGCCCTCGGAAGCCTGCCGCGCCATGGCGATTTCCAGCAACGTCTGGCGCAGGATGGTCGCCACCGGCAAGGCGGCGCGGGGATGCGTTCTTGCACTGCGGGCAGACGACAATCGGTTCAGTCATGTTTTTTGCCTTGCCTCACCGGGGGAACCTCTGAACAAATCCATGGCTGTCATTCCGATCTATGCTGCTGGCTTCTTGGGCCAGTAGTCCCTTACGTCAGTCACGACTCGTACAGCGCACGATCAATCTGAAACCAGTCCCTCACTGCGTCTTGCCCCAGGGTCCGCCAGCGGGCCAGTGCTGAGTAAACAGATTATTGTCTCTCAGTGCCTCCCAAGGAGGCAGAAGGAACTTGCGCAGCGTCGGTGCGATCCCGCTCGTCTTCTGCGAAGCGACTTCCACCCGAGCGCGGCGCACGAAGGCGCGCAGCTGGGCGTCGCGCCCGGCCTGCTTCCAATATTCTTCCGTCAACCCGACCGGTACGTCTTGCGGAAGCGGCGTCTTGCGCCGGTCGAAGGTGCGGCGAATCGCTTCGGCGAGCGCCGCACCTTCGAATGCGAAATGCATGGCGAGGTAGTGGATGTCGAAGAAATCCTTGATACGGCTGTTGCGCGCGCCGAGGACCACCATCGCCTCGAATTTCTCGGCGACCACCGCCTCGCGCGAATACGTCAGCACGTGCGGGGCGGGGAACTCCAGCATCGCGGGATAGGCGTGCTTTCGCGGCGCGGGCCAGACGGCGTCGCCGACGCCGATGTCCACCTGCAACCGTATCCGGGCATTGCCCAATTTCGCGGTGAAGCCCGCGCGCAGGCCGGCGTATTCCTGCTCCTCGCGAATCGGCTCCAGCGTCAGATCGCGCGCGTCGAACTCAACACCATCCGGCTCCACCGCCGTCGCACAGATCGCGCGGATGTCTTTCGCCACGTTGTCCCGATCGGTCTCACCCCGCCGCAGCAAATCGAGGTCCAGCGTGGCGCGATAAGGCTGCTCCGCCCACAGGCGCAGCAGCAAAGCGCCCTTCAGCACGAAACGGTCATGGACCTTCGATCTGCTCAGACGATACAGAAAGCGTTCAAGAAGAAAATTGTTGAGCGTGACCTGAAAATCCTCGCCCTGGTGCCGTGCATGGTTCAGCAGCCGTTGCCGTACCGATTCGGCGAGATTGGCGGGAAATTCCCGGCTCACGCCGCTGCTTCCAAATAGGGCTGCATCACCCGCTGTACCCGGCAAACCTCGGCGTAGCGCCAGAGCGCATCCACGCCGCCGCGGTGCTTTTTTAGGTAATCCCGAAGGGCCTCGACTGCCACGTCGATGCCGATCTTGTTGCGGAACTTGAAACAGTCGGCCACGGTTTTGGCGGGCGAATAGATGCGCACGGTTACGCCGTCGATCGTCCGCGTCTCGATGCCGGCCCGCTGCGCGGCGTCGGAAAAATACACCACACGCACGGGGAATGGCGTGCGCCGTGGGCGCCAGGCCTTGCTGGGGAGCGCGAGCCAGACCTCCGACGGATGCTGAGTCGTCAGGCCGTGATAGCGCAGCGCCGACAGCAGGCACACCACGCCCTGCGGTGCGGCCTTGGATACCTCTGCCAGGCTGCGATGGGCGGAAATCTTCGCCGTTGGTGCCGCATACAGCCCTCGGCCGATGCGTTCAAGCTGCCCGCGCGCGAACAGTCGCTGCGCGTACTCCCGCCGCAGCCCGGCGGCACGCAGATCCCGGGGGCGCAGGACTCCCAGCTTGCGCGCCAGGGCCAGTACTTTTTTCCGGGTGCTGTCCGGTGCCATCG
>JBKHXU010000190.1:0-26512 GCA_046565865.1 Gammaproteobacteria bacterium | reverse complement strand
GATTGAACTCGCCGCGTAAGCGAAACGTGTATTGCTCGAGCGAGATGCCAGACTCCGGCGCCGCCAGCGTGTGGTACAGCATGCCCTGCTGCAGCGAGGTCAGCGGAAAAACGTCCTCGATGTTGCGGCCCCAGGTGGCATACAGCTCGTCGAGTTGCGGCGCGTCGACGCGCGCGTGCGGGAAATCTGATGGCGTGAAGCCGCCGGCCTCCGGCGACAAGCAGTGACCGATAAGCCGGCGCAGGTGCTTGAGATAACCGTCCGCCAGTTTGACGATCGACGCGCGCCGGTGCACCGCTTCGCTATAGGTCCATTCGACGCGCAGCTCGCCGTCGACGACCAGCGCATTGATCTCGAGCAGATGCGACCGCATCCCGCTTGGATCCTCCGACTGCCCGCTGGATTCGGGCGCCGGACGAAACAGATCCGAGCGCGACAGCATCGGGTCGAACTGCCCCAGGTAGTTGAACAGGATTTCGCGCCGTGGCGCCTGCGCCAATCCCGCGCGGATCGCCGGGTCCCGGCTCAGATAGCGCAACACGCCGTAACCGATACCGCGCCCGGGGATGCGGCGCAACTGTTCCTTCACCGCGCACAGTGCCCGGCCCGGTTCCGCCGTGTCGATAGTCAATTTGACCGGAAACAGACTGGTGAACCAGCCGACGGTGCGCGACGTATCGAGGTTCGCGCCCACGTCCTCGCGCCCGTGGCCCTCGAGATCGATGACCATGCCAGCGCGTTCGGTCCACTGCATTAGCGTCTGCGCCAACGCCGTGAGCAGGACATCGTTGATCTGGGTGTTGTAGACCGACGGCACCTGCTGCAACAGCGCCTGCGTGTCGCTGCGGTCGAGTCGGACCGAATGCGTGCGGGCCGAAGCCTTGGCATTGCCGGCGCCATCCGTATGGTCCGTGGGAATGGCGACGCAGCGCGCGTCGCAGGCCTCGGTCCAGTACGCCAGCTCGCGGGCGAGCGTCGCGGAATCGGCGTACGCCGCCAGCGCCTCGCTCCATTGTTTGAACGAGGCCGTCTTGGGCGCAAGCGCGACCGCGACTCCCTGCTTCAACTGTCGATACGCCTGCTCCAGGTCCTCGAGCAGAATCCGCCAGGAAACGCCGTCCACCACCAGGTGATGAATCGCGATCAGCAACCGTCCCGCCGCGCCCTGCCCCAAATCGAAATACGCCGCCTGCACCAGCTTGCCGCGTTCCAGACTCAAGCCCGCCTGTAGCATGCTCGCCTGCGCCTCGATCGCGGCCGCGCGCTGCGCCGCGGGTACCTGCGCCAAGTCGATGCGCGCGAACGCGAGCGCGGCGGTATCCGCCGGCGCGATCTGGCGCCAGCCGTCGGCGCCCGGTTCATAGCGCATGCGCAGCGCGTCGTGGTGCTCGATGAGCTTCGCCAGCGCCCGCTCGAGCAACGCGACGTCGGTGTCCGCGGCGAGCTCCAACAGATACGCCTGATTCCAGTGCCCCGGTACCGGCAACTTGCGTTCGAAGAACCACGCCTGGATCGGCGTCAGCGGCACCGGGCCCGTTACCGCGCCCTGCTCCGCCGTGGACTGCCGCGCCCGACCCGCGAGCGGTGCGAGCTCCGCGATCGTCGGATGCTGAAAGATGTCTTTTGGCGTCAGTTGCAGATTGGCTTGATGGGCGCGCGCGACGACCTGGATGCTCAGGATAGAGTCGCCGCCCAGTTCGAAGAAATTGTCGTGGACCCCGACATTCGCGACATGCAACACGTCCGCGAATATCGCCGCCAGTGTTTTTTCCACTTCGCTCGCCGGCGCCACCGGCGCCTCGGTGCGCGTGCGCTGCGCCGGGTCCGGCGCCGGCAGCGCCCGGCGGTCGACCTTGCCGTTGGCGGTGAGCGGCAGCGCCTGCATCGGCACCAGGAACGCCGGCACCATGTACACCGGCAGCTTGGCCTTGAGGTACGCGCGAAACGCGTTCGGATCGACGGCCGCGCCGTGCTCCGGCACCACGTAGGCGACCAGCTTCTTTTCGCCCGGGACGTCTTCGCGCACGATCACCACCGCGTCTTTCACGCCCTCGTGCTGGCTGAGCACGGATTCGATCTCACCCAGCTCGATACGGTAGCCGTGGATCTTGACCTGATCGTCGATGCGCCCGAGGAATTCGATGTTGCCGTCGGCGCCGTAGCGCACGAGATCGCCGGTGCGATACATGCGCGCGCCGCCGGCGTCGAACGGATCCGGCAGGAACGCCTTCTCGTTCAGCTCCGGCCGGTTCACATAGCCGCGCGCCAGTCCCACGCCGCCGACGTACAGCTCGCCGGGGATGCCGATGGGCGTGGGCCGGCCGTACTTGTCGAGCACGTAGACCTTGGTATTCGCGATCGGACGCCCAATCGTTGGCGGGCCGTCAATCCCCGGCGGAATCTCCGCGACCGTGGTGACCACGGTGTTTTCCGTCGGGCCATAGTGGTTATAGAGTCGGAACGGCAGCCCCGGCGCCGGCGCGCCATGCAGCTTGTCGCCGCCGGTCAACAGATATTTTAACGCCAGACCGGCGGGCATCGGTTCCGACAGCACCGCTTCGGCGAGCGGCGTCGGTAGAAAACTGATCGTAATTTTTTGCGCGGCGAACCAGGCGACAATCTTGCTAGGCGACAGGCGCACGTCCTCATCGGCGAGATAGATCGCGGCGCCGGCCGTGATGTACGGCCACAGTTCCCAGACCGAGGCGTCGAATGCGAGCCCGGCGAGCATGGTGGCGCGATCGGACGGCGTGACGCCGTACGCACGCTGATGCCAGGTGATCAGATTCATTAAACCGACATGCGGAACCGCCACGCCCTTCGGTTTGCCGGTGGAGCCGGAGGTGTAAATCACGTACGCGAGATGCTGTGGTGTCGCCGCCGACAGCGCAGCCGACGGCAGTGGCCGTGCGATGTCGTCCCAGTCGCGGTCCAGGCGCACGCACCGGCCGCCGTAACCGGACAGCCCCTCGGCCAGGGACTGCTGGGTCAACACGATCGGCGCCCGCGCGTCTTGCAACATGAACAGCATGCGATCGGGTGGGTGCTTCGGGTCCATCGGGAGGTACGCGCCGCCGGCCTTCAGGATGCCGAGCACCGCGACGATCAGATGCGTCGATCGCTCCAGACACACACCGACGACGACCTCCGGCCCGACGCCATGCGCCGCGAGGTAGCGCGCCAGCTCATCCGACTTGCGATTCAACTCGCCGTAGCTGAGCTGGCCGTCCGGGGCGACGACAGCGACCGCCTCGGGCCGCGCGCGCGCCTGCGCCGCGAACGCCTGGTGCGCACACACGCCAACGGGAACATCGGCGCGCGTCGCGTTCCACTCGAACAGCAGTTGCTTGCGCTCCGCGTCGGTGACGATATCGACGTCGCGCAGCCGCTGCTGCGGATTGGCGGCGATGCGCTCCAATACCGCTGCCAAATGCCCGAGCATGCGGCGTACGGTCGCCGCGTCGAAGCGCGACGTATCGTAGTTGATACGCAGCAACAGGGAATCGGATGGCTCGGCCCCGAGGGTTAGCGGAAAATTCGTCTCTTCGTGGGTGGAGACGTCCTTGATCTCGAACCCGCGATCCCCGCTCGGCGCGCTCACTGTCGGGTAGTTTTCGAACACGACAATGCTCTCGAACAGCGGCTGCCCGCGCTGCACGTCGCTCCAGTGCTGCACCCGATACAGCGGGCTGTGCTCGTACTCGCGCAACTGCACCTGTTGCGCTTGCAGCGCCTGCAACCACGGCACGATGCCGTCATCGGCCGGCAGCCGCACGCGCACCGGCAGCGTGTTGATGAACAACCCGACCATGTCCTCGACGCCATCCAGCCCCGGCGGCCGGCCGGACACGGTGGTGCCGAAAACGACGTCGTCTTCGCCGCTATAGCGACTCAACAACAGCGCCCACGCGCCCTGAACAACGGTGTTCAGCGTGAGCTGCTTGCTGCGCGCCAGCGCCTTGAGCGTGGCGGTCGTCGCCTCGGAGAGACGCGCGCTATCGTGCGCATAGGCCGAACGCGCCCCCGGGGCGGCACCGCGGCCGATATATAAAGGTGTGGCGGCGCTGAAGCCCTTGAGGTTTTCCCTCCAAAACGCCTCGGCCTTGGCCATGTCCTGTTGCTGTAGCCAGCCGATGTAATCGCGGTACGGGCGCACGCGTTTGAGCGCCGGGGCCTTCCCCGTGCGCGACGCCTGGTACCACGCGTAGACCTCGTTGAACAGCAGCGCGCCGGACCAGCCGTCCAACAGCAGGTGATGAAAGCTCCACACGAACCGATAGGCACGGTCCGTCAGACGCAGCAGCGCAAAGCGCATAAGCGGCGCCTGGGTGAGATCGAAGCCGCGCGCGCGATCGTCGCGCAAGAACGCCGCCAGCTTCGCGTCGACGGCGTCGGCGCCGACGGCGCGCCAATCCTCGACGGTCCACGCCGCCTGCACGTGCTTGCGCACGACCTGGAGCGACTTGTCTTTGCGCTTCCACATGACGAGCGTGCGCAGTATCGGATGCCGCTCGATGGTACGCGCCCACGCTTGCTGGAACGCGGTGACGTCGAAGTCACCGGCGTAGGTACACTGGTACTGCTCGAAGTACGCGGTGCTCCCCTGCTCCGTCAGCGAATGAAACAGCATCCCCTCCTGCATCGGGGACAGCGGATAGATGGATTCGACGTTCTCTTTGCTCACCCGCCGCACTCCTCAAACAATCCGCTACAAAACGAACCGACGATATACCCGTCCGTCATTCCGAGCGCAGCGAGGAATCTCCGACCGTAGGCAATGGGCGCCATGTAAGAGGTTTTTTGCCGCACTCGGAACGTCAAAGACGGTAGGCGCATTAGCGATCGCCGATCTGATTCAACAGCTCGTCCAGCTCGTCCTGCCCCAACTTGGCCTCGGGAAAATCGGATGGCGAAAAACCGCCCGCCTCGGGCGACTTGCAGTGAGCGATCAGGCGTCGCAGATGATGCATATAGTCGCGGGCCACGGCTTCGATCGTGCTGCGCTCGTGCAAGTTTTCGCTGTACACCCAGTCGAGGCGCAACCGGTCCTCGATGACAATCGCATCGATCTCCAACGGGTGGCTACGCGGTCCGGTCGGATCGTGGCAAGGTCCGGCGGAGTCCAACGTCGGTCTGAACGCGCCTCCCGCGCCCGACGCATCGAACTGCCCGAGATAGTTGTATAGCACCGGCGGCGCCGGGATTTGGTGAAGTTTGTCACGGATCGCCGCATCGTCGCTCAAATAACGCAAGATCCCGAAGCCAATGCCGCGTTTGGGGATACGGCGCAACTGTTCTTTGATCGACTTGATGGCGTCGCCCGGCTCCTGGGTCGCTAGGCTTAACTTCTGTGGGAAAAATGATGTGAACCATCCTACGGTTCGGGACAGATCGGCGCCGTCAACTACGTCTTCGCGGCCGTGGCCCTCCATGTCGAGGGCAATCGTATCGCGCCCGGTCCATTGCCCAAGGGTCAGCACCAATGCCGTCAACAACACGTCGTCAATGCGGGTGTTGTACGCGGCCGGAACCTCTTTGAGCAGCGCGGTCGTTTCCTCGACCGTCAACTCGGTCACGAGTTTGCGCTCGGACGCCTCGGTGTTGTCGCCGTTCCGATCGAGCGGGATGCGGAATCCGTCGTCGGCGACCATGCGCGACCAGTATTCCAACTCCTCGCGCGCGGCGTCCGATCGCGCGTACGCCGCCAGACCTTCGGCCCAGGTTTTATACGCCGTGGTTTTGGCCGGAAGTTGCACGGTCTCGCGCCGGCCGAGCTGCGCGTACGCGGTATGCAGGTCTTCCAACAAGATGCGCCATGACACGCCATCGACCACCAAATGGTGGATGGCAATACATACGCGATCGCTCGCGCCACACGCGAACACCGCCGCGGCCAGCAACCTTCCGGCGCTGATATCGAGCGTCGACTGCAACGCAGCGGCGAAGGACTCGATCGCCGCTGCCTGTGCCTCGGAGTCGAGATGTGCGACGTCGTGGCGCTGCACCGGCGGGACATCGACCGCAGCCGTGATTTCCTGGCGCCAGGATGGGCCCTGTTTTTGGAACCGCGATCGCAACACGTCGTGGTGCGATACGAGATGCTGCAACGCCTGCCCCAGACGACCGACATCGATGTCTTTCGGCGCTTCCAGAATGTAGGTCTGATTCCAATAGTGCGCGTTCGGCAGCGCGCGCTCGAAGAACCACCGTTGAATCGGCGTCAGCGGAACCTCGCCCGTGACCATGCCCTGCTCCGTGCGCGGGGCGGCGGCGCTGCCCGCCACCCGGGCCAGCTCGGCGATCGTGAGATGCTGGAACACCTGCTGCGGCGTCAAGTGAATGCCGGCGCGCTTGGCACGCGCAATGATCTGGATGCTGAGGATCGAATCCCCGCCGACCTCGAAGAAATTGTCATGCACCCCGACGACATCGAGCCCCAAGACCTCGGCCCAGATCTCCGCCAGCTTGCGTTCGACGTCGTTGCTGGGTTTGACCAATGTCCCGGTCGCGGGCTCGGCGCTGGTGTCCGGATCCGGCAGCGACTTGTAGTCGACCTTGCCGTTGGGCATCAGCGGCAAACCATCGAGCACGACGAACCGCGACGGCACCATGTAGTCCGGGAGCGACTGCTTCAGGAACGCGCGCAGTTCGCCCGCCGCGGGGGCCGCGCCGCCGGCGACCACGTACGCCACGAGCCGTTTGGTCGCACCGGCGTCGCCGGTGGCGGCGCACAAACGGGCGAGCCGCCGCGCCAGCAGTTCACGCTGGCCGGCGCCGAGCGCCTCGATTCGGTTCTGCATGTCGCTCATCGTTCGTCTCGACGCACCGGCTACTTCACCGCCTTGATGACCACCATGGAATCGGCCCACAGCGTGTCGATGCAGCGTTCGGGGACCTTCAATGCGCCCACCAGCTTCAACGTAAACGAGCGGAAGTACTTGAACACCAGTCGCTGGTGTCCGCGACTGAACGAATCGATCTCGTTCGTAAGATACGTGAAGATGCCCCCCGGGCGCAGATGGGCCGCAGCGGTCGGGAAAAAATGCTCGGCGAACGTCTTGCTCTTCACCACGTACTCCTGGTGCTCTTCTTCGTTCAACGGATAGGTGTGAAAGAAGATACCGTCGAACATCCCGAGCTTGCCCACCGTATCCTGCCACATGCCACGTACCGGCCGGATATCGCGCTCGCCGAAACCGGCGCGCCATTTCTGCAAATCCTCGAAGATATGATCGTTACACTCGATGATCGTGTGCGACTTCACGCCGCACTCTTGAATAAACCGCGACGACACACCGCGCCCAAATCCAACCTCGAGCACATCGCCATGCGACTCGGTCACGACACGGGCCATCTCCTGCATGACCGGAATCTGCCAGTCCTCCATGATCTCCTGCTCGGTCAAGCGCGCCTGGGAATGGTCGCGCACGTCCGCGCCGTCGCGTCCCGGGACGAACCGCTTTGCGAGCGGGTCCAGGTCCATCAAATCATCGGCGAATTCGGTGATCGCACGATTGAGCAGCCAGTTCCGTTGCGCCTCCCGCGGCGGACGGATGAAGTCGTCGTTCTTTACCTGTAATACGATCTCGAAGTCCTTCGAGCGTTTGAGCTTGCGTGTCATGAACTGCGTTATTTCTCTCTTGTCGTCTCAGTGAAACTCGTCTGCGCCGTCGTTCAATACCGCTATCTTTGAAAGCTCGCTTCTGTCAAAAAGCGTTGCGCAGCGTCATCCGACATCGCCTCGATTTCGCCCAACAGCCGCTCGACCTGTTCCGCATCGAGCGATCCCATCGCATCGAGGATGCTCTGGGTGCGGCTCGCATCGATCGTTTCTGCGGTCTGGCGGCGGTCGCCGACGTCGCGCGCGACGACCACGGCCTCCGTTAACGCCGGGTGTTTACGCAATGCCGCTTCGATCTCGCCGAGCTCGATGCGGTAGCCACGAATCTTGACCTGATGGTCGACGCGGCCGAGGAATTCGATGTTGCCGTCGGCGCGATAGCGCGCCAGGTCGCCGGTGCGGTACAGGCGCGCGCCGGGGCCCGGCCGGAACGGATCGGGCACGAACTTCTCCTGCGTCAGGTCGGGCCGGTTGAGATATCCGTGCACGATACCGGCACCGCCGATGTAAATCTCGCCGGCCACGCCGATCGGGACCGGCTCGCGCCGGGCGTCGAGGATGTATACCTGCATGTACGGGATCGGCCGTCCGATCGGCGCCTGCGCCTCGCGGAACTCGGCCGGGAACCGGTATACCGTGCTCCATACCGTCCCCTCGGTCGGACCGTATTCGTTGTACAACGTCGCCCGCGGCAGGCGCTGGCGGTGCAACACCGCTACCGGTGCGGGGCAGGCCTCGCCGGCGACGATGACGGTAGTCAGGCTCGAAAGCGCCTCCGGCGCGGCATGCTGCAGCAACACGCTATATAAGGAAGGCAGACTTAATATGTGCGACGCCCGCGCTTGCCGGACCTGTTCGACGATGGCGTCTATGTCCTGCTCCGTGCCGGGTTCCGGCAGCCACAGCGTCCCGCCCTGGCACAAGGTCCAGAATATGCCCGCGACCGAACTATCGAACGCGAACGACGACAACAGGACGAAGCCGGTGACAGGTTCGGGATAATAGTGCAGGCGCGCCTGCGTGGAATGGACCAGATTGCGGTGCGTGACCGGCACACCTTTGGGGGTACCGGTAGAGCCAGAGGTATAAATGACGTACACCAGATCGTCCGCGCCGGGAGGCGTCGCCCGGTCGCCGGCCAGCTCCGCCGCTGTTTCTGCCCGGTCGTCATCAATACAGAACACCTTCGCCTTGTGCGGTGGCAGCCCGGTAAGCAGATGCCGCTGGGTCAGCAGCACCGGCGCGCGTGTGTCCGCCAGCATGAAGCCGAGGCGGTCCTGCGGATACTTCGGGTCGAGCGGAACATATGCGCCGCCCGCCTTGATGATGCCGAGGATTCCCACGACCATGTCGAGCGACCGCTCGACGCAAAGCCCGACGAACGTTCCCGGGACCACGCCCTGCGCGACCAGGAAGCGTGCCAATCGGTCGGCGCGGCGGTTCAATTCGGAATAGGTCAGGTCCTGGCCGCGGCAATGGGCGGCGACGGCGCTCGGCGTGCGCGCCGCGACTGCCTCGATTAAATGATGAATGCAGTGTGCGGACGGCGGCGCCGCAGCCGTATCGTTCCACTCCACCAGCAACCGCTGGCGCTCGCCCGGCGTGAGCAGCGGCAGCTGCGACAGCCGGCGATCCGGATCGGCGGCGATGGCTTCGAGCAGCGTCCGGTAGTGTCCACCCATGCGCGCCATCGTGTCGCGCTCGAACAGATCGGTGCTGTATTCGAACCAACCCTTCAATCCGTCGGGCGCCTCCCACAGGCTCAACGTCAGATCGAACAGCGAGGTGCCGCTGTCCACCTCCTCGATCGTCATCGCCACATCCGCCAACGCGCGCTGCGGCGCCGGCGTATTTTGCAGCGCGAACATCACCTGATAGATCGGGTTATAGCTGAGATCGCGTTCCGGGCGCAGCGTCTCCACCAACACCTCGAACGGCACGTCTTGATGCGCGAGCGCCTCCAGCGCCGTGGTTCGTACCCGCGCCAGCAGCTCGCGGAACGACGGATCGCCCGCGAGATCCGTGCGCAGCGCGAGCGTGTTCACGAAGAACCCGACGAGGGGCTCGGTCTCCGGCCGCTGGCGACCGGCGACGGGCGACCCGACGATGATGTCGTCCTGACCACTATATCGGTGCAGCAACAACTTGAACGCCGCGAGCAGCAGCATGAACAGCGTGCAGCCTTCGCGTTGCGCGAGTGCGTTGAGCGCGCCGGTGAGGCGTTCGGGCAACGCCAGCGGCTCCATCGCCCCGTTGAAACGCTGCATCGAAGGCCGCGGGCGATCGGTCGGCAGATTCAATACCGGCAGCGTCCCGCCTAGCTTCTTCTTCCAGTAGGCGAGCGGCGCATCGAGCGCCTCGCCGCGCAGGCGCTCGCGCTGCCAGTACGCGTAGTCCGCGTACTGAATCGGAAGCGCCGGCAACCCGGTTGGCTGATGCCGTACGTGCGCCGAATAGAACGTCGCGAGTTCGTGAAAGAAAATCCCGAGCGACCAGCCGTCGTAGATCATGTGGTGCAGGGTCAACAACAGCGTGCACCGGCTGTCGCCGAGAATCAGCAGCTGCGCGCGCACGAGCGCCTGGCTCGAGATATCGAACGGCGTCTGCGCCTCGCGGCGCGCCAGCGCGTCGGCTTGCGCGCGTCGCTGAGCATCTGGGAGCGCGCGCAAGTCGACGCGGGGCAACGCGAACGGTGTGTACGGAACGATCACCTGCGCCGGCCGGCCCTCGGTCGCCGTATGCTGGGTGCGCAGGATCTCGTGGCGCTCGACGATGTCACCGAGAGCGCGTTCGAGCGCGGCAACGTCGAGTGGTCCGTGCAAATGCACGGCATTGGTAAAGACGTACGCGGCGCTGCCAGGATTGAGCTGTTCCAGGAACCAAAGCTGTTGCTGCCCGTACGACAGCGGCAGCGGACCGGTTCGCGGACAGCGCGCGATTCGCGCCGGCGATGCGTCGGCCACGGCCACGCCGCGCTGCTTGAGCAGGCGCGCGAGTAACTCGGCTTTTTTCCCCGACAAGGACCAGGCGTCGGGTCGGTGCTCGGTCATAGGTTTCTCTTACACATCACGCGGCGCTGCTATGGCAGGCAAGCGGCGTCGGTGTCATGCCCGAAACCATCGCACTAAAAGCGACTTGGCGCATGTTCGAGGTTATTGCGCCGGCGATGCCACGCAAGCACACCGCGCATCGCACGCAGACCCATGCTGCCGCAAAGGCACTTCAACGCCGGCGTCAGCAGCTTCGTGCGCGTCAGCGGCGATACGAAAAGACGCGGAGCCAAGGCGGCAATACGCAAGTAGTAGTAAAGCGCCCGCCCGGCCCGCGCGCGCTCAAAACAGTCCGCGGCTCGCACTTCCAGTTCCCGCGCCACAAGCACGGCGCGCGCCCGCGCACGCGGTTTATCCGGAAGCTGCTCAATCGAACGCTGGCGCAGCTCGGTTAACAGCTGGCGCGATTGTTGCGGCCGAACCTGCCCGCTGTGTACGCGAAATCTCAGCACAATCTCCGGCAAGAGCGCGATCGGCCCGATGCGCGCCGCGCGCAGCCACAACTCGTGGTCCTCGCCGAAGCTGTACGCCTCGTTCCAGCCGCCGAGCGACGTTAGTAGGGAGCGGCGAAATAGCGAGTGTCCGGCGGTCGCCATCCAGCCGAATAGAAACTCCTGCCACAGGTTACGCGACATCGGGCGGCGCACGATCTGCATCGTCTCCTCGTTGCCGTCGGTGTCGAACATAAGGTAGCTGCCGATTGACGCAACCGCCGTGGGGCGCTGCGTGAGCGCCGCTACATGCGTGGCGAGCGCCTGTTCCGTCAGCAGATCGTCGTCGTCGAGAAACAAAACATACTCGCCCTTGGAGGCCGCGAAGCCGATATTGCGCGTCTTCGATCGCTCCGAATGCTGGTCGCGACGGATCTTGCGCACGCGATCATCCTCGATGGATTGCAGCCACGTCCAAGTGTCGTCGTCGGACTTATCGTCCACGACGACCAATTCCCATCGGGTGTAAGTCTGGCGCAGCACGCTATCGACCGTCTGCGCCAGCAACGCGCGACGATTGCGGGTGGGGATCACCACGGACACTAATGGGGACTCGACCATAAAAATCGACGCGCTCGGCTATCCCGTCATGCGCCCGCCCGCCTCGACGGCGTGCGCGTGCTCTGAGTCGGTGTAGTGTGGGATGGGATAACGCCGGCACAACGCGCTGACCTGCTCGCGGCACTGCCGTTTCGCGTCGGCGTCGATTTCGTACTCGCGTTCGCCCTTGACGGTGACTGCGGACAACGCGCGGTGCATGAGGTCGGCGCACTCGGGCATCACCGCCGGACCCATGCCGCGCAGCGCCAAACTGTTGGTCCCAAGGCGCACGCCGCTCGTGACCAATGCCGATTTCTTGTCGCCGGCGATGCGATTCTTGTTGACCACCACATTGCACTCCTCGAGTGCCCGTTCCGCGACGACGCCGGTCATGTTCAGGGTGGATAGGATATCCATCAAGACGATGTGATTGTCGGTACCGCCGGTCAACACGCGGTAGCCCTTCGCGGCGAACAGCTCCGCCAGCTTTTTCGCATCGGCCACGATCATACGCGCCAACGCGCGGAACGCCGGCTTCGCGGCGTTGTCGAGGGCGCGCGCCTTGGCCGCGATCGTCGATAGGTCCGGCGTGCCCTGGAAATACGGGAACACGCCGCGCTGGATCATCTGCGCCAGCGTGTTCTTACCGTCCGGCGCCTTGGCGTCATGATCGCGGCCGATCAGAATCAGCCCGCCGCGTGGGCCATACAGCTGCTTGTAGGTGCTGGTGGTTGTGAAGTGCGCGTGATCGATCGGGCTCGGATGCTCGCCCGCCGCCACGAGTCCAGCGATATGGGAAATGTCGGCCAGGACGTGGGCGCCGACGGCGTCGGCGATGTCACGAAACCGCTTGAAGTCGATGGTGCGCGGGTAGGCGCTCGCGCCGCAGATGATGAGCTTCGGCTTGTGCGTGCGCGCCAGCTCCTCAACCTGCGCGTAGTCGATATAGCCTTCGGGGGTCAGCCCATAACCGACCGCGTTGAAGTATTGCCCGCTCACCGATGCCTTCGATCCGTGCGTCAGGTGTCCGCCGGCATTCAAGTCCAAACCGAGAATCGTGTCGCCGGGCTTGAGCAGGCTGAACAACACCACGGCGTTGGCGGACGAACCGGAGTGCGGTTGCACATTGGCGTATTGCGCGCCGAACGCTTTCTTGGCGCGCTCCACGGCCAGGCGCTCCATTGCATCCACGTACTCGCAGCCGGCGTGGAACCGCGCACCGGGATAGCCCTCGGTGGTCACGTTTACCGTCGCGGTGCCGTGGCATGCGAGTACCGATGGGTCCGCGACGCTCGAGGCCGCGACCATCGCCAGCACTTCGTTCTGTCGCTGGTTCTCGAGGTCCAACAACCGATACAGCTCGGGATCCTCCCGTGACAAAAGTTCGATGCCGCGTTGCGCGAACTGGGCGAGTCGTTTTGTGTTCATGTCGTTAGTCGTCGTTAGTTGGCTTGCGCCGCCAGCAGCGTATCGATCTCGGCGTCGGACAGCCGGTTGAGCTCGGTCAGCACCTGCGCCAGTTGCGCCACGTCGGTGCCGGTTTCGGCGCCCAAACGTTCGAGCGCCTGCGCCGACTGCGCGACCGTCGGATTTTCGAACAGCGACTGCAACGTGGTGCGCACGCGAAACGCGTCGTTGACGCGTGAAACGATCTGCGTCGCCTTGAGCGAGTGGCCGCCGAGATCGAAGAAGTTGTCGTTCACACCGATGCGATCGAGCCCAAGCACCTCGCACCACACTCCGGCCAGCACCTCTTCCACCGGGTTGCGCGGCGCGACGTATTCGGCATCAAGCGCCGGCCGCACCTGATCCGGCACTGGCAGCGAACGTCGATCCACCTTGCCGTTCGGTGTGAGCGGCAGTGCATCGAGACAGACGATGTCGTGCGGCACCATGTAGTCGGGTAGGCTTTCCTTGAGCAACGTGCGCAGTTGCCGCGGCAAGTCGCCCGCCTCACGCTCCTGGACCGGCCGATTGGTGTACTCCTGCCACGGCCGCTTCACGACCGTCTCGCACGCGAACGATGGTGTCGCACCGGCAACGGTGTCGCGCTTAACGCATAGGGCATCAAAGCATCCGTCTCCCGCGTCGGGCGTGTAACTTACGTCGATCCGATACGGGTGGGCATCGCTCAAGGACCAGAATGCGTCGGGGGGTAAGGCCTCCTGCCGCAGCGCGCCGTCCAATGCTGCGCGGAACGCGCCGACAGTGGCGGCACCGTCATGCGTCCGCAGCAACCGCACCGCGGATACGTCTCGCTGCAGATTCGCGTTGGGAATGTTTCGATAGCCGAGCGCCACCGGCTTGTCGCGCGTGAGCGTTTCGCGCACGGCGGCCACGCTCGAGCCAGCGGCCCATGGAGTCCATGCGACCGGGGCATCCGCGCCGCGGTCGCTGCCAAGGTGCAGCACGACATCGTAGTGAAACTTGTTGAATTCGTTCGCGTGGGTCCCGCGTTTGGGCCGGATCGAAACTTTACTGATACTTGAGAGGTGCTGCTTGAGTGCGGCGAAGAAGGCGGGGTCGACGTTGAGCTCCTTTTCCTGCTTCATCCGCCGCTGCACCCGTTGCCGCAGTTGATTGACGGATATGGACGACGGCGCGCGGTGTAGCTCAATGGAGGTGTTGAACGCCTCGAGCAGCGGCAGACAGCGCACGTCGCCGATGAATATCGCGCCGTCGCCCTTGACCTTGCGGACCGCGCCTTCGATCACGCGCAAGAGGTAATCGACGCTCGGGAAATGCTGAATGACGGAATTGATGATGACCGTGTCGTACGTGCCGTCCGGCACGCCATCGAGATCGTCCGCGCGCCGCTGGGCCAGCGACACGCGCGCGCCGAAATCGTGACGCGCCAGGCGCTGCTTCAGATCGCGAATCGCCACCTGCGATAAATCGAAGCCGTCATAGCGCTCGACATGTGGCGCCACGTTGAACAGGATCAGTCCGGTTCCGCAGCCGATCTCCAACACCTTCTTCGGCTTGAGCGCCAGGATGCGCTCCACGGTGCGGTCAATCATCTCGCGCAATTCGGCCTCGGAAAACGGCAGACCGGTATAGCTGCTGTTCCAACCGATGAAGTTCTGCGTCGGATCGTCGAGCGTCGGGGTTTGGCCGTAGGTCTCGTCGTAAATCGCCTCCCATTGATCGACTTGCAGCGCGTGATCGCCGCCTTCGCCGGCGGCCGGCGCCGGACGCCCTTGCGCTACGACGTAAGCCGCCAGGCGTTTGTTACCGGGCGTGTCTTCGCGCATGATCACCACCGCGTCCTGAACCCCCGGGTGGCGGCGCAATGCCGCGCTGATCTCTCCGAGCTCGATGCGATGGCCGCGGATTTTAACCTGGTGATCGATGCGGCCCAGCAGCTCGATGTTTCCGTCCGGCAACCAGCGCGCGAGATCCGCAGTCTTGTAAATCCGCTGTCCTGGCTCGAACGGATGGGGAATGAATTTTTCGGCCGTGAGCTGCGGGCGCTCGAAGTAGCCCCGCGCTAAGCCGACGCCGCCGAGGTGCAGTTCCCCGGGAACTCCGATCGGCACCGGCTGTAAAAACGGATCAAGTATGTACGCCTTCTGGTTCCGCATCGGCCGACCGTAAGGGATGCTCTTCCAGTCCGGCTCGATCCGATCAACGACGTACACAGTGGAATGGATCGACAGCTCCGTTGCACCGCCCAACACCACGACGCGCACGTTCGGCGCCATGGCCTTCAACCGGCCTGGCAGCGTCACCGGCACCCAGTCGCCGCCGAGTATCGTGACTTTCAGCGTCTTGGGATGCCGCTCGGGATGCGCCTCGGTATAGTCGACCAACATCTCGAGCAACGCCGGTGCCGAGTTCCACACGGTGACGCCGTGACGGTGCACCAGCTCCGCCCAATGTTCCGGATCCTTCTGCTTGGCCGCCTCGGGAATGACGATAGCGGCGCCCGCCGCCAGCGTGCCGAGCACCTCATACACCGTCATGTCAAAACTCAGCGCCGAGATCGCCATAACCTTGTCGCTGGCGCCGACATTGAAACTGGTATTGAGATCGACCAGGTTGTTGACCACCCCCGTGTGCCGCAGCGAGATGCCCTTCGGCTGGCCGGTCGAGCCCGAGGTGTAAATGACGTACGCCAAATTCTCGGAATTGACGCCGCTCGTTACCGGCGCCGCGCTCTCGCGCGCAATCGTGGGCCAGTCCGAGTCGAGACATATCTTGGTCGCATCGATTTGCGGCAGTTCATCCAGCAGGCGCTGCTGGGTGAGCAGGATGGACACATGCGTGTCCGCGAACATGAAGGCGATGCGTTCCTTCGGATAGTGCGGATCGACGGGCACGTACGCGCCGCCGGCCTTGAGTATGCCCAATATGCCGACGACCATCTCGGGCGAGCGCTCGACGCTGATGCCGACCATCGTCTCGCGCCCGACACCTTTCGATTGCAGATAGCGCGCCAGACGATTGGCGCGTTCTTCCACTTCCGCATAAGTAACGCGCTCATCCTTGTAGTGGATGGCAACGGCATGCGGTTGGCGCTTCGCCTGCGCCTCGAACAGTTGATGTAGACAGGCATCTTTCGGATAGTCAGCGGCGGTGGCGTTCCAAGCGACCACGATCTGCTGGTGCTCGGCCTGCGTCAGCAACGGCAGCTGCGATATCGGAGTCTGCGGCTGCGTGATCATTGCCCCGAGCAGCGTGCGCAGATGCCCGAGCAATCGTGTAACCGTCTGCGCATCCAAACGCCGTTGATCGTAGTACGCGACGAAAGCGCGTGCGTGCGCGTCAAACTGAATTGCGATCGCGAGCTTCGCCTCACGCAGCGACGTCGACTGCGCGGCGACGTCAGCCGCCGACAACCGAGCGCCGCCAATGACAATACTCTCGAAAAGCGGTAAGTCGCGCGCGACCTCGCTCCACTGACGCAACTCGGCCAGCGAGACATCGCTATGCGCGCCCACCTTGGCATTGATCGCCTCGATTTCTGCCAGCAGATCGGCCGCTGGAGCATCCGGGGCAACACGCACTCGAAGCGGAAGCGCACCCGACAACCTCGCGTTCAACGCCGGCGCGAATCCGAACACAATCTCATCGGCAGCGTTGTAACGCGCAAGCAACAGCGACCACAGGACTTGGAGAACGTGCTCGTCCGACGTCGCATGCCGCGCCACGAATGCGGCATATGCGTCGCGTTGATCGCCGAGCGGGATCTCGCCTATGCCGTAACCGTCCACATCCGCGCACCGCGCCCCTCTTAGGCGTTCGACCACCAATGGCGTTGGTATGGAAAATCCAGCGAGGTACTCGCGCCAAAATTGAGGTTCGGTTCGCTTCATGCTGGTGCTGCCTCTACAAAAGCCTTATTGGATTGGTCGCGCTCATCGCGCCACGCATACAATGCCGAGAGTCGGTGTTAACCACAGGTAGCCCGGGGAAATACCGGCGCAGAGGTTGGCGCGAGATGGTTAGATTCAGCCCCCGACACCGCTCGTACTTTCTACTTGTATCTTTAATTTATTTTGAGTTTCTGGTAGCCGACCACCAGGCCGCTGCGTTCTGCTTTCCCCTCTGCGGATGGGGAAGGATGATTCTCAGGCGGTTGTTTGGCAATAGCTCTTTCAGGTTAGAAAAACGTACGGTGAACATCGATGTTCCAACCGTTCACATTCGCACGCGTCAAGCGTTGTATTAAATATATAGCTTATGTATTTGAATATTATCGATATATAGCATACATGCCCTAACACTTCGAGGTGCTGGAAGAACCCTCGGTCGCCGCGACCGCGCTTACTGTTCCATGAAACTTTGTTGTGGCCGATTCCAGCCATTTATCAGCGCTCTGACCCCGCATATCGAGTGGTTCGGTCCCTATCGTTCGCATTGCACTATGATCTCAAAAAAGTCGGCTGCTCGGTTTTGAGCGAGCCGAACAATAGATTCTTCGACCAACAACAGCTTCTGAGGGAAGGGCGTTCATGATGACGCGCGACAACAACAAAGAAACCTCGGTCACTCGTTCGATACAAAACCGTCCTTGCTCTTCATCGAACCTCCCACAACGCGCAGCCTCGTTGACGAAAGCTAGCGCCTGGTATCGTGGCTTGCGGATAGGCGTTGCTATCGGTATTGCCGGCATCGTCTTCGGATGTGGAACTCCAGGTGCAACCAGCAACTCATCCCAAACAACTGCGGCAACCGACGCTCAAGGCTCACCGGGATCGCCTAGCCCTAGCCCTAGCCCTAGCCCTAGCCCTAGCCCTTCGCCAAGCCCAAGTCCCGGTGGTGATACCACGCGGCCGACCGTATCGATTAGCGCGCCCACGAACGGCACGCCGTACACATCGCCCGGCAGCACGGTAAATGTCGCCGGTGCGGCATCCGATAATGTAGGAGTCACCCGCGTGACATGGTCGAACAGCGCCGGCGGCAGCGGTACGGCGAGCGGGACGGGCAGCTGGTCGGTGAACGCAATTCCGCTCCAGCAGGGCCAGAACATCATTACGATAACGGCGTATGACGCGGCACAGAACAGCGGCGCCATATCGCTGGTGGTTTATTTCGGTGTAACGGCGGGCAATACGTACTACGTGGCCACGACCGGCAGCGATTTTTCGGGCAACGGATCTAACACCAACCCATGGAACACCATCAGCTACGGCATTAGCCGGATGGCAGCCGGTGACACGCTCATTGTGAAGCGCGGAACCTATACCGGCACCGCAAACTTCATCGCGAACGTACCGAGCGGCATTCCTGGCGGCTACACCACGGTCATGGCCGAGGCACCCATGGAAGTCCGCATTCAGAGCAACGGCCCGACAAACGACGGCCAGCTCAAAATCGCAGGCTCATACATCAAGGTGGACGGCTTCATCTTCGACATGGCGAACAATGGCGGCTTGAGCCATATCGGCACGATCGAATCCGGCTCGTTCAACAAGATCACGCGCTGCATCTTCAAGCGTTCCGGCCCGATTACTCAATGGGGCGGCTTGTTGGCGCTCGGTGGCAGCGACAATCTCGTAGAAGACGTGGCCGGCGTCGGCGCCTGCCGCTACTGTTTCGAGCAGGGCGGACCGGACTCCAGCGCGCAGCGCAACATTTGGCGCCGCGTCGTGGCGCGCTTCGATTACGGCAACTCGCCGCTGCCGAAAGCAACCTTTGCCACATACGGCAACAATCAAACCAACCCCCCGGGCGGCATGCCGCTGGTACGCGACCATCTGTATCAAAACGTCATCATCATCGACGGTCAGAATCCGGTTATCAGCGGGGCGCAACCGAAATACGGCGGCATGTATACCGCCAAAACCGCATCGAACATTCGTTTCGAAGGCTCGATCGTACTGAACGAAGACGCCGGGCTTTGGGGGTTGTTCAACCGCGAATGGACCATCAACGGTTGGCCGACCGCCAACAACTCGGTCAGCCACACGGTCGTTTGGGGCCTTAAGGGAAATCCGGGCGGGATCAAGGCCAACACGGCCGACCATGTTACCGTCGGCGGGTTTACGCCCAGCGGCGCACTGGATCTAACCTCAACGGAAACCAATTCGTTGATCCTGCCCACTGCAAGCTTGAGCAATTTGCTCGTCAATGCGACGGGCGCCACCATCACCAAACGGCAGGGCGTTTCCGGAACGCTTTGGGGGGAGCCCGGTTACGACCAGACGACGAATGATGACCTGTGGCCGTGGCCGTACGAAGACAAGATCAAGGCAGTGTTTGCCGAAACGAATAACCCGCCGTCGGGCTATAGTCCCGCGACCAACAATACCAAGCGCGGTTTCGCTGCGGATGGAAACGGCCTATACGGCGGACCGATTACGCTGACCTCCTACATTTGGGAGTTCCTGGGCACACCGTGTCCGCCCAACGTGTGTCCGCAGTAACGCGCAACGGATATGTCGCGCGCGTACACCGCGGTTCCGCTGCTGGTATGCCTGGCCGTCAGCGCTTGTAGTAGCGGCGAGCCGGCCAGCGGCGGTTCCTCGCCCCCACCAGCGCCGACGGCTCCGACGGCGCCGTCGCAGCCGACAGAGCCGACCCCGGGCGACACGACGCGGCCCACGATCACGATCACCACACCTACCTCGGGCACGACGTACACCGCGACGGCGAATTCACTGAACCTCGCCGGTACCGCCGGCGACAACGTCGGCGTCACACAAGTCACCTGGTCCAACAGCCTCGGTGGCAGTGGCACTGCGAGCGGTACTACGTCCTGGTCTGCGACCAATGTGTCGCTGCAAACGGGAAGCAACGTGCTTACCGTGACTGCGCGTGATGCGGCCGGCAACACTAGCACCGATGTCCTGACGGTCACCTACAGCCCCACCGGCGGTGGCGGCGGCTCAACCACCGACTGCTCCCCGTCGACAGTCCTGTGCGTCGACGACACCGCCGGCGCCACGCGCGAATACACCACAATTCAGGCGGCGGCCGACGCCGCCGGCCCGGGCGACACGATACTGGTTCATGACGGCACCTATACCGGCTTTCAGATTACGCGGCCCGGCACGCCGACAGCCCCTATCGTGTTCCGGGCAAACGGCACCAGCGTCGTCATCAATCGGGATGAACCCAGCACCGGCGACGGGATTCGATTCCAGAACGTGAGCCACGTCACCGTAGAGGGCTTTCGCATCCAGGACACCACGGCGCGCTGTATCGCTGCGCGCGGGGCGACACCCTCCTCGCCCATGACCAATCTCGTCATCCGCAACAATGTCTGCACCAATGGCGGCACGCAGGGATTTTATCTTTCACAGGTTTCCAACTCGTTGGTGGAAAACAACCGCATCTCGAGAATCCGCGGGGATTCGGCCAACAACAACGGCCACGGGATTTATCTGGCGAACGCGGGCTGCGACAACACCATCATCCGCGGCAACGTCATATTCGACAACGTGGGCAGCCCGTCCGCGGAAGGCATCCACTTTAACGGCGACATTTCCATCGGCGGCGACGGCGTCATCAGCGGTCTCACCGTCGAGAACAACATTCTGTATAACAACCAGAACAACGGTCTCAACATGGACGGCGTTCAGGACTCCGTGATCCGGAACAATCTGATCTACGGTAATGGGCGGCACGCGTTGCGCGCATACCAAATCGACGCCTCGGCCGGACCGGCGCGACTGAGCATCGTGAACAACACCTTCGTTACCTCGTCATCCTCAGGATGGGCGATCAAGCTCAGCGAAGATGCAGGTGGGCATACCATCTTCAATAACATCCTCATCGGTACCAGCGGCAGCCTGTCCGTGGGCCATGCCAACGTGGTTAGCAACAACAACGCGGTAGTAAATCGGTTCTCCGCCGACGACGACAACACCACGATCGGACTTTCCGCGTGGCAGAGCCAGACCGGGAACGATGTGAATTCGTTCACGACGTCCTCCGCCAGCCTGTTTGTCGATAGCACCATGTCCGACTATCGCCTGAATGTCACGTCACCCGCCGTCGACAGCGGGACCACCTCGCTCAACGGGATTCTGGCCCCGGCCACCGATCTAAACGGCACCGCGCGCCCCCAGGGGAGCGCATTCGACATCGGAGCCTACGAGTCCATCCAGTAGCCGAACCGGTGCCGTCACCCACGGCAGCTGGCAAATACGTGCAGTTTTTCACCGCCCAGGCGATCCCGGAGGGTATAATCCGCCGCGACCGGAGCGAAACACGGCTTTTCGCAAAAATAGACGTCGGACACGTGGACAAACATGTTAGGACTCATACGCCGCATTTACTATTCCCTGTTGGAAAGAAAACAGAACTCGTATCTCGCTAGTCTCAAGAGGAATGGCCTCAAACTGGGCAACGGGGTTGAGATCCACAGCCGTTTCTTCATCGATCCGTCACACTGTTTCCTGATATCGATCGGCGACCGTTGCGTGTTCGCGCCGAACGTAAGCCTTATCGCGCATGACGCGAGCAGTAAACACCTTGTGGGCTTTGCCAAGATCGGACGCATCCATATCGGCTCGAACTGCTTTCTGGGCAATTCCACCATCGTGTTGCCCGGGGTCACGATCGGCGAGAACAGCATCATCGGCGCGGGATCGGTAGTTACTAAAGACATCCCGCCCGATTCGGTCGCGGCCGGCAATCCGGCGCGGGTCATATGCTCGACCGACGCCTATGCCGAGAAAATCCGGCGCCACAGTGCGGGCAAAAAAGTGTTCGACACCAGCTACTACATTGAAAAACTCGATGACGCCAAGCGCGCCGAGGTGCTGGATGCCGTCGCCGAAGACATCGGCTATATGGTGTGATGTTCATTCCTGCCAAATTCAGCACCGCCAACCCTATGACGATCCTTTTGTCACGCCGGCACACGCTCGCCGCGATCTTCGTCGTAACATCGGCGCTCATGTCGGGTTGCATCGGCACAACCGCCTTGGCAGGAACCTACTATGTCTCCGCCAACGGTAGTGATCGCAACGACGGCAGCGAGGCGAAGCCGTGGCGCAGCCTACAACGCGCCGCCAACCGCGTACGCGCCGGTGATCTCGTCCTCGTGCATGACGGCCAGTACAAACCGTTCCACATCGGTACCTCGGGAAAACCGGACAAACGCATCGAGTTCAGAACGCTGGGCAAGAATGCCGTGGTCGCCGGCATCGGCATTTTTGATGGACGCGCCGTCGCCGTCAGCATATTGGCGGACTACATCACGTTCGAGGGCTTCACGGTGCAAGTCAATCCCGTCCCCGCCAGCTCCCGATCGCGCGGCATACGGGTCTCCGGGGTGAACGGCCGGCATGTGCGGGGTGTACACCTGCGACGCAATACAGTGGCTAACGCCGGTTGGGTAGGCATAACAACGTCGTACGCCGACGACGTCGTTATCGAGCACAACGAGGTCTCGGGTTCCTATCGCGAACACGGCATCTATGTCGCTAACAGCGGCGACCGTCCGGTGATACGCGGTAATGTCGTGCATGACAACGGCGAGGCGGGGATTCAGATCAACGCCGATCCACAGCTGCCCGGCGACGGCATCGTGTCCGGCGCGGTGGTCGAAGGCAACACTGTGTACCGCAACGGAAAGCGCGGGAGTGCCGCGCTCAATTTCGCCTCCGTGCGGGACTCGCGCATCGTCAACAACTTGATATATGGAAATTTCGCGCAGGGCATTGCCAACTGGGACGATGAGGCCGGCGAGAAGTTCGGCACTAAGAACAACGTCTATATGCACAACACCGTAGTCATGCCGGCCGGCGCCCACCACGCGCTGGTGTTTCGCAACGGCAGCACCGGCAATACCGTGAAGAACAATGTCCTGATTCACTTGGGGAACCGTGACGGCCTCGCGGCGGATGCCAGCAGCCTGCCGGGGCTCGCCAGCGACTACAATATTCTGTCGCGGGTCGAAGACGCGGATCGGCAACTGATTTCGCTCGCAGACTGGCGGCGGCAGCGGAACATGGACCTTCACTCACGCACCGCCGCACCGGCCGAAGTATTCGCCGACATTGAGAAGGATGACTATCGTCCGGCGCCCCGCGGTCCGGCCGTCGACCAAGCCCAAACCGATCCGACAGTCGCTCGCGACTTAGTCGGCACCCCGCGGCCGCAAGGCTCTGCCAGCGATATCGGCGCCTACGAGCTGGCTGCCTCGTCCGGCGCCAGCGCCGCGCGCTGACCGGCCGGCGGGATTGCGTAGTCGCGGTAACGATCCGGATCACCGATGCACCCCGCCTCCGCCGCCTTGGCGATGTTGTACGCCTCACGCGCGCTCACGTAGTGGAGCCGATACGTCCCGGTGTTGTAACGCGACTCCAGGCACCTGAACATCCGTTCGAGTTCGCCGCCGAACAAGAAGTCCGCGTTCTCTTCCACCGCGCCATGCGTGTGGACCTTTACGAACAGCCACTCCGGCCGCCCCTGCACGTGCACATGCTGCCGTACCCATAGATCCACGCGCTCCTCAATCGGTATGTCGCACGGCGCGATGTCCGCGTTTTCGACCCGCGGCCAGATACCAAAACGTCGACGGCGCCAGTTGAGGGTCAGCGGGCCCTGAAAGATAAGTAGATCGCCACTGGCTTGCCCGCCCACCCGCATCGGCACGCCGGTGTCGTGCGACTTCGGCCGCGCCGGATCGTCGGTCGCGTAGTAAATGGCATTGATGGTGCGGGTCTGCGTGTCGCTTGGCGCGGATGGCAGGGTGAAGTCGGCGTAACAGCCGGTGTCGCGCAGGATGGTCAACTCGTTGTTGATCCCGCACCAGCGCCCGTCGCCACGCGAGTTGTCGAGCGCCCAGTTGCCGTGAATGAATCCGTAGCGATATGCGCCGTCGACGCGCGGCACCAGGCCGTGGCGCTGATCGAGGGTGCGCAGGAAGCGGGACAGTTTTTCACGCAGACCGGCCTCGGTGTCGTGATCATGATGCAGATGAATCTCGACCTCGCCGAAGCCCGCCCGGCATATCTCCGCCACGCCATCGAGCAGCTCGGGACGGTATTCCTCCTCGGGATAAAAAAACGAGTGTGCCGGCGGCCGGCCGTCGGCATCGCGGTGTTGTCCCGCCAGCCGCGGATACTCCCGGCGCCAGCGGGCGACTCGCTCCAGCGCGCGATTCATGTCGGCCCCGCCCGCAAGTGGCTCGAAATGATCGGTGAAAAAAAACATCACATGTGTCACCGGCACGCCGCGGCGCAGCCGACGGACACGCAGCGTGTGGCGCACGTAGCCGGCGAGCCAGATGTGCACGTCGCGCTGAACCAGCCCCAGCCAATAGATCAGGGCGATGCCGGCAACGGCCAAAATCACGACAATCATGCCGCCTTCGCCTCGGTATCCGGAACCAATGCCGCGAACTGGCGCGCGATCTGCTCCCAGGTGTAGCGCGCCACGGTATGGTCGTATCCCACTTGAGCGCGGCGCGCGGCCTCCTGTGGCGCCGCCAAGATAGCGCGCAGTTGCGTCGCAACCTCGTCTGCGGTGTCACCGTAATACAAGAACCCGTCGTCCACGTACTTCAGTTCTTCGAGGCGCGTACTAATGACGGGTTTCCGCTGGCTCAGATACTCGAACAACTTGATTGGACATGCGCGGTGCGACACCGGAATCCGACGGAACACGTTGAGGCACACGTCCATGCGTCGGATGTACTCGAACACCTGGTCATGCGGCACACCGCCGGTGAGCTGTACGTTGCGTAAACCGCTCTGACGCACGCGCTCGGCGAACGGCCTCCAGTCGCGTCCGGTGCCGACGAACAAAAAATGCACGTCCGGCATGGCGCGTGCGACGTCGTGCAACAGATCGAGATCGATGAAATATTCGAACGATCCGAGAAACCCTGCAACCGGTTTGGCGCCGTTGGCGATCGGCTGGATCGGGGTAGCGGGAGCGGTCGCCGCCTTCACCAGGCTCACGCCGTTCGGCACCACCGCGACGTTGCCACGCGCCTGATCGGCGAGCACCTTGGAAACGGCGGTCGTCACCGTGGCGCGCTCCATCATGCCATACAGCAGGCGTTCCGCCAGTCGCTCCACGGCGCGGTTGTAGAACCGGCCGAGCTCGTGCTTCAGCATGTCGACATAATCGTCGGCATAGTCGAATACGATCGCCGGCACCGGTAAGCGCATGAAGCGGTACTGCGGGATGTTGTACAGCAGCACTACGTCGATCCCCTCGCGTGCGATCAGACGCCGCGCCGCGCCGAGCGCGGCGTGCGAGAAGTACGCCTTCTTCACCAGTTTGTCGAACGGAAACCGGGCGCGCCACAGCCACGGCGCCATCTCGACGTCGTGCACGTGGATGTTACGCCGCTCGGCACGCGCGATCTCCTGGAAGTTCGTCTCAGCCGAAACCAGCGGCGGCGGCTGCAACACGTGTATCACATGCCCGGCATCGGCCAGCGCCGTCAGCAGCGAGTGGTAACGCGTCCAGTTAACCGCGTACCAACGCGCCATGTAAGGAAACAGTATCTTCATGCGGCCGAGACCGTCGCCGGCAGGCGCGACGCGAGCAGCTCGACGATACGCTCGGCCGCGTGCCCATCGCCGTACGGGTTGGGCTTGTCGGTCATCGACCGGTAGTAGGCCGCGTCGGTGAGCAAGCGCACGGTTTCGTCGACGATGCGCTCACGCTGCGTCCCGACCAGACGCGCGACCCCCGCCTCCACGCCCTCCGGGCGCTCCGTGGTATCGCGCAACACCAGTACCGGCTTGGCCAGCGACGGCGCCTCCTCCTGAATACCGCCGGAGTCGGTGAGAATAATGGTGGCGCGGTTCATGAGCTGGCAGAACGGAATGTAATCGACCGGATCGATCAGGTGCACGTTGGCGAGACCACTCAGGCGCTCGCGCGCGACGGTACGCACGTTGGGATTCGGATGCACCGGGAAAATCACGCCGACGTCGGGAAACCGGCGCGCGATATCGACCACCGCCGCGAGCGTGCGCCCGAGCGGTTCGCCGAAGCTCTCGCGCCGGTGCGTCGTCAACAGGATGAAACGGCCTTGCGTCGCTTTCAGCGCCGCCGGCGGCAGGCTCGCGTCCAGGCGCGAGGCCTTGGTGCGCAACGTCCATAGCAGCGCGTCGATGCCGGTGTTGCCCGTCACCTGTACGTGCTCCGCCGGCACACCTTCGGCGAGCAGGTTGCCGCGCGCGCGTTCGGTCGGGGCGAAGTGCAGATCGGCGAGCACGCCCGTCAGTCGCCGGTTGATTTCTTCCGGATACGGCGAATATTTTTGATGCGTGCGCAATCCGGCCTCGACGTGGCCGACTGCGAGTTTGCGATAGAAACCGGCGAGCGCGCCGACGAAGGTGGTGGTGGTGTCGCCCTGCACCAGGATGCAATGCGGCTTGTGGTCG
>JBKHXU010000189.1:0-5050 GCA_046565865.1 Gammaproteobacteria bacterium | reverse complement strand
GTCGTGACCGACCGCTTGCGGCACGAGCGCCACCAACGCCGGACGCCCCTCGGTGAGGGTGCCGGTCTTGTCGAACACGACGTCAGTGACGGTGTGCGCGACTTCGAGCGCCTCGGCGTCCTTGATGAGAATGCCGTAGCGTGCGGCGACGCCGGTGCCGGCCATGATAGCGGTCGGCGTGGCGAGCCCGAGCGCGCACGGACAGGCGATGACGAGCACCGCGACCGCGTTGAGCAGCGCCTGTTCCCAATCGCCGCTGACGAGGCCCCAGCCGAACAGTGTGATGGTGGCGATGACGAGCACGACCGGCACGAACACGGCCGCGACTTTGTCCACCAGTCGCTGGATCGGCGCCTTCGCGGCTTGCGCGCTCTCGACCAAACGAATGATGCGCGCGAGCGTGGTCTCGGCACCGATCGCCGTGGTCTCGATCACAAGCAATCCTTCGGCGTTTACCGACCCGCCGGTAACGCGCGCGCCGACGTGCTTTGCGACCGGCAGGCTTTCACCGGTGATGAGCGATTCATCGACATGGCTCTCGCCCTCACGCACGGTACCGTCGACCGGTACGCGTTCGCCCGGACGCACGACGACGACATCGCCGACGCGCACCTTCGCTACCGGCAGCTCCTGTTCGGCACCGTCGCGCCGCACGCGTGCGACGTCGGGACGCAGCGCGTTCAACGCGCGGATCGCCTCCGTCGTCTGGCGCTTGGCGCGCGCCTCGAGCCACTTGCCGAGCAGCACCAGCGTGATCACGGCGGCGCCGGCCTCGAAGTAGAGGTGCGGCATCTGGCCGGCGCGCGCGAACAATAGATACAACGAGAGACCGTACGCGGCGCTGGTGCCGAGCGCGACCAGCAGATCCATGTTGCCGCTCTTCGCGCGCAGCGCCTTCCAGCCGGAGACATAGAAGCGCGCGCCGAGCCAGAATTGCACCGGCGTCGCCAGCACGAGCTGCACCCAGCCGGGCAGCATCCAATGCGCGCCAACGAGATCGGCCAGCATCGGCAGGAGCAGCGGCAAGGTGAGCAGCGCCGACAGCGCCACCGGCCACCAGTCCGGCAGCGGCGAGGCGGCCGCGGCGGGTGCCGACTCATCGACGGCCGACGCCTCGTATCCGGCGGCGGTCACGGCTTGCGTGAGCGCGGTAACATCGACGTCAACATTCGCCGCAACGCGGGCGTGCTCGGTCGCAAGGTTGACCGAGGCGGAGTTCACCCCCGGCACTTTGGCCAACGCCTTTTCCACGCGCGCGACACACGAGGCGCAGGTCATGCCGTGGATATCAAGCTCCAGCTCGCGCAGCTTGCCGGCGGCGCTGGGAAAGGGGGTGGTGGTATCGTTCATGGTCAGTTGGCTCCGGTGGCTATGGTACGCTCCCAGTCTCGTCCTTCCCACCATGGGAAGGTCAAGCGCTGAGCCCCCTTGACCTTCCCATGGTGGGAAGCGACACACTAACCTGCAATTGCCCTCACCCCCGCCCCTCTCCCGAAGGGAGAGGGGAAATAGAACCCGTCTCCCTCCGGGAGAAGGGTTGGGATGAGGGCCTTAGGTCTCACAACGAGGAGCAACAACCATGATCGAATACACCGTCAACGACATGACCTGCAACCACTGCGTCGCCTCCCTGACCAAGGCGCTGCGCGCCATCGAGCCTAACGGTAAGGTCGAGGTCGATCTCGGCCGCAAACGCGTGCGCGTCGACGGCGCGGCCAGCGCCGAGACCGTGGCGCAGACGATTCGGGACGCGGGTTATACGCCGCAGCCCGTGGCCTAGGTTACGGGTCCCAATAGGGCGGGGTGCCGAAGCGCGTGGCGAGGAAATCAACGAAGGCGCGCACCTTCGGCGAGAGATGCCGGCGCTCCGGATATACGACGTAGATGCTGAGTTCCGGCACCGGGATGTAGTCGCCAAGGATGGCGTGCAGCCGTCCAGCGCGCAGGTCTTCGCCGACATAGAACGTCGGCGTCAACAGAAGGCCGAGGCCGGCGAGCGTGGCCTCGCGCGCGACCAAGCCGTTGTTGTAGTGCAGCCGCCCGGCGACGGCGACACTGTGCTCGCGTCCGTCAGGTCCCTGGAATTTCCAGTCGGTGGGATCACTGCGATAGGTGTAGACGAGGCAGGTGTGTTCGCGCAGCGCATCGGGCGTCGTCGGCGTGCCGTGGCGTTTGAGATAGTCGGGTGATGCGCATACCGCCATGCGACACGGCGCCAGCTTGCGCGCGACCAACGTCGAATCGGTGAGCGCCTTAATGCGGATGGCGCAATCGAAGCCTTCCTCCACCAAGTCGACGATGCGATCGTCCAACTGCAAATCCACCGTCAGTGCCGGATAGCGATTCAGGAATTCGGCCAATGCGGGCGCGAGATGGAGTATGCCGAACGACATCGGCGCGTTGACCCGCAGCACGCCGCGCGGCTCGGTCTGCAGTCGCGCCACTTCAAGCTCGGCCTCTTCCAGTTCATCGAGCGCGCGCCGCCCGCGGGCATGCAGCGCGCTGCCGGCCTCGGTGAGCGAGAACTTGCGCGTGCTGCGGTTGAGCAGGCGCGTGCCGAGGTGTGTCTCCAGGCGCGTGACGCATTTGCTCACCGCCGACTGCGACAGCCCGAGCTGCTCGGCCGCGGCCGTAAAACTGCCGGCCTCGACCACGCGCACGAAAACCGCGATATCGCTCAAGTGTTCCATCGTTTGTCATTCATGACGGCGCGGCATGAATGTTATGCCCGAAACCCCGATGATCCAATCGCTATTCGCCGCCACACTGCGGTTACACGGTTCGCCGTGCAACTCATCCAACAGGAGACGCATCATGATCACCGGCAATCCCGACAAGGCGCGCGAATACTTCGCCGCCAAAATGGCATTCACCACCGGCCCGTTCGAAGTGAAGGGCATGCTCGATCGCAACGAAGATATCGTAGTCATCGACGTGCGTCAGCCGGCCGACTACGCGGCCGGCCATCTCCCCGGCGCCGTGAACATGCCGTACGGCACCTGGCATACCGCGAGCGGGGCATCGCGCGACAAGCTCAACGTTCTTTATTGCTACTCGCAAACCTGTCACCTGGCGGCGGCCGCGGCGCTTGAGCTTGCGTCGCAAGGCTATCGGGTGATGGAAATGGAGGGTGGCTTCGCCGCCTGGTCGGCGAGCGGCAACGCCGTCGATGCCATCGATTGTGCGTGCGACGTGGCGGCTTAGCTGCCGATTTCGCGGAGCTCCCCCACCCTAGCCCTCCCCCGCGAGGGGATGGGAGGGGGCGAGTTCGACCAGATGCTTTTGAGACCACTTTTTTCTAACAACGAAGGAGACCAGAGATGAACACAAGCACGACAGAATACGGTACGGCATTGTTACGATTGGCATGGGGCGTGATGTTCATCGCCCACGGCCTGCTCAAACCCATGGTCTTCACGATGGCCGGTAGCGTGCAGTTTTTTGAAACGGTCGGTTTCCCCGGTTGGTTGGCGTACGTCGTGGTCGCGGCGGAGTTGATCGCCGGCACGCTGTTGATCGTCGGTTACCGCACCCGCGTCGTCGCGGCCGCGACGTTGCCAGTACTGCTCGGCGCGGCGTGGGTGCATTTGCCGAACGGCTGGGTGTCCAGCGCGCCGAACGGCGGTTGGGAGTATCCAGTGTTTTTGGCGGTGGCGGTGCTCGTACAAATACTCCTCGGCGATGGCGCCTTGGCGCTTGGTCACTCCCGCGTCGGCGCCACGACGTCAACGCGCGCATCCGGCGTCCTCAGCAGCTAGCTCATCCAGTGTTTATGCGCGGTAGCCCTCTCCCCTTGCGGGAGAGGGTTTGGGGAGGGCCGTCCTAGGACTTCAGCAGTGCTCGCCATTCGGTCCGGAACCGCTATGTTATGCTCGCGCCGCCATGAAAACCGCGCTCGCCGTCGATATCCGCGACACGCCCACGGGCCAAGAGGCCGACGCGATTCTGCGCGCCTGCGTGCACTGCGGATTTTGCAACGCGACGTGTCCGACGTATCAATTGTTAGGCGACGAACTCGACGGCCCGCGCGGGCGCATCTATCTCATGAAGCAGATGCTCGAGGGTCACGCCCCGAGCGCGGCAACACAGTTGCACCTCGACCGCTGCCTCACCTGCCGCGCGTGCGAGACGACGTGTCCCTCCGGCGTGCGCTACGGGCGGCTGCTCGACATCGGCCGCGAGCACATCGAGCGCGAGGTGCCGCGCTCGATGTGGGATCGGTTTCGCCGGCATGCGCTGCTTTCGATACTTCCCTTCCCCGAGCGTTTCAATGCGCTCCTGCGCATCGGTCAACTGATGCGGCCGCTGCTGCCGCCGTCGCTGCGCCAGTCAGTGCCGGCACGCACGCCGGCTACGGCATGGCCCGTAGCGCGCCACGCGCGGCGCATGTTGATCCTCGATGGCTGCGTCCAGCCCGCGCTCGCGCCCAACATCAACGCCGCGACCGCGCGCGTGCTCGACCGGCTCGGTATCAGCGTCATTGCCGCGCCGCGCGCTGGTTGTTGCGGCGCCATGAGTCATCACTTGGGCGATACCGACTCGGCGCGCGACTTCGCGCGGCGCAATATCAACGCCTGGTGGCCGCAGGTGGAGGCCGGCGCCGAGACACTGATCACCACGGCGAGTGGATGCGGTGTGCACGTCAAGGATTATGGGCACCTATTGCGCGACGACCCGGCTTATGTGGCCAAGGCCGATCGTATCGCGCGCATGACGAAGGACCTCGGCGAAGTTCTGGCGGCCGAGGATTTGACACGGTTAAAAGTTTCTCCGAAAACGATCGCGTTTCAATCGCCGTGCACGCTGAAACACGGGCAGAAGTTGAACGGTGTGGTCGAGGGTGTATTGCGTCGGCTCGGGTACACGCTAACGCCGGTGCCCGACGCGCATCTCTGTTGCGGTTCGGCCGGTACCTATTCGATATTGCAGCCGCAGCTTTCCACCGCATTGCGTGCGCGCAAACTGGACGCATTGATGATCGGCAAACCGGCGTTGATTGCGACCGCGAACATCGGCTGCCTCGCGCATCTGCAGCGCGGCGCGTCCGTGC
>JBKHXU010000188.1:0-9586 GCA_046565865.1 Gammaproteobacteria bacterium | reverse complement strand
TCGAGCATCTCGACCTGAAGGAAAAGACCAGCTACGCCATCAACCTCATCGCGATCCCGGGGCGCGAGCTGAAGCTGTTCATCACGCACGATCCCGCGGTGTATGGAGCGGCCGTGGTCGGCCGCATGCTCGAGCACATGAAGAACGCACTGGCCGCGATGGCGGATCCGGCGACCCGGAACGTCGGCGATATCGCGCTCATGGGCGCGGCCGAGCGTGCGCGGGTGTTAAACAACCGGGATGCCGCGGTGCAGCCAACGCCTGCTGCCGATCCGGTATACCGTTTCCTCGAGCGCCGCGCTGCAGCGGCGCCGAACGACATCGCGCTCGTCGTTGGCGCGGAGCACGTGACATACCAGCAATTGAATCGGCGCGCCAATCAGTTGGCGGATCACTTGACGGCCGCTGGCGCGCGGCCGGGAACGGTCGTCGGCGTATGTCTCGATCTGTCAGCGGCACTGCTCGAAGCACTGTTTGGAATACTCAAGACCGGTGCGACATGCCTGCTCCTCGATCCGCGCGATCCGCCGGGTCGGCGTGACTACGCCATGAAGGATGCGGGCGCTTCACTGTTGGTTACACATTCCGCGTTGTCGGCCGCGACGCCGCCGGATTTGGTGCGGGTCGATATCGACAGCGCGCGCGAGGCGATCGCGCGTCGATCGGAGCAAGACCCGGCGCCGACGCCGGTGGAGGATGAGCCGGCGCTTATCTGTTACGTATCGAGCGGACGCACCGGTCCAGTCGGGGTGCAGTTGTCGCATCGTGCGATCGTGAGCGCATTGTCCGGGGTGGCGTCGGCGACCGCGCTGGCGCCGACCGATATGCACCTGGTGCCGTCGGTGCAGGTCGTGGCACGCTCCGTGTGCGCGATGTTGCTGCCGATGATGGCGGGCGGGCGGCTGGTACTGCTGCCGCCGGAGCGAACGGTCGACGATAGTGCGTGGGTCGCGCTGTTGGCGAGCTCGGCGGCGACGGTGTTGAGCGCTACGCCGCAAAGACTGCGGCGGATGTTGACCGCGGGCTGGGTACCGAAGGCGGGCATGAAGATCCTGTGCGCTGGGGAGCCGCTGCCGCGGGAGTTGGCGCGTGAGTTGTTGGAGCGCGGCGCGGATGTCCACACGCTATACGGGACGGAGGAAACGGGCGCGTGGTCCGCCTGCCATCGGCTGGCCGCTGCCGACGAGTACCGGTCCATCGGGCGAGCGCTGCCGCATGCGGCGATATATGTGCTCGACCGGCGACTGCATCCGGTCCCCGCTGGTGTCGTAGGCGAAATATATGTGGGTGGGGTCGGACTGGCGGATGGGTATTTGAACCAGCCGCGATTGACCGATGCGCATTTCCCAACCGCGTTCCCGGCCGATGTGCGTGGGCCGCTATTTCGGACGGGAGACCTCGGAAGCTACCGCGACGACGGCACGGTTGACTTTGCCGGCCGGCACGACAGCCGCGTGGTCATCGACGGCGTTCGGATCGAGCCCGAGGAAATGATCACGCGCATGACGGAACATGAGGCGGTGGAGCACGCCGCGGTCCTCGTACATGAGCAGCCGTCGGGCGAGCCGCGCCTGACCGCGTATTATTCTCGTCGCCCCGAGCGCGAGGTGTCGATAACCGATATCCGCAAGCACATGCGTCGGCACGTCCGGTCGGATACGGTATTGTTGGACGTGGTCGAACTCGAACGCTTTCCGCTCGCGGCCGGTGGCGTGATCGATTACGCCGCGTTGCGCGCCGCGGTCGCGCCCGGCAACGGCAATGGCGCGGAGCGCGCGGCGCCGGGCACCGACAGCGAGCAGAAGATCGCCGCGATATGGAAGGCGACGTTGGGCATCGAGCGCGTCGGCACCAATGACAACTTCTTCGAGCTCGGCGGCAACTCGCTGCTCGCGATGCAGGTCATCGCCGGCATCGAAGCGGCGACCGGAACTCGCATCAGCGCGCGCGCACTGCTGATGAATACCTTGCAACAAATCGCCGCATTGTGCGCGGCGCCGGCGCCGACTACGCCCGCCGCCGGCGCACGCAATTGGCGAGACCGGATCCGCTCGGTCCTGCCGATCCCCGGCCGCTCGTCCGACTGACGCCGATATGAATCCCCTGTATTTCGGCCGGCCCGAGGCACCCCTGTACGGCGCCTATTATCCGGCCGAGACAGCAGGCACACGCGGCGAAGCGGTACTCCTTTGTGGCCCGGTAGGGCAGGAATACATGCGCACGCATCGTGCGCTGCATCAACTGGCCGGGCAGCTCGCTGGCGCCGGATGCGACGTATTGCGGTTCGAGTACACCGGTATTGGCGATTCGGCCGGCGACGAGGCCGCGGTCGAGCTGGCCACTTGGCAACAGGACATCGTCACCGCCGCGCGCGAGCTGACCGAGCTATCGGGTGCGTCGCGGGTTGCCCTGATCGGCGTCCGTTTGGGCGCGAGCCTGGCCTTCGCCGTCGCCGGTTCGGTGCGCGCGTCGCGCCTGGTGCTGTGGGATCCGGTGGTGAGCGGCGCCGAATATCTCGCGTTGCTAGAACGTTTGCACGCCGCAAGCCTGGTGGATCCCGGCCGGTTTCAAACCCCGCGCACCGTAGTTGCGACGGAAGACGAAGCGCTGCTGCTTGGCTACCACTTTTCTGCGACGCTGCGCCGCGACCTGCGTCAGCTCAGTCTGCTCGGCCGATCGATCCCCGCGGCGGAAATCTCGCTGGTGGTTTCCGAGACGTCGCCGCCATACGATGCATTGCGCGCGCAGTTGCAGCGCGAAGGTGGCCGCGTCGCATATCACTTGGTGCCCCCGGCGAACGCCTGGGATCAGCTGGACCGCATCGAAAAGGTGTTGATGCCGTACGCCGCCATCAAGACCATCGTCGCGTTAGTGACGAAGGCACCGACATGACCGAGCGCGCCTTCAGTTTTGGACCGCACAAGTCGCTGGTCGGAATATGGGCCGGCCCGACCGCGGCTGCCGATGCGGCGCAGCGTCCGGTGACGTTGTTTTTGAATTCCGGGCTGCTGCACCGTGTCGGGCCATCGCGGTTGTACGTGCAACTCGCGCGTCGACTGGCGGCGATCGGTTACCCATCGTTCCGCTTCGATTTCTCGGGAATCGGGGAGAGCGACGGCGCCGGCGACGGGCTGTCGCACGAAGCGCGCATGGTGCGCGAGGCCCAGGCCGCGATGGACTTTCTCGGCGCGCGCGTCGGCGCGCAGCGCTTTATTGCGCTCGGTATCTGCTCCGGCGCCGATCTTGCGCATCGCGTCGCTGTCGCCGATACGCGTGTCGCCGGTGCCGTGTTCCTGGACGGATACTACTACCCCACCGTTGGCTACTATTGGCGCCACTACCGTAAGCGCCTGGCTGACCCGCGCAGGTGGCTTGGTGTGGTGCCGCGGATATGGCGCACGTTGCGATCGAAACCGTCCGAGAGCACCGAGTACATGCTGGATTTGGGAACGTTGCCGCCGCGGAGTACGGTGCAGCGCGAGATTGAGCAGCTGCTCATGCGCGGGGCGCATTTGTTGCACATCTATACGGGCGGCGTAGACGAGTACTATAACTACCGCGGCCAGTTCTACGACATGTTCCGCTCCATCCGACCGCGTGATGCGTTGCAGGTCGACTACCTGCCGGAGGTCGATCACACGTTCATTTTGGAGAGCGATCGTCGCCGGCTGATCGCGCTTATTACCGACTGGATGCAGCGGCAAGAAAGCAAGGGTGCGCCGGGGCCGGCAAATCGGACCGGCGCCGAGGAATACCGTTAAAGGATCACCGCGGTGTAGATATGATCGACGCCGATGGCATACCGCCCGCGCAGGATGCGTAGCTCCGCCGGCATGTCGCCGGGTCCGTAGATGTTGGCGATGAACTCGCCGGGCGTGTCGCCCAGGGTAATCTCGATATCGGTGAACTCGAGCAGGAGTCCGGCGAACGGGAACTGGCATTTGTACGCGCTTTCCTTCGCGCTGAAGCAGAGCACGGCCCAATCGGCGGCATTCCCGGTCGCTGCGGTTTCCAGCCACCGGCGTTCGGCCGGCGTATGGATGAGGCCAGAGACGCCATCGGGGAGTGGACCGCGTCTTTCTGCGTCGACGCCGATGCCGCGAATCGGGGCGCGCGCCACGGCGACGCCGCAAAACCCGTCGCAGTGCGTAATGCTGCCCGCCACTCCCGGTGGCCAGCGTGGCTCGCGATGCGCACCGGCCAGTACTGGACCGTCGTCCATACCGAGTCGGCGCAGCGCCATATGCGCGTACAACCGACCGAGGCTGAACTCGCGCACGCGTTTGGCGACGGCACTGCGCACGAGCGCGGCTTCGGCGTCGAACAGGGTTCCTTCCGGCACGTCGGTCTCGGACGACACCGCGACGACGCCGGGCGGGAACAGGCTCGCGAAGTTCATGGGTGAAGCATAACCTAACCGCTTTTACGGAGTGTGACGTTGTACTAACCAGTCGAGTGGGAGACGCAAATGAGCAGGGCACCAGGGTGGTGGAGGAGTGTAGCTCGGGTAGCGAAACATCTTAGCGGGGATCTGCGCTACGGAGGGTTTTTGGGCGGTACGCAGGCGAGTCGCTATGCCAATCTCGGTTATTACGAAATCGCTAACAGTTCCTACGATGCGCTCGCGCTGATGCTGGATGGGCGGCTACGGCGCGGCGACAAGGTGGTGGACATCGGCTGCGGCAAGGGCCGGGTCATAAACTATTTACTCAGTCTCGATATGGACCTCGACATCACCGGAATCGAGGTCGACGAAACCGTCGCCCGGGCCACCGCGGAGCGACTGAGGGGCTACCCAAACGTGCGCGTCCTTATCGGCGACGCGCGCCGGCAGTTGCCGGCGTCGTTCGATCTGCTTTATATGTACAACCCTTTTAACGCGAACGTGATGGTCGAGTTCGAACCGTTGCTGCGATCGCGCGCAACGCGAATCGTCTACTACAATCCGCTACACCTTGATGTATTCTCACCAGATACGTGGGACGTCGTCTTGCATTCCAACCATGACGGGCGGCTGGAGCACCCGTTCGCCGAGATAAGGCGTAGGCGCCATTAGTTCCGCCCGAAATCATCGATCGATTACAACCGCCATACCCGCAGCCCGGTCTGTTGCAGCGCGGCCGCGTCGAACGCGGCCTTGACGTCGACGAAGCAACCGTTTTTGACGACGCGCCCCGCAAGCGCGCGCGCGTCTCGGTCGAGAAAGGGCCGATGAGCGACGGCGGCGACCATGGCGTCCGCCACCGGCAGCGCGTCCCACGACACTAGGTCAATGCCATACTCATGTTTCGCGTCATCCGGCAGGGTGACCGGGTCATGCACGTACACGTCGACACCGTACGCGCGCAGTTCGTTGATTACGTCGATGACGCGCGAATTGCGAAGGTCCGGGACGTTTTCTTTGAACGTGAGGCCGAGCACGTTGACCTTGGCGCCTTTGATGGAACTGCCGCCGGCGATCATTTGCTTGATGGTTTGCTCGGCGATGTACTTGCCCATGCCGTCGTTGATCCGTCGCCCCGCCAGAATCACTTCCGGGTGGTAGCCGATCATCTCCGCCTTGTACGTGAGGTAGTACGGATCGACGCCGATGCAGTGACCGCCGACGAGGCCGGGGCGGAACGGCAGAAAATTCCATTTGGTACCGGCGGCCCGCAGCACCTCCAGGGTATCCAGGCCAAGCTTGTTGAAGATGATCGCCAGTTCGTTCATGAACGCGATGTTGAGGTCGCGCTGCGTGTTTTCGATGACCTTGGCCGCTTCCGCGACCTTAATACTGGAGGCGCGGTGCACGCCGGCTTTGACCACCGAGGCGTAGAGTTCGGCAACGGCGTCCAACGTCGGGTCGTCGTCACCGGCAACCACCTTCACGATTGTCGTCAGCGTGTGCTCCTTGTCCCCGGGATTGATGCGCTTGGGCGAGTAGCCGACGTGGAAATCGCGCCGCCAGCTCAAGCCCGAATGCCGTTCCAGGATCGGAATGCAAACCTCTTCGGTGGCGCCGGGATATACCGTCGATTCGTAGATCACGATGGCGCCGCGCTTCATGTGCTTGCCGACGATTTCACTGGCGCCAACGAGGGGCGCGAAATCGGGCAGGTGAGCGTTGTCGATGGGGGTCGGGACCGCGACAATGATGAAGTCGGCCTCCGCCAGATGTTGGGGGTCGTGTGTGACGAAAAGTTTTTTGGCGCGCCGCAGATCCTCGCTCGCCACTTCCCCGGTAGGATCAACGTAGTTTTTGTAGCTCGCGATCTTCGCCTGGTTGAGATCGAAGCCGATAGTGCGGTGCACGCAGCCAAATTCGACAGCGAGCGGGAGTCCGACATATCCCAGCCCTACTACCCCAATCGTACTCATGCGACATCGCCCCTTGTGTGCGTTTGTTGGAAGTTGTTCCGTCGTGCCGACCGATGCCGAGCAACGAGTCCGGTATCTTTGATGGGATGGAACGGCTAGATTATAGGACAAACGCCGGTTTTATGGCATGAAGCCGGGCGTGTGTTCAATCGAACAAACGGGTATCACAAACATGAACGTATTGGTCACCGGCGGCGCCGGTTTCATCGGCTCGCATCTGGTCGACGCGCTGCTGGCGGTCGGAGCGCGGGTGCGGGTGCTCGACAATCTTTCCACCGGTAAGCGCGCCAACCTCCCGACGACACATGAGCGCCTGGAGTTCGTCCGCGGGGACATTCGCGAATCGGACGTCGTGCAGCGCGCCGCCGCTGGCGTCGACGCGGTCGTGCACCTGGCCGCGGTCGCCTCGGTCCAGGCGAGCGTGGACGATCCGCGCGGTACGCATGAGACCAATCTGGTGGGGACGCTCAACGTGCTCGAAGGCGCGCGCGCTCACGGTGTGCGTCGCATCGTGTACGCCAGCTCGGCCGCCATCTATGGGGACGAGGCGGCGCTGCCGGTGCGCGAAGACAGCCGGCCGAATCCGCTCACGCCCTACGCGGCCGATAAGCTGAGCGGCGAATACTATCTCGGATTTTACGGTCGCAAGTTCGGAATCGTCGGTACCGCGTTCCGTTTCTTCAACATCTACGGTCCGCGCCAAGATCCGTCGTCGCCGTACTCCGGCGTCATCAGTATTTTCGTCGACCGGCTGCGGGAGCGACGTCCGGTAACCTTGTTCGGCGACGGCAACCAGACGCGCGACTTCGTCTATGTCGGCGACCTGGTTGATATCCTGGTGCGTTCGCTCACCGAGGCGAAGTTTGCCGGACAGACCATCAATGTCGGTCGCGGAGTGGAGTGTTCGCTGTTGCAGCTCCTGAGCGCACTCGAGCGCGCGGTTGGCGCGACGATCGAACGGCAGCATGCGCCGGCGCGGGTGGGGGATATCGTTCGTTCGTGTGCGGCGGTGGATCGACTGCGTGCGATAGCAGGGGCGACGCCGCCGACCGAGATCGATCGCGGTTTGGCGCGGTTGCTGCAGAGCGTAGGGTTGGTGCGGGTCTAATCGGTCCGTTTCCGCGGCGGTTTCCCATCCTCTTTCGGCGGCGCAACACGCGCGCCCGGTTCCGCCTCCAATGCGCCCATCGTGGCTCGCGGTTTCGCGCGCGGCCGCCCGGTCATGTCGTGCTCGGCAATCGCCGGCGGGCGCACTCGACCGCTCGGGGCGGCGGGACGCATCGGCGGTGGTGGCGTATCTTTTGCTTGCTTGCGCTTGGTACAGGCCATCGGCAACGCCGCGGGGGCCAACAACAGGTGCAGCAATAGGCGTCGACGCATCAGCGTTTTCGTGTGAGTGGTAAGCGATGGTCGAGCCTAGCGCAAGCGCTGAGCCGTAACCATCCGGGCGTTCACGTACCCCGGACGCGATTATGATCCATCGGCTCGATAGTGACGTCGTTTGAATACGGCAAACCGGTTGAACAAAAAATTCAGTCCGCTGCCGGCGAGAATGCCAACCAACGCGGCGAGCTGGGGCAGGACCCGCGGAAACGCGTTGACGAGGCTGTTGGCGACGGCGTAGTTGACGATGGCGCCGAGCGCGCTTGCGCCGACGAATCCGAGGAACTGCCTAGGCATCGGGTCGTCGAGCGCATAGCCGAAGGTGAACCGGCGATTGAGCAGGAAGTTCGATATCATCGATACGCCGATCGCGACGGCGAGCGACACGTTGATCGAAACCCCGAAAGCCAACAGCGCCGTCAGCACCGCGAGATTCACCACCGTCCCCAGTCCGCCGACCACCAAAAACTGAAGCAGGTGCGACCAGGTTCCATATTTGTACGTGGCCAACCGGCGGATGTGCTTGATATAGCGCAACTGCTCGCGCAGCGTCAGCTTGCTCTCGCCATGTTGCCGGTTCGCGAAGTGAATCGGGACCTCTTTGATTTTCTGGCAGCCGCACTTGACGATGAGTTCGAGACCGATCTTGTAGCCGACCGGGCTCAACGCGTCCATCGCCTTGAGATAATCCTCGCGCCGAAGCGCGAAGAATCCGCTCATGGGGTCGCTGACGCTGGTGAAGGGGCGCGCCAGCAGCGTCGCCACCCGGCTGTTGAGCCAGCGGAGGAATCCCCAATCGTCGGCGGTCGAGCCGCCCACGACGTAGCGCGAACCGAGCGCGAAGTCGTATCCGTCTGCGATCGCGGCCACTAGATGTGGAATCGCCTCCGGCGGATGACTGAGGTCGGCGTCCATGACCACGAGCACGTCGTATCGCGCGCGACGTAACCCGTCGCACACCGCCTGACTCAACCCGGGATCGCGCGCACGAACGATCAATTGCGCCCAGTCCCGAGGTTGGGCGGCGATAACGCCAGCGGTGCCGTCGCGGCTGTTGTCGTCCATGATCAGCAGTTCCAGCGTCAATCCATGCGCGCGCCGAAGCCGGTCCAGGCGATCGAGCAGCAATGGAAGATTCTCGGCCTCGTTATAGGTCGGGACAATGACGGAAATCGACGGATAACGCCGAGTTCCCGCGAGGGGAGTGGATGTCGGTACAGGTTTCGGTTGGGTCACGAGTGGTTGGACTCTTGGTTGACGACGGGCTTGGTGGGGAGTGTGGCACGGTTGGGATCGGTCATGGCGAGTATCCGAACCTTGTGATTGTCGGCGACGACCCGCAGCCAATCGGGCAGCGCTCCGCGCGACAGCTCTTGCAGGAACGGTGATTGCCGTATCACCGAAGTTTGATCGCTCAAGCCGTAGTAGATAATGAGGTGAGTCGCATCGAATCGCTCCATCGTCGCGCGCACTGCGTCGGCGGTCCACGCCTGGTCGCTGTACTCGGCGGAGGTAAGGGCGACCACCTTGCGTTTCAGCAGGTAGCCGGTCGCCTGGCCGTCGGTTGCGAACAGCGGCCGGTCCATCGCGAGGTTGCGATTGATCCAGTCGATCAGGGATCGGCCGTCATCGAGCGGTGCGTCGAGTTGCGCCCGGATCAGCGAGTGCCGGGGGTATTCGGGAGGCGTTAGATAGCTGCGCAAATTGATTGCCATGTAGCCGGCGACCGAAACCGCGAATAGCGCGGCCAGGCCTATCCTAGACGCGCCGCGGCCGCCATCGCGGACGGCGGTACTCTTATAGGCGATGGCGCCGAACAACAGCAATACCGGCAACAGCGGTT
>JBKHXU010000187.1:0-7334 GCA_046565865.1 Gammaproteobacteria bacterium | reverse complement strand
GCACTTCGCCAAAGAGCCTTTTTCTTCCGCGGGGATACGGAGAAGCGTGCGTGCGGTATCGAACAAATCAAACTTCGTTTAGGGCGGATACTGTTGGCCTTGGTTTTCAACTTTTGACTACCACCGCCGTGGTGGTCACGAACCGAATTGTCCGGAGTAAGCATGAACACGCACCAGCTCAGAGGTCGACTCAGTCAAGTAAGCGGCAAGGTCAAGGAAATGACCGGCAGGCTTTTCCGTAACAAGGCGATCGGCGCGAAAGGGCGCGCGCAACAAACCGGCGGTCGCGTCCAGGCCGGCTACGGCGACTTCAAGGACGATCTTCAGAAGCGCGGTTGACCCCGCCCTCGTTTTAACTCGCCGACCTACTTCAGGCGAAAACTTTCGGTAGCAGCGCGGCCGTAGCGCAGGAGATAAACATGACCGAGCAGGATCGAACTATCAAAACCCCGAACCCGTCAGCGAACGACAGCGCCACCCGCGGACCCGATATGCGTCACGGGCCCGGCCCGGAACTGATGGGTGCAAGCACCCTGATTGGCGATCACGTCCGCAACAAAAACGACGAGGATCTCGGCGACATCAAGGAAATCATGTTGGACACGCGCACCGGCGCGGTGAGTTACGCGGTGTTGTCGTTCGGCGGTTTCCTCGGCATGGGTGACAAGCTTTTCGCCGTGCCGTGGGACGCATTGACGCTCGACCCGAAGAACAAAGGCTTCACGCTCGACATCGAGCGAGTACGTCTGCAACACGCGCCCGGGTTCGATAAGAGTAAATGGCCCGACATGTCCGATCCAACGTGGGCGAAGCAAGTCCGCGCCTACTTCGGCAGCAGCGCGGAAAGCGCGCCGCGCCTGTAACACACCGGTCCGCCCCTTCGGCGATGGATCCTCGACCGTTGCCGAGGGCCCGCCGTTCGAGGTGCTGCTCGGCTCGATCGCAGACATCGACAAGGAGTTGTCATGAATAGACAGATACGTTGGATCGGTATTGTTGTTGTAGCGCTCGGGTTTGTAGGTTGCGCGAGCACAGCGGTGGAGCGCAAAGACGCGACATCGAGCTCGCTGGTCGATCTGCGCGACTCGATGATGGCCACGCGCGGACAGATCGATAAAACGCTGGTTTCGCTCAATGGGCTGACGAGCGCTCCGCCCGGCCGTCTACGCGCGGCGTACCAGCAATACGCCAAGGATACCGACAGGATCGCGCAACAGGCGGCGACGGTGGAAAAGGAATCGCGCCAGATGCGCAGCCGCAGCCAAGAATGGCTCGCGGGTTGGCAGAAGTCGCAGGCGGACGTGCAGAATCCGGAGCTCAAGGCCTTGAGCGAAGAGCGGCGCGCGCAAGCGTTGGAGCGCATCCAAAACATCGACCGATCACTCGCCGAGGCGCGCGAGGCGTTCGTCCCGTTCGTTGCGAATCTGCAAGACGTCAAGCGTGTAGTCGGTAACGACTTGACGCCAACCGGCGTCACGGCCGTGTCGGATACGGCGGTAGTGCAGAACGCCAATCAAAACGGCGCGGCCACCGCGCGCGCGTTGGATACTACGATCGCCGACCTTCAGGTGTTGACGCAGACTCTGACGCCGTCGCCGGCGTCCAATCGGTAAAAGGTGTTCTGACGCCAGCGCCGAGTATCGATCTCGCCATATCCGGTAAGCCGCGAAATACGATCGGCCCGAACGCTCACCGCTACCAGTCAACCGTCTCGTCGGAACCGCCGAAGGCTGCGGGCAGGGCTGCAAAGTGCGGAAGGCCGTCGCTGACCGGAAGCAGCGCATACTTGCAATTGATGTGACACTCCGGCTTGAACGTCCCGGCGGGAAGTAGATATCCGTTTACGCTGCTGATGCCAAAGCTCGGAACTTTGGCGAACAAAGGCGTGCCGCACACGCGGCAGCGGGAGCGGGGCGTTGTCTTCAGCGTCCAGGTCGTTACCTCGCCCCGCACCACGGTGATGGCGTCCAACGGATATATGACCTCCGGCACGTACGCCGCGCCGTGGACCCGCTGGCAATCGTCGCAGTGGCAATAGAGCTGAGTTATCGGCTCGCCGCTCAACCGCAATGTAACGGCACCACACGAACAAGCGACTTCAATTGTTTTCATGTTTGTTCCCTGCGCGGATTGGACATTGTTGAAGCTCCCGATAAAGCACCAGTGTATCAACCGCGAGACGGGATGGGGTCGCCCCATTTTGCAACATCGCGTGAGTCATCATCGGATCGTTCCGAGTGCGACATATTCCCCAACGCGGGCATGGCTCCTTACCGACTCGGTGGATCGTTTGTTTGGTGTGGCGCACGCTTGATAAAGCGGTCGGAGGTCTTGTCGACGTTCCCCTATACCAATGAGTTCGGACGACAATCGTGTGCTGGTCTACGTGTAACGCGCAGTTGTATACTGCCCCATACGCAAGCGCGAGGGCATCAGGATGAGAAACAACTTTGAGGAACCTCACAGACCGCAGTTCGCGGGTGCCCCGGGTCAGGCGCGCAAGACCGCCTCGGTCGACGAGGCGCTAGCGGCGGCCGTGGAGCTCAAGCCCTCTGTCGGCGTCGTCCGGCGCATCGCCCGCGAGCGTCGCGCCGCGCTCTCTCGCTACGGAAAAATGGCGCTGCCGCTGGAACAGCGCTAGACCCGCCGACCCCGTTTATTCCACCCGCAGCAAGACCCCTACGCTGCGCGTGCCGAGTTCGGCGACCAGCGCCGGTGCTTGATCAGGTGCATTCGTCAGTCGTTGAGCCCGCAATCGTCATCGAGTTTCAAGCCGCTCAATACCGGGAATCGACCGTTTCAATAATCGAACGCAGCGACGGCACGGGCTTCCGGTCCGCGTTCCGCGTAGTGCTCGCACGTGTGGGAAAACTCATGCGTCATCAGCGCGGCGTAACAAGCCCGACGATCCGCCTGCGGCATTGAAGCAATGTTGTCGAAAAAAGTTTGATAGAGCTTTACTCTCTTGCTCAACCCCGCGCCGAAACCGAGCTTGCACTTAGCGCCATCTTGTTTGCACTTATCCTGGTGTGCGCACTCGACCTCGCCGTTTTTGGAGAAGCGATCTTCGATGCAGGAACCCAGGCTTTCCCCGTCGCCTTTTCCCGCGAACTCGAGAAGTTGGACCAATCGTTGGCGATGTTCCAGGCCACAGCACGGATGTCTTTCTCTTCCGTGTCGTTGCAACCGATGACGTCCGCCAAGCCCCTCTCAGACGAACGGGCCGCCGTATTCGAAGAACCGGTGGTGCCGGTCACTCGCAGACCGCGGCATCGCAGTTCAATACCTATCCAGCTTCGCGGCGTGTTGCCGGCTTCGAAGATACGGCGGGGCTATTGCGTTGAATCGTGCCGAGGCTTTTGGAGGAGGGCCGACGTTTCGACCGTCTGACCGACCGGCAGTGAAAAGTGTGGAGGGTGCCACAGGGGCAGCGTCGTAGATAGGCTAGCGCCCGGTCTTCCAAAGCCAATCTTTGCCGAGCCACGGGCAGGTTTGGCATTTGTCTTGCACCTTTGTTGTGGTCGGTGGTCGACTCCTTTTTGGTGTCGACTGTCATTTTGGTATGGCCCCTGGACGAATGCCGCATGTTGGCAGAAGCAAAAGTTTTTCATCGGCTTAGTACCACCATCCGCCGGCTGGTTCCGGCCGGTACGCCGCTATCCGTTACCCGCGATCGCGTCTATGTGCATCCGTGCGTCATCGACAACCGGCCGCACATTGTCTACCCCCGCGGTTTGCAGGCCCAGCGGCCGGATCTTTTTGAGGCGATAGCGGATTACTACGGCCGCCGCGGGTTCGCGTTAAAAGAAGATCAGCGTCGATACGACGCGGCGACGCCGGTGGCGCGCGAACGGCGCCGACGGTGGGTGCCGATGTTGGTGTTCACCGCGGGGTTGCTGCTGGAAGGGGTGGCGTACGCGGATACCTTAGGTGCGGCGTCCGAAGTGGAAAGACATCTGGAGCCGCGGCAGGTCGAGCTCAAACTTTCATCGAACGACGCCGGCGACCACTCCGGGGGATCGTCGGTCTTATTCTCATCGGCCGCGAATAGATCTGGAGCGGTTGATCCTATCGCGGCCGATCGGATTTACGATTTGCTTCGACAGCGGCATGAACCGGGCGATGCCGATCCGAGGTACTTAACCGACGATTTTCGGCAGATGGCGAACTACTACAGCTCGTTTCCCGAGGTGGTCGCCGTGTTCGATAGCCTGAAGAACAAGAACTGGCGTCTGCGCTACGATGAACATCGCTGGCAGACGGTGGCCACTGGCAATGTCTTTCACGTCGATAGCGCGACGGTGCACTTCAACACGCGGGCGGCGGCGCAGCTGAAGCGTTATAACCAATGCGAAAATAATCCGCACTGCATTGCCTCGCCCGCAGATGTATTGCTGCACGAATTGCTGCACGTGCAGGGCATGCTCGTCCATACGCGCGAATTCATCGCCCAGGGCGGCATGAGCGCCGTCTTGTATCCGTACAAGCACGAGTACGCGACCATCGACGCCGAGCGCAAACTCTACGCGCGCATGACCCAACGAGATGGGATTAGCCGACCGCAACGCACCGATCACGTGGGCCGTCCGGCGAAGGCGGAATGCCCGATTTGTATCAGGTAGTCGGCGCAGCGCTGACGTGCGGCTTCATTTACTCTGCATTACGCCGCGTAGTTTTGTTTTTCGTTCCGTTAGGCATGAGGTGGACGACTCGCTCCCCCGCATGCGGTCCTGCGTCGTCGGGAAGCTGTAATCGCTAGCGTCAAATATTGGATTTCACACGCAGGTTCAACAACGCGGTCGCGCTCTCGATTGGTGTCGGGCGGCCGATGAAATATCCCTGCGCCTTGTTTACGTGCAGGCGCCGCAACACATCGAGCTCGGAAACCGTTTCGACGCCTTCCGCGATGATGACGCTCCCCGTTTCTTCCGCGAAGCGAATGAGCGCGGCCGCCAGCGCACGCCGCGTTCTATCGGTGTCGATGTCGCGCGTGATGCTTATGTCGAGCTTGATGAAATCCGGTTGCAGTTTAAGGATGTGCCGGAAACTGGCGTAGCCCGCGCCGGCGTCGTCGACCGCCAGGCGCAGTCCCTTCTGGCGCAGCGGCGCGAGCATCGCCGCGAATCGCGCATAGTCGGCGATGGCGACGTGCTCGGTGACCTCGAGCACGATCCGGTCGAGCGCCTTGCCCGCGAGGGCGCGCGCAACTGCGCCGCTGACGACGTTTTCCGGCGAGACGTTCACGGCGATGTAGATATCCTTCGGTAAGCGACCGAGCCCCCGCAATGCCGCCTCGATCGCCGCTATTTCGAGCGCTTCGCCGAGCCCGACTTGCGCGGCTTCCTTGAACCATACGTCCGGCGCGCGAATCGGCGTGGCGGAAAACCGGGTCAACGCCTCGAACCCGACAACCCGGTCTTCTTCGAAGTGATAAACCGGCTGATAGACGATGTTAAGGCGTCCGTCGTCGAGCACGGACCCGATGCGCTCCCGAATTTCATCGCGGGCGCGATCGGCGTCAAGTTGCCGGTCGATATGTTTGGCGGCGAAGTCCCCGAACGCGCGCATCATGGCGAGGTCGCGTTCTTGCAGCGACGGATCGGGGGTAGTGCTGAAGCAGCAGAAGGTGCCATACGTTGTGCCATCGCGAAGGCGAATCGGCACGCTAAGATGGGCCCCCACGGGCAGGGCGGTCGTCACCGGCAGTTCCAGCGCCGCCGGAACAAGCGCGGTGTCCCGAATCAGCTCGGGCAGGCGCCCGTCTACGATGCGTTGGCAGTAGCTTTCCTCGAGCGGGTTGGAATCGCCGACTTGGATCGGCGGGTTGTCCCACCGGGAATCGACGTGACGAAATATCCGTTTGCCGTCCGAAAATTCGGAAACGAACGCGACATCCATACCGAGATGCACCCGAATGGCGCGCAATGCATCGCGCAGTATCTCGTCAAAGGAGGTCGCATCCGCGTCGGCGAGAACGATATCGGGGAGCTTGGATAACTCCGCGGATGGGTAAGCAGGTGAGCGGTTGGCCCGTGCTTTCATTGATGAATCCCTTGATCAGTAGGCACAAAGCGCGACTATGTCTAAGAAGTATAGGACGAGATAAACCGATCGCGAGGCCGCCGGTCTCGCCGGTGCGGCCGCCAGGATGCGGTCAGGCCGCAATACCTTTCGCGCGAACGCTACTGGCTGGTCTTGTCACCGCTTGAACGTCCTGGACGGTATGCCGCTATGATCGAAGTTGTCCGGGCCGACACTACCACGCTCGGGGTCGACGTCGTCGAGCAGTTGCACTCGCTCGCCTCGATGTGCTCCGGCGCCTCGATCTCGAACTGTACGGCACCGCAATGGCAACTTCCGTGATACCTCATGGGACTTGTGCTCAGCTACTACAGGTCGCCGCGGGCAGCTTCGACGTTTGCGTTTTGTTCTTGGCATTTTTGTTGGAGTCGATCTTCAGCGGGTTGAAATGAACGTAATCCATGTGCGCACGGTAATCGGTTGAGATGCTCCCACGCATGTATCAACGAGTGAGCGCAACGGACGCGACGTACCGCCGCGCGTAGCGCGTCGATATACCGAACCAAAAGATTGTTGTCGCGGCGCTCCAGCAGATTGGCGGTGAAAAAATAGGTTCCGCCCGGATGCCAGGCGCGTCGGCAGTTAGGCATGGGGCGGACGACTCGTTCCCTCGCATGCGGCGCAATACGCTGCGCTATTGCGCCCTACGGGCTCTGCCGAGGTTTAGGGGAGAGAAAGTCGAGCCTGGCCCCATTAATCGATGTGGCCCCATTAATCGATGCCTAACCATTACGTTGAAGCTCTCGAGACCTTCCCGAGTACAACGTTGAATTCTCCGACGACGCGAGGAGAGAAAAGCAGCAAAAGCAACCAAGCTAAGAGAAAGTAACCGTTTCCTTCCGCTAGTCCATACGCGCCAACCAAGAACAGTACGACCATTATCAGTCGGCGAGTCCAACCGAACGGTAACCAGGGACGAGACAAAACCCCGGCTAATTGCGCCTGTAGTGTTTCCAGTTTCTGTCTTTCTTCTGCCGTGAGGCTTCCCTCTTCCAAAAGTTTGGCGATTTCTTCCGATTGCTTTTTTGCTTTTTCGTAGGTTTCCCCGTTCATTTGGCGCTCGCTTTAGAAGGCATAACGTGTTGTTGTGCCGCGCCCGCCACGGACGCAAGACGAAACTTGGCGCGCTGTCCCGGGCGTCGGCACGAACGACGAGTTAGGTGTTTTGTTTTGCATTTGAATGTTTTGATTTCTTTCTTTTGATGAGAAAGCTGGCTAGCGACCAAGCCGAAAGCGCCAACGCGAGATAACCG
>JBKHXU010000186.1:0-12615 GCA_046565865.1 Gammaproteobacteria bacterium | reverse complement strand
AGGTATCGCTTTTGAAGCCGACCTCGGTGGCGCTTTGGCGCCAGCACGTCTCCTCGATGTGCTCGAAGCCGCGACCGGTGAAGTCGTTGATCACGGCGTTGGTGATGGTGATCTTTCCCTTCCACGCGGCCCAGCGGTAACGGTCCTTCACGCGCGCGCCGCCCCAGCGGAAGCGAATCTTGCGATCGGAATAACCGAGTTCCTGTTGCAGATCGCGGCGCCAGAACGCACCCGTGTGGTCGTACGCCACGATCTCGTCCCAGCCCGCATCGCCGAGGAAACGATACTCGATGGTGGCGGGTCCCTGGTGGGTGAACTCGTCGCCCATGATGTGGTTGCCGCAGCGCGTGATACCGAAGGTGCGCTCGCCGGTGGAGGCGAACGTGTGGCGCGCGCGCAGCGCCTGCGCGATCGCTTTGCGCGACAGCTCCGGCGCGATGACACCGGAGATGCCGCCCTTGGTGCCGAACACGGCGGTGCCCGGCACGCCGCCGCCGCAACGGCCGCGGTGTTCGTCGCCGGCCATCGAAGCGCCGAGTTTGTAGCCGCGCTCGATGGCTTCCTGATAGAGCCAGCCGAAATGACCCCAGCTCGAGCCGATCTCGATTAGGCGTTCCAGTTTCGGATAGTGCCAGTCGAGGATGCAGCGCCGGCCGCCGACGTGCGGGATGAGCAAGTGCCCCTCCGGGTCCTTGGCGTACGCGGCCCACAGCTCTTCCAGCGGCCACGCGCCGGGCTCGACCTGATTTTTGGCACCCATGTCTTCGTTCCACTCGACCGAACGAACATGTTCGCCGGTCTTCAGGAACGGAAACTCCGGTTCGCCGTCGTGCAGAAACACGACGTTGTGGTCGCCACCGGCGCACGAGGAACCGCACCACTCGGTGCCGGGATAGGCGACGAAGGACCCGTCTTTGGAGATCTCGCGGATCAGCTCGACCGTCTTCTTCCACTTCTCGGTGGTGATGTTGAAGTCGTTGTGCGCGAACGCAAGCACGTCGAGGCCGGTGACGTCGCGCCCGTAGGTGAGGTTGTACGTCGTCGAGTTGGTGCCGATCGTGTCTTCCGAGTGCACATGCAGATCGGTGTAGTAAATACGCGGTGCCTCGAAGTTTTTCTCGACCGACACATAGAACGTCTGCGGTTTGACCCACGGGTGCTTGGGCAGGCGCGCGGTGACGGCGAGCTCGCCGACGTCCCGAGTCGGCAGGTCTTCCAGCAGCAGCACCGCCCACCCCTTGGCGGCGAGCGTCGCCTTTTTCTCGTAGACCGGCTTGCCGTTCAACGTTGCCGTGACGACAACTTCCTCGCCGCGGTTCCAGCAGGCATTGCCCCATTCGTCCTCGGCGCGCACGCGCAGCGGCACCGGCTGGCCGGCTTGGACCAGCCGCGAGCCGGCCCACTGCAATTGCGCCGGCACACCCGGGACGATCTGGATCACGAGATCGGGATTCACCGCCGCGAAGCGCGAGGTGCCGAGCGGATCCACGTAGCAGCGGATCTTGAAGTTCTCCTCGACGAACGTCTGCACGCGCGTGCCCGGACCGCCGAAGCGGCGGTCGCCGAGGCGGATGACGATGTGGTCGCCCGCCTTCAGGTAGCCGTCGAAGGTATCGACGATGACCGCCTTCTGGAACGGCCGCTCGTGACCCTTCTGGTCGAAGCGCACCGACAGCTTCTGCACCGTCGCCGGGCTTTGACCGGGCAGCGTCGGCGCCGCGTGATATTCGGCCGAGATGTAGTTCGCCCCGGCCGGGTCGGTCGTCTGGAACAGCGCCCAGTCGGAATAGAAACGAAACGTCGCCTTGAACCACGAGCCGTCGGCCATGCCAGATCCGCCCAGCTCGTAGTCGATGACGATCTCCTGCCACGAGCCGGCGACGATACTGTCGACGTTGCACGAGACCTTGCCGAGAAATGGCATGTCCTTGGTCAGCTGGTACAGACCCGGCGGTGCGATGTAGTCGCCGAGCTTCTGTTTCAATTCGGTATCGGTCAGTTTTTTCATGGAGCGGGCCTCTGCGAACAAACGGGGGAACGAAAACAACGGCGCCCGCCCCGGGCGGGGCGGGCGCCGCTACCAATTACTTAGCGAACGGCCAAGGCGCCGCGGGATCCCACACCGGCATGCCGAGGAACGCGTACCACGGGGCCATGATCAGGATGCCGTACGCGATCGCGAGCAGCACGCACACCCAGCCGGCCTTGGCGTAGTCGGTGGTGCTGAAGGTGTCGGTGCCGTAGGCGATCACCGCCGCCGTAATCTGCGTCGGCAGGATGTAGGCGAAGGTGTCGGTATCGGCCACGAGCATGGTGAACGCCACCGGGTGCAGCCCGAGCTGCTTGCCCAGCTCGAACAGGATCGGCGCCAACATCGCCACCGCCGCCACATTCGACAGCATGCCGATGCGAATAACGTGCGTGCCCACCATCATAATGAGCAGCACCATCCACCACGTATGGCCCACGACCATGCCGTGAATGCCATCGGCCATCCAGCCGGCGAGACCGGACTTGGTCATCGCCGCGGTCATGGTGAGCGCGCCGCCGAGCAGCAGGAACGTGCCCCACATGGTGCGGTCCTGCACCTGTTTCCATTTAAACGGGAATAAACCAGGGATGAACAACACCAGGAACCCGACCAGCGCCACGATGCCGAGCTGCACGTTGTGCACTTTCAGGATCGGGCTGTTCTTGCCGAGCATGAAGAACAGCGCCACGCCGGCAAACACCGCCAGCAGCACCCACTCGCCGGTCGCCGTCGGGCCCAGCTCCTTATGCATTTTGCGGATCGAGCTGTGGCCGCCGGCGATTTCGACGCCTTTGATCTTGAAGTGATAGCGCACCCACCATTGCGTCAGCACAAACATGCCGAGGTAGGGGAACTGCAACAGCATCCAGTCGAGGTAGCCGATGTTGAAGCCGTGTTTGCCGAACATCTCGACCAAAATCATGTTCGGCAGGTGCGCGGTCATGATGAACATGCCGGTGATCATCGAGCCGTAGACCAGCGTTTGAATCACGATCGCCTTCTTCGCCTCACGCTCCCGCTCCGAATCGCCGAGCAGGTTGGTGACGCCCTGGATAATCGGCAGCAGCGTCGCCGAGCGTGCCACCGCCGCCGGGATCAGGAACGACAGCACCAGGTTCACGCCGAAGAAACCCCAGATGACGCGCCCGGCGTTCGACGCCTTGACCTTATCCAGAATTGCGAGCGCGATGCGCCGGTCGAGCTTGAGCAACTGCATCAGTGCGCCGACCATCAGCGCGAACAGCAGCAGCCATACGACGTGGCCGGTGAAACCGGAGAAGACTTGGCCGAGGGGCGGTTTGCCTTTGTCCCAGGGCAGGGCCTGGGTGACGATCAGAAGCGTGGGGATACCGATACCCGTGATACCGACCGGCATGGCTTCGGACACCCACATAATGCTGGCCCATACGACGATCGCCAGCACCGCCATCGCCTCTTGCGACAGGCCCTCCGGGCGCGGCAGCACCCACAGGATCAGCGCAAACATTACCCATGCCAGCACGAATCCGATCAGAACCCGTGCCGGATTCTTCCCGCTTTCCTTTACATTGTTGATTAGATAGCCTGTTATTCCATTACGGCTGCGAGATTGGTCTGAGACCGTCGCCATTATTACTACCTCCAGTGTAGGGTTGTGCGTCTCGGCGGCCGCGAGCACACTGGCCGGCGATTAGAGTGATGTTAGTAAGGTTTTATACGACCCACATAGGCCCGTTCGTCACCCAGTACACCATACGACCTAGAGGGTTTCTGTCGGCTAGCCGACAAAGATGAGGTAAGCGCTTGGGAGATATCTGGTTTCTAGCGCCTTCGGATTTTCTCGGTCGGATGCCACCCGCGGAACGCGCGGCGCTGCTCAATCTGGCGCAGCCGCGTTCCTACCGCCACCGCGAACGAATATTCCGTGCCGGTTCTCCAGGCGAAAACGTCTATCTGCTGGCCGAAGGCCGCGTGAAAATTTTCGGCCTATCGTCGCTCGGCAAGGAGATTATTTTGTGGTTCTGTTTTCCGGGAGAGTTGTTCGGCATCGCCGAGATGGCGCGCGGCGGCCCGCGCGAGGTGTACGCCGAGGCGTGCAGCGATTGCCGGGTGCATGTCATCGCGCAGCGCGAATTCAAGGAATTCCTGGCGACGCATCCCGCCACCGCCATGCTTGTGATCGATCTGCTCTCGTGCCGCCTGCGCGTGCTCGGCGACGTGGTGCAGAATCTCACCGCCGATGACGTCACTACCCGGGTGGTGAAACTTTTGCTGCGATTGTGCGCGCGCTACGGCCGGCCCATCGCGCGCGACATCCGCCTTGACATCAAGCTGACGCACCAGGAAATGGCGGACATGATCGGCGCGACGCGCCAGACCGTGACGGGCGTCCTCGGCGAGCTGCGCCGCAAGGGCGTGCTGGGCGTGGAGGATCACTACATCCGCGTGCGCCACCCCGAGCTGCTGCAGGATATGGCCAACGCCACGCAACGCGCGACCGCCGCGCCAAATTTCTGACCGTCCGTGCGCACGTTCATCGCGATCATTGTCGTCGTTGACGTGTACGTCATCGTCTACTATCGCCTGCTCGTGCGCTTCTACTATGAACAGGCAAGCGGGGTGAAGGAGGGGACGTTCGGCGCGTTGTTCAGCTTTCCGCCGTACGCGCGGTTGCCGGACCGCGGAAAGATGTATGCCCGACGCTATTGGGTGGCGGTGGGCGTGCTGACCGCGTGCGTCGCCGTGCTGGCGGTGCTCGCTGATTTTTCCTTTCTGCGCGATTTCTGACGGTTCTGCTCGCGTTCCATTCCAGGGCGTCAAACGCAGGCAATGGAAATAAGCGCTACAGCTTAAGTTCCTTGAGTTTGCGCGTCAGCGTGTTGCGACCCCAGCCGAGTTTCTTGGCCGCGTCCTGCTTGCGCCCGCCGGTGTGCTTCAGCGCCGCCTGGATCAACACGCGCTCGAAGCTGGCATTGATCTCCTTGAAAATTTCCGCCTGCCCGCGCGTCAACCGCTGCTCGACGACGCGCCGTAAACCCTTTTCCCAGCCGCTCGTTTCGGCCGGCTCGCCGTCGCCGGTGCGCAGTTCCGGCGGCAGGTCCTCGACGCGCACAACCTGTCCCGGCGCCATCACCGTCAGCCAACGGCAGGTGTTTTCGAGCTGGCGCACGTTTCCCGGCCACGGCAGCTGCGCCAGAAATGTCTCCGCTTCCGGCGACAACTGTTTGCCCTCGGCGCCGAGCTCGACCGCCGATTGTTGCAGGAAATGGCGCGCCAGGATCGGAATGTCCTCGCGCCGCTCGCGCAGGCTTGGCAGGTGCACGCGGATGACGTTGAGTCGATGGAACAGGTCCTCGCGGAACCGGCCCTGTTTCACCCGCTCTTCCAGATTCTGGTTGGTCGCGGCAATGATGCGCACGTCGGTGCTCACCTGCTCGTGGCCGCCGACGCGGTAGAACTTGCCGTCGGATAGTACGCGCAGCAACCGCGTTTGCAGCTCGGTCGGCATGTCGCCGATCTCGTCCAGAAACAGCGTGCCACTGTTGGCCTGCTCGAACCGTCCCTTGCGCTGCGTGGTGGCGCCGGTGAAGGCGCCGCGCTCATGACCGAACAGCTCCGACTCGAGCAACTCGCTCGGTACGGCGGCAATGTTGATGGCGATGAAGGGTTTGTCGGCACGCGGGCTGTGGTTGTGCAGTGCACGCGCGACCAGCTCCTTGCCGGTGCCGGATTCGCCATTGATCAGCACGTTCAGATGCGAGGTCGAGAGCCGGCCGATGGCGCGAAATACCTCCTGCATCGCCGGTGCGGCACCGATGATTTCCGGCAACTCCTCGCTTACCGGCGCCTCGGTCGGCCGATGGCGGCGGTGCTCGACGGCGCGGCGCACCAGGTTCACCGCATCGTCCACGTCGAACGGCTTCGGCAGATACTCGAACGCGCCGCCCCGATACGAGGCGACCGCGCTTTCGAGATCCGTGTAGGCGGTCATGATGATGACGGGCAGGCCGGGCGCTTTCTTCTGAATCACCGACAGCAGCTCGAGGCCGTTCATGCCCGGCATGCGCACGTCGGTCAAGATGACATCGGGTTGCATGCGATCGAGCGTGTCGCCGATGTCGTTGGCGGAATCGAACGCGCGCACGCCCATGCCTGCCTGTTCGAGTGCCTTCTCCAGCACCCAGCGGATCGAGCGGTCGTCGTCGATCACCCATACCAAATCCTGCCTAGCCATTGCCGTTCTCCAAAGGGATATACATGACGAACACCGTGCGCCCCGGCTGACTGCTGCACTCGATGAGGCCGCCGTGCTTGGTGATGATGTCTTGCGCGATTGATAGACCCAGGCCCGTGCCGTCGCTGCGGCCGGTGACCATTGGGTAGAAGATGTGGTCCATCAGTTCCGGCGGTACGCCGGGGCCGTTGTCCTCGACCTCGGCGCGCAGCGCCAGGCGATGGCGCTTGGGTCCGATGTTGACGCCGCGCTCAATGCGTGTGCGCAGGCGGATTTCGCCGTTGCCTTCCAGGGCCTGCACCGAGTTGCGCAGGATATTGAGCACCGCCTGCACCAGTTGATCCGGGTCGCCCTCGAACTCGGGGAGCGACGGATCGTAGTCGCGGCGCAACGTTAAGCCCGACGGTACCTCGGCCAGTATCAACAGGCGCACATGCTCCAGAATTTCGTGGATGTTCACCGGCCGTTTCTTGCTCGGCTGATACGGCCCGATCATGCGGTCGACCAAGCTCCGCAACCGATCGGCCTCGTGCATGATGATGCGCGTGTACTCTTTGAGCGCGTTGTCCGGCAGCTCCCTCTCCAGCAACTGTGCGGCGCCGCGCAGACCGCCGAGTGGGTTCTTGATTTCGTGCGCCAGGCCGCGCATGACGGCGCGGTTCGCCGCCTGGCGGTCGAGCAGATTTTCATCGCGCGTCAGACGCAACAGCCGGTCGATCTGGCGCAGCTCGACCAGTAGCGCGGGCGATCCCGGCGCGGTTGTCTGGGTATCGGTGAGCGGCGTCACGCTGCAGTCGACCGTGAGGTGGCGCTCGCCGGCCAACTCCAGGCGCAACCCGCGCGTCGTGAGCGAGCGGCGCGCGTCGAGCGCGTGCGCCAACAGCCGCGCGAGCGGGCGCCCTTGCGGCAATAACTCGGCAAGGCGCTGGCCGACAATCTTTTTGGCGCTGACTTCAAATAGCATCTCGCCCGCGGGGTTGATGGCGGTGAGGCGCAGCTCGTTATCGAAGGTCAGGACCGCCGTCGTCAGGTTGTCGAGTATTCGCTGCGCTGCCTCGGTCGCCATTCTCGCTATCTCAACTAATCAGCACGCCAGAGCAATAATCGCACCAGTGGTGTTTCTATAATGAATTGAAAGCCTTAGAGATAAAGCGGGGGTTTCCACCGGTCCAGTGTGCACCAAAGTTGGGCGTCGCGCATCCTGATGCAAACAAAAACGCCCCCAGTCGGGGGCGTTTTTGCGATCGGCACGATTCTCGACCCGATCAGACGCTGTAGTACATGTCGAATTCCACCGGGTGGGTGGTCATGCGCAGACGTGTGACCTCCTGCATCTTGAGCGCGATGTAGGCGTCGATCACGTCGTCGGTGAACACGCCGCCCGCCTTCAAGAACGCGCGGTCGGCATCGAGCGCATCGAGCGCCATGTCGAGCGAGTGACAGACCTTCGGAATTTTCTTCTCTTCCTCCGGCGGCAGGTCGTACAGGTCCTTGTCCATCGCCTCGCCCGGATGGATCTTGTTCAGGATGCCATCGAGACCCGCCATCATCATGGCGGCAAACGCGAGGTACGGGTTGGAACCGGCGTCCGGGAAGCGCACTTCGATGCGACGGCCCTTCGGGCTCGGTACGTACGGGATGCGGATCGACGCCGAGCGGTTACGGCCGGAGTAGGCCAGCATCACCGGTGCTTCAAAGCCCGGCACCAAGCGCTTGTAGCTGTTGGTCAGCGAGTTGGTGATGGCGTTCAACGCACGCGCGTGCTTGATGATGCCGCCGATATAGAACAGCGCCGTCTGCGACAGCCCGCCGTACTCGTTGCCGGAGAACAGGTTCTGCCCGCCCTTGGCCAACGACTGGTGCACGTGCATGCCCGAGCCATTGTCGCCAACGATCGGCTTCGGCATGAAGGTCGCCGTTTTACCGTAGGAGTGCGCGACGTTGTGCACACAGTATTTATAGATTTGCAGCTCGTCCGCCTTCTTGACCAGCGTGTTGAACTTCATGCCGATCTCGTTCTGACCCGCAGTGGCGACTTCATGGTGATGGGTTTCGATGTCGAGACCCATCTCCATCATTGCCAAGCACATGGCGGAGCGGATGTCCTGCTGCGAATCGACCGGCGGGACCGGGAAATAGCCGCCCTTGACGCTCGGACGGTGGCCCAAGTTGCCGCCTTCGTACACCTTCTCGGTATTCCACGAGGCCTCTTCGGAATCGATCTTTACGAAGCTGCCGCTCATGTCCGCGCCCCAGCGTACGTCGTCGAGAATGAAGAACTCGGCCTCGGGGCCAAAGAACGCGGTATCGGCAATGCCGGTACTCTTAAGATAGGCTTCGGCGCGCTTGGCGAGTGAGCGCGGGCAACGCTCGTAGCCCTGCATCGTCGATGGCTCAACCACGTCGCAGCGGATGATGAGGGTGGGCTCTTCCATGAACGGATCCATCACCGCGGTCGCCGCTTCCGGCATCAGGATCATGTCGGACTCTTGGATGCCCTTCCAACCCGAAATCGAGGAGCCGTCGAACATCTTGCCCTCTTCGAAAGTGCTCTTGTCGAGCTGGCTGACGGGCACGGTGACGTGCTGTTCCTTGCCCTTGGTATCCGTAAAGCGGTAGTCCACGAACTTCACTTTCTTGTCCTGGACCATCTTTAATACTTCGGCGGGAGACATCTGATTTCCTCCTGAGGAAAAGTTAACGAACCGCTACGCGGGACGACGCTCAAAATGAGAGCCGTAATTTTTGCACGATTTGTGCCATGGCTTTAAACCACTAAAAACTTGATACAAAAGGAAAACCGACCGATCGCCACCACACCAGTGCACCACGAACGTGCGCGCTAAATTTGGCAGCACCAAAAGAGTGCGCTAGTGGTAGTAAAGCTCGACCTTCCGTATATATGGGTCGGAACGGACCCCCTCGTTGAAACGGTCGGTGAGACGGTCGGCGGACTCGCCCTCGGCCAGCGCCGCGCGTGAAAGTATCAGTTCTACTTCGATCCCGCCATCACCGTAGTGCAGCAGGGTCCGCTCGATATGGCGCGCCTGCGGAATATCGTGGAAATAACCCGCTAGGCGTTTCAGCACCTCATCGCGCGCCGGCAGCGGCGTGCGAGGGTCGGCGTCCAGGTCCTCCTCGGTATCGATATGCACCATCACGTCCGTAACCGGCGCGATATCGTGGATCAGCCGGCCGCGTACCGCCTCACCGATGTAGTGCCCCTCCGACACGCTTAGGCGTGGATCGACCAAGATATGCACATCGACCAGCGCCTGGCCGCCCACGCGCCGCGTGCGCAGCATGTGCAGCGCCTTGACGCCCGGGACGCTGCGAATGCTGCGGCGAATGGCGTCGAGCTCGTCGCGGCTTAAACCGGTATCGATCAGTTCGCGCAACGCCCGCCACGCCAGCTCGGCGCCGACCTTGGCCACCATAATCGAAACAATGATGGCGGCGACCGCGTCCATGTAGCCATAGCCAATCAGCGCCCCGCCGATGCCGATGACCACTACAAGTGACGAGATCGCGTCGCTGCGCGAATGCCACGCGTTGGCGCGCAGCAGATCGGAGTCGAAGCGCTCGGCGGTACGCATGAGATAGCGATACAGTCCTTCCTTGGCGAGCAGTGTCGCGATCGCCATGACCAGCGTCGCTACCGAAGGAATCAAGAACGGCGCCGGATCGATGAAGCGCATGCCGGCGCCGATCGCGATGCCGAGACCGACGACGAGCAGCAGTGCGCCGAGCGCCATTGTCATCGCGGTCTCGATGCGTCCGTGACCGTACGGATGCTCTTCGTCCGCCGCCTTCGCGCCGTGTTTCAAGGCGAACAGCACCATGACGTCGGTGACGAGGTCGGACAGCGTGTGCATGCCGTCCGCGATCAGCGCCTGCGAGTGGCCGACGATGCCGATTGCGACCTGAGCGACGGTCAGCGCGATATTGACGACGATGCTGACGAACGTGACGCGCCGACTGGCGCGGTAGCGTGCCGGATCCCCGATCGGGACAGCGTGCGCGCGATGATGATGCTGGTGCGCGCCGCTCATGCGCCGCCGACACGCAGCCGAATCCGCACCTCGCCGTCAGTCGATGCCGTCTCCAGCACCTCATGACCATGCACGCGACACCAGGCGGGGATATCGTGCAGCGCGCCGGGGTCGGTGGCGCGCACATCGAGCACGTCACCGGGCGCAAGGCCGGCGACCGCCGACTGCACGCGGATCACCGGCATCGGGCACAGCAGATAGCGTGCATCCAATTCGTGGCGCATCGCTACAGATACCACGACGCCGGAATCTCCTCGGCGGGCAGTGGCGTGACATCGAAGGTCTGTGTCTGTCCCGCGGTGTCGGTGACGCTGACCGCAACCTGCGTTGCCTCGCGGCCCTTGCCGAAGCGCGCGGTGAGGCGCGCCGCGAGCTGCACGTCGTCGGCATTGGCGTTGCCGTCGAGCAACACCAACGGGCCGACATGGCTGGTGGCTTGCAGATGCAGGTAGCGCTTGCGAAAGCCTTGCAGGAAGTTGTTTTCGCCTTCATCGCGCCCGACGATGAGCTTGAAGTGCGGGCGCGGGCGCAAGTGGCGTCCGACCTTGAGCAGCACGATGTCGTCGAGATCGTAGTCCTTGCTGCCGCGGTACGCCCACAGATCGGAAAGCTTGTGGCTGTATTGCTCGTTGGTGAGGAAGCAGCAGCCCCCGGCCGGTTGCGCGTAGTCGGTGAATCCGTAGCGCGCCGCGAGCGCCATCTGCGGCTTGCGCGAACGGCCGTTGAAGTCGAGCAGTTTCTCGCGATCGACCCAGCCCTCGCGCTCCGGCAGCGTCGGCGGCAGGAGCTTGGCGCACAGCGGGCGCAGCAGCCGGTCGAACGCGCCCGACTCGCGCGCCACCACCGGCATGGTATCGCGCCGCTGCGACATCGGCCGCTGCCCCAGCACCTCGCCGGTGACGATGAAGTCGAAGCCGTGCGCCTCCATCCACTCGCGCGCGCGCCCGACCATGAAGCCCTTGCAATCGAGGCACGGATTCAGATTCGCGCCGTAGCCGTGTTTGGGATTAATGACCACGGCTTTGTATTCCTCGACCACCTCGATGATGTGCAACTTGATGCCGAGCTGCTCCGCGACCCACAGCGCGTTGTTGCGCTTAGGCTTGGCATTGCCCGGCTGGCGCCGGATCGCCTGGGTGTGGCCCTCGACACAAAAGCCGGTGTAGAAGTTGATGCCCTCGACGTGAACGCCTTGGTCCAACATCAGTCGCGCCGCGAGCAGCGAATCGAGGCCGCCCGAGATCAAGGCGACGGCTTTGCGTGGAATGGTGGCGGAGGTTTCGGTCATGACGCGTGCCCTCGTCGATCGGTTGGGCGCGGTGAACGCCGTCGGTACCGCAGGAAGGGCCGGAAATCCAGCAAGTCCGGCCGACAATAGCGAAATCGCCGGGGGATGTCTATTCCGCGCGAACCGGCGTCGGTAGAATGCGCGCCCGCTCGCGAGGATCGCAGCACTTGCCCCGACCAATGGACCGAGCACGGAAGACCGGCGCTCTATGCTTTCGTTAGTGCGCTCACTCCGCTCGCGCGGGGCGCATCCGACCCGAGTACATTCGAAATAGATGCCGCGTCGCAAGCAATCTTGGATGACAACGTTGTCGCGCACCGGCAGCGTGCTGCGTTGGATCGCGCGCATCCTGCTCATCCTGCTCATCGCCGATCTTTTCTATCTCGCGCTTACGTGGCCGGACTGGAAGAAACTCGCCGCCGGCCCGGTGCCGAAATCGAACTTTATTTTGGAATACGAAGCCAGCCGCGCGCAGGATCGGCGGCTGCCGGCGTTGCGCTGGCAGCCGGTGCCGTACGCCGCACTGCCGAAGCACCTGGTGCGCGCCACGATCCTGGCCGAGGACAGCCGGTTTTACCAGCACGACGGTTTCGATCTCATCGCCTTCAAGGAGGCGATGAATTACAACCTCGCCGAGGGCCGCATGGCGTTGGGTGCGAGCACGATCTCGCAACAGACGGTGAAGAATTTGTTTCTAAGCCCGTCGCGCAATCCGCTGCGCAAATGGCATGAGCTGGTGTTGACCTGGGGTATGGAGAAAAATCTCAGCAAGCGCCGCATCATCGAGATATATCTCAACATTGCCGAGTTCGGCACCGGCGTATACGGCGCGCAGGCGGCGGCACAGGCATATTGGGGTGTGCCGGTCAGCCAGCTGACCGTGGTGCAAGCGGCGGCGCTGGCGGCGACGCTGCCGAGTCCGAGTAAGAACAATCCCGTCACCAACACGCCGCAGTTCGAGCGCCGGGCGAACAAGATATTGGACCTGTTGTTGCGCTTCCCCGGCGACGCCGCGGAAACGGTGCGGGCC
>JBKHXU010000185.1:0-7242 GCA_046565865.1 Gammaproteobacteria bacterium | reverse complement strand
AGCGCCGGTCCGGCGCCGATCTTCTTGCGCTCGATCTTCTTCTCGGCCTTGAGTCGAAGCTGCGCGCTCTCGATCGCGAGCTTGGCGATCGTCTCGGCATCGTTCACGTGCTGCGCGAGCCAGATGCCGAAGGAATCCTTGGTGACACCGGCGACGAACGCCGCGGCGTCGCGCGAAGTGAGACGCTCCTTGGTCTGGCCGGAGAACTGCGGATCGCGCGTCTTGAACGACAGCACGTAGCTCGCCCGGCCCCAGACGTCTTCCGGTGCGAGCTTTACGCCGCGCGGCAAGAGATTGCGAAATTCGCAAAATTCGCGCAGCGCTTCGGTTAGGCCGGTGCGAAAACCGTTAACGTGCGTGCCGTCCTGCGGTGTGGGAATCAGGTTGACGTAACTTTCGAGTAGCGGCTCGCCGTCTTGCGGCAACCAGACGATGGCCCAATCAACCTCTTCGTTCGTGCCCTTGAACTGACCGAGAAACGGTTCCGCCGGCAGCAGCTCGAATCCAGACAGCGCATTGACGAGGTAGTCGCGCAGCCCGGCCTCGTATTGCCACTCCTCGTTTTCCTTGGGGTCTTGCTCGTTGGTAAACGTAACGTGCAGTCCGGCCAGCAGCACGGCCTTGGCGCGCAGTAGGTGCTTGAGCTTCGGGGTGCTGAACTTGACCGTATCGAAAAATTTGGGATCGGGCCAGAAACGCACGGTCGTGCCGGTCTCACGCTTGCCGACATTGCCGACCGCGCGCAATTCCGACGTCTTGGCGCCGTCGGCGAAGGTCATGCGGTATTCCTTGCCGTCGCGTTTGACGCGCACCTCGAGCTTTTTCGACAACGCGTTGACCACCGACACACCGACGCCGTGCAGACCGCCGGAATAGGTGTAATTCTTGTTCGAGAATTTTCCGCCGGCATGCAGGCGCGTGAGGATCACCTCCACACCCGACACTTTTTCGCCCTTGTGCTTGTCGACCGGCATGCCGCGGCCGTCATCGCTGACGGACAGCGAGTTGTCGGCATGCAGCACCACATCGATGCGCTTGGCGTGGCCGGCGATGGCCTCGTCGACGCTGTTATCGACCACTTCTTGCGCCAGGTGGTTCGGACGCTCGGTCTGGGTGTACATGCCCGGGCGCCGGCGCACGGGTTCAAGGCCGGTCAGGACTTCAATCGCGGAGGAATCGTAAGCGCTCATGCTGCGTCGTTGCTTAGTTGCCGTGCGACACGTCCGTCACGGCGCGTAACACGTCGGCCGGAGCGCGCGCGGTATTGGTGGTATCGCACACGTAATCTTTATAAAGCTGATAACGGAAGCCGTTGCGCTCTTGCGCCGCGATGAACTGCCACGGCGCCGCCGCGAGCGCGCGCCACTGGCGCTCGCGCGTGCCGAGGGCGTAGGTTTTGTATTCGCGCGTATCGCAGCGTATGCCGTCGTAGAACACGTTGCGGGCGCCGCTCGGCGATTCGAGGACCGCGGTCAACCGGACCACGCGGTCGGTCCCGCGCGACAACGATTTGCGATCGATGTACAACTTGAAGGTATCGCTGGCCGACAGCGGCACGCCGATCAAATCGGCATCGTCGGGATAGGCCGGCAGCGTTATCTCGCTCTCGCGCCATTTTTCGACCGCGGTCGGATCGAACTGAGGATCGTAGTCGGCGCCGACGGCGGCCGCCGCGTACAGCATTAGGGACGGCCACACGGCAATAAAACGGGACCGGCGTTGGTTCATCGACTCGCAGCCGAAACTCATTGGTGGTGGAACGAAACGGCCGCGATCGTGCTTGCGCTGCGCGGCGGGTGCCGCGGCTCGCGGCGCGCGCAGTACACCGCAGCCCTGCTACTGCTTCGAGCCGCGCGGCGGAGGAATGCGGCCGTTGGTGACGACCGGGAACGGCCGCGACGGTCTGTCGTCGCGACCGTCGTGTCAGCGCAGGTCGTTGGCGAGCGAATCGCGCGTGGCGCGGGGGATGGGGTCGACGGCGTAGCGATACGCCGGATGATCGATGCCGATGGCGACCGCGGCGCCCTTGCGCACCGCGCGCGCCATGGCCGGCGTCAATTCGAAACGCAGGAAATGAACCGATGCGGTCTTAGTCTCGTCGGCGCGCTCCAAATCCTCATCGGCAATGGCAAATACGCGCTCGTGACCGGCGACCTGCACCCATACCCGATCCTCGATGCCCTTGAGACGCATCAGTGCCGCGCGGCGCTCCTCGATGTCGGGATACTCGATCATGAACGTCGCCTTCCAGTTGCTGCCGTCCGGGATCAACGGATTGTAGGCCTCGAGTTCCTCGGCGATGCCTTCGGGTTCGAAGATGCGCTCAATACGCAGCATCTCCTGCACCTGGTACTGCATGGTTAACCGATCCTCGAAGTACAGCGCCGCATTTGGGCCGATCTGCACCTGCCGATCTTTCTTGTGCGCCATCACCTTCTGCCGGAAATCGTTGCGCATGCGCGCGTATTGCTCCAGCGGGAAGAGATCGCTCGGCGTCAGTTTGTTCATGGCGGTTTCCTGCGTCTGCATGGTGTGTTCTCCGGCTAGATACCGTATGCCTGGCGCAGCAGCGTCAGCGGGTGCGTCGGCGACTTGCCGTTTTTCAAACCGTTTTCAATCTGGTGGCCGGCCATCGGACAGTCGCTCGAATAGTGGTCGGCGTTGGCGGCCTCCACGCGGCTCACCACCGGGCGGCAGATCTTCATCGAAATCTCGTGGAACTCGCTTTTCACCGCGTAGCTGCCGTCGTGGCCGGAGCAGCGCTCGATCGGTTCAACCTCGGTGCCCGGCACCAGTTCCAGCACCTCGCGCGTCTTGTGCCCGAGATTCTGCACCCGCAAATGACAGGCCACGTGATACGAAACCTTGCCCAGCCGATTTTTGAAATCGGTCCGAAGCTTGCCCTCTTTGTGCCGCCGCATGAGGTACTCGAACGGGTCGTAGATCGCGTCGCGCACCTTGGCGACGTCGGGGTCGTCCGGGAACATCAACGGCAGTTCCTGTTTGTACATGAGCACGCACGACGGCACCGGCGCGACGATGTCCCAGCCTTCGTCGACCAACCGCGCCAGCACCGGGATATTCGCGTCTTTGGCGCGCGCGACGCTGTCGAAATCGCCAAGCTCAAGCTTCGGCATGCCGCAGCACTGCTCGCGCTCCGCGAGGCGCACCGGGATGCCGTTGTGCTCGAAGATAGCGATGAGGTCGAGCCCGAGATGAGGCTCGTTGTAATTGCCATAGCAGGTGGCATACAGCACGACCCGGCCGTTGGTGCCGCCCGACGCCACCGCCGCGGAACCGTTCGTTTGGTACCGCGACCGCTCGCGCTTGCGCAGCGTACGACTGTGATACTCGGGTAAGAGCGCGTCCGGGTGTACGCGCATGACTTTTTCCATGAGCCGGCGCGCCGGCTTGCTCTTGTTGGCCGCGTTCACCGCATTTACCACGATCGGAATACCGGCGAACCGGCCGACGGTGTCGGTGTTGGTCAGGAACTTATCGCGCGCACTGATCTGGCCCTGTTTGAATCGGACCGCCTTGGCCCGCAGCATCAGATGCGGGAAGTCGACGTTCCAAGGATGCGGCGGCACGTACGGGCATTTGGTCATGTAACACATGTCGCAGAGATAGCAGTGATCCACGACCTGCCAATAATCTTTCTTGGCGACCCCGTCCACCTCCATCGATTGCGAGTTGTCGATGAGGTCGAATAGCGTCGGAAACGCGTTGCACAGGCTGAAGCAGCGCCGGCAGCCGTGACAAATATCGTAAACGCGTTCCAGCTCTTTAAAGAGCGCGGACTCGTCGTAGAACTCGGGCGAACGCCAATCAATGGCATGGCGCGTCGGCGCCTCGAGACTACCCTCGCGGGCACCGTCGGGTGTGGGCTTAGCCATTTTGTTCGGCTCGTGGTTTATCGTGCTGCGCCAACCAGGGGATCCCCCCTCCGCCTATTGCAACAGCCGCGGGGAGGAGATCCCTCGCTTGCGCTCGGGATGACAGCGACGCTGTCACTTACCGAGCGTATCGAGCGCCTTCTGGAAGCGATTGGCGTGCGAGCGCTCGGCCTTGGCCAGCGTCTCGAACCAGTCCGCCACCTCGGCAAAACCTTCGTCGCGCGCGGTCTTCGCCATGCCGGGGTACATATCGGTGTACTCGTGCGTCTCACCGGCGATCGCGGCCTTTAGGTTGTTCGCGGTAGCGCCGATCGGCAGGCCGGTGGCTGGGTCGCCGCAGGATTCAAGGTATTCCAGGTGTCCGTGCGCGTGGCCGGTTTCACCCTCTGCGGTCGAGCGGAACACGGCGGAGACGTCGTTGTAGCCCTCGACATCAGCTTTGGCGGCGAAGTAGAGATAGCGGCGATTCGCCTGCGATTCTCCGGCAAACGCGTATTTGAGATTCTCCTCGGTCTTGCTTCCTTTTAGCTGTTTCATCGTTTTGTCCTCGTCAGAAGGTTGCACTGGGAAATCGAAAAGGGCTCGATTTAGAACGATTCTAAATGCACGGTTTTCGCCCTGTCAACGGCAATCCGTAAACGGCGAGTGCCGAGGCAACGGCTATGCTTGGGTAGACACCCCGTATAGCCCTGAGCCCACCTGCCAATCGTGCCGCGAGCCGGTGCCGTCGGCCGACTTTTGATTTGCGGGTTGAGGCCGCTGCACTAGTATTGAGGAGTCAGGCCGCAAAGACATTTACCGATGGCGACAGTCAATCCTACCACCAACTTAAGCGGCCTCGCCCTGCGCCTCGTGCGCGACAACTTGCTGACCGCGAGCGACGCCGAGCGCATCCAGTCCGAAGCGCTGAGCGCCAAAGCCACGTTCGTCACCCGGCTTGTTGAGAGCAAGAAGCTCGACGCCGCCACGGTCGCCCGTGTCGCGTCGGAAGAGTTCGGGGTGCCGCTTTTCGACATCAACTCGCTCGACGTCGAAGCGGCGCCGGTCAAGTTAGTCAGCGAAAAGATCTTGCGGCGCCATCGCGTACTGCCGCTGTACAAACGGGGCACGCGCCTCTACGTGGCGCTCAGCGACCCGACCAACCTGCAAGCGCTCGACGAGATCAAATTCCACACCGGCCTCGGGACCGAGCCCATATTGGTCGAGGAGGACAAGCTCGGCGTCGTGCTCGACAAATGCCTCGATGCCAACGACACCACGCTCGCGGACATCTCGGCCGACGATGGCCTGGAAAATCTCGAAATCATCGCCGGCGAGGATGAAGACAGCGCGGCAGCGGCGGGCGAGGAAGGCGTCAACGACGCACCGATCGTCAAGTTCGTGAACAAGGTATTGATCGACGCAATCAACAGGGGCGCCTCGGATATTCACATCGAGCCGTACGAAAAAACTTATCGCGTGCGCTACCGTCAGGACGGCGTGTTGCAGGAGGTGGCGAACCCGCCGCTCGCGCTCGCGAGTCGTATTTGTGCACGCGTAAAAATCTTGTCCCGGCTCGACATCGCCGAGCGCCGTGTACCGCAGGACGGCCGCCTCAAAATGCGCATCTCGAAGAATCGCGCGATCGACTTTCGCGTCAGCACATTGCCAACCCTATGGGGCGAGAAAGTGGTGATGCGTATTCTCGATCCAGCCTCGGCGACGCTGGGCGTCGAAAAGCTGGGCTTCGAGGAGGAGCAAAAGAAACATTTCCTGGAAGCGATCCATCGCCCGTACGGCATGGTATTGGTCACCGGTCCGACCGGTAGCGGCAAAACGGTGACCCTCTACACCGCGCTAAATCTGTTGAACCAGCCGGACAACAACATCTCGACCGCGGAAGACCCGGTGGAAATCAACCTGAGCGGCATCAACCAGGTGAACATCAACGAAAAGGCGGGATTAACGTTCGCCTCTGCGCTGCGCGCGTTTTTGCGCCAGGATCCGGACATCATCATGGTCGGTGAAATCCGCGACCTTGAAACCGCGGAAATCGCCATCAAGGCGGCGCAGACGGGGCATATGGTGTTATCGACCTTGCACACGAATGATGCGCCGTCGACCCTCACGCGCATGGTCAACATGGGCGTACCCCCATTCAATATCGCCTCGGCGGTGAACCTGATCGTGGCGCAGCGCCTGGGACGGCGGTTGTGCAACAACTGCAAGGCGCCCATCGACATCCCCAAACCCGCCCTGATCAAGGCCGGGTTCGCCGAAAGCGAGCTGCCCGGGCTGACGCTGTACGGACCGGTCGGTTGCGATCAATGTAATAAGGGCTATAAAGGACGTGTGGGCATTTACGAAGTCATGCCCGTGACCGAAGCCATCGGCGAGATCATCATGCGCGGCGGGAACCAGCTCGATATCGAGAAACAGGCGCGCAAGGAAGGTGTCTCGTTCCTGCGCGAGTCGGGATTGCGCAAAGTACGCGAAGGCATCACCAGTCTAGAAGAGATCGAGAGCGTGACGAACGAATAAACCATGGCCACCGCCGCGAAAAAATCCAAGCTCGACGCCTATACGTGGGAAGGCACCGACAAGCAAGGTAAAAAGGTCAAAGGCGAGATGGAGTCGGCCAGCGTCGCCTTCGTCAACGCCACGCTGCGCCGCCAGGGCATCAATCCGGTTAAGGTGCAGAAGCGGCGCGCGGCGCTATTCAAGACCAAGAAAAAGATCACGGCGAAGGACGTGGCGATCTTCACCCGCCAGTTGGCGACCATGCTCGTTGCCGGTATTCCGATCGCTCAAGCCTTCGATATCGTCGGCAAGGGCCACGAGAATCCGAGCATGCAAGAACTGATCTTGAGCATCAAAAACGATATCGAGTCGGGCACCAATCTGACCGCGGCGCTCGGGAAACATCCGCTGTACTTCGATGCGCTTTATTGCAACCTCGTCGCCGCCGGCGAACAAGCGGGTATCCTCGACAGCATTCTCGACAAGGTGGCGACGTACAAAGAAAAGATCGAGGCGATCAAGGGCAAGATAAAGTCGGCGCTGTTCTACCCCGCTGCCGTCGTCGTGGTCGCGTTCATCATCACCGCCGTGCTGTTGGTTTTCGTGATTCCGCAGTTCGAAAACTTATTCAAGGGTTTCGGTGCCGACCTGCCGGCGTTGACGCAACTCGTGGTTACGATGTCAAAGATCTTCCAGGAGTATTGGTACCTGATTTTTGGCGTGCTAATCGGTTCGGTCGCATTCTTTAGCTACTCGTACAAACGTTCTATCAAAATGCAGCACACATTTGATCGGCTGATCCTGAAGGCGCCGGTCATCGGGCCGATCATCAAGAAGGCCACCATCG
>JBKHXU010000184.1:0-10236 GCA_046565865.1 Gammaproteobacteria bacterium | reverse complement strand
GCAATCGATCGACGCCGCCTCCGCCATCGCCGCCGAACCCGGCGAGCTCCCCGACACCCCGTACCTCGCCGCGGGTCTCAAGAGCGATGGCCAGTTACTGGCGATCCCCGATTTCGACGCGTTGAAGGCGCTGTTCTACAAGTGACTCACGCCGTCGCCCGGTCGATGCCGGCGGCGGCCACGTTCACCATCAGTTCGATCTCGTCCGGCGTGATCACGTACGGTGGCATGAAGTAGACCACGTCACCGAGTGGACGCAGCAGTACCTCGTGTTTCAATCCGTACTCATGTACGCGCCGGCCGCGGCGCTCCTGCCACGGGAACGGCGTGCGCGTGTGCTTGTCTTTTACCATTTCGATCGCGACGATCATGCCCGTTTGGCGCACCTCGGCCACGTGCGGATGGTCGTTGAGCGGTGCGCAGGCGCGGCGCATGGCGTCGGCGAGCGCGCGGTTGCGCGTGAGCACGTCGTCGTCGCGCAGGATATCGAGTGTCGCGAGCGCGGCGCTGCAGGCGAGCGGGTTGCCGGTGTAACTGTGCGAGTGCAGGAACGCCTTGAGCGCCTGGTACTCGCCGTAGAACGCACCGTAAAGCTCGTCCGTGGTCAGGCACACCGACAGTGGCAGATAACCGCCCGTCAGCCCCTTTCCCAGGCACAGAAAATCGGGGCGGACATTCGCCTGCTCGCAGGCGAACAACGTGCCGGTGCGGCCGAAGCCGACCGCAACTTCGTCGGCGATGAGGTGCACGTTGTAACGATCGCAGGCGGCGCGCAGCAGCGAGAGATACACCGGATCGTACATGCGCATGTAGCCGGCGCACTGCACCAACGGCTCGACGATGACGGCGCAGGTTTCGTGCGCGTGGCGCGCGAGCGCCGCCTCCATCTCGGCGAACTTGCGCCGCGTGTGCTCGGCGCACGAGGTGCCGGGCGCGCGCTCAAAACAATCGGGCGATGGAACCGTGATCGCTTTCAGCAACAGCGGCTCGTACGTTTGTTTGTACAGCGGCACGTCGCCGACCGCGAGCGCGCCGAGCGTCTCGCCGTGATAACTGCTGCTAAGACAAATGAAGCGCGTGCGCCGCGTCTCGCCGCGGTTGCGCCAATAGTGAAAGCTCATTTTGAGCGCAATCTCGACTGCAGCTGAGCCGCTGTCGGCATAGAAGCAGCGCGTGAGCCCCTTAGGCGCAAGCGCGACCAGGCGCTCCGACAGTTCAACGACGGGCTGGTGGGTGAAGCCGGCGAGGATCACGTGCTCGAGTTGGTCGAGCTGCTCGGCGATGGCGCCGTTGATGCGCGGATTGGCGTGGCCGAGGAGATTGACCCACCACGAGCTGATCGCGTCGAGATAGCGCCGGCCGTCGTAGTCTTCGAGCCACACGCCCTGGCCGCGGCGAATCGGGATCGGCGGCAGCGCCTCGTGGTCCTGCATCTGCGTGCACGGATGCCACAGCACGCGCAGGTCGCGCTCGGCCCAGCTGCGGTTGTTCATGCAACCAGTGTCACGGACTCGCGCGCGCGTGACAAGGCGTACTGACGATCAGTAGCCCCAGTAAATGCTCAGCATGTTGCGCTGATTGGCGTAGACCTCCGGCGTCGCCGGGTCGAAGCGCTCGAAGCCGATCGCCCCCAGCATTTTTTTCCCGCTGTCGCTGCGATCGGCCTTGAGCAGCGCGGCGCGGAGCGATTCCTGTATCGGTTTCGGGACCCGCGGCGCGGCCGACAGCGCGATGTGCGGAATCGGTTCCGTGGTGAGCACGACGGCGATGCCGCCTTGGCCCATCTGTTGGCTTACGAACGGCGTCGGCAAGATCGCGGCGTCGACCTTGCGCTGCCGCAACAGCGCGGCCCCGGCCTCGCTATCGCCGACCTCAATGCTGACCGGCTGGCGCACGGGATTCGGATACATGGCGTTCAGACGTGCGGCGCCGATGCTCGGCGGGCCGAGCGTGGCGACGCGTTTGCCGGCGAGCTCCTGCGGGTCGAACACGAGCTGGTCGTCGCTCACGATCAAGCTGTAGCTCACGCCGTCCGGAATCTTGGCCAGGATCGTGAATCCCATCTTTTGAGCGCGGTAGTCGGTGAAGTGGGCCGCGTCGAGCGCGAAATCGTAGTTGCCGCGCCGCACCACGTCCCAGTACGCGAGGAAGTTGGGCAGTGTTTGGATGCGGCACCGGCGTCCCGTGACAGCGCCGATATAGTCGGCCAGCGGTTGGAACACCTGGCGCGTGCGTTCTTCGCTCAAAATCGGCTGAATCAGCAGAATCATCTCCGGTTCCGCCGCCTTCGCCGCGAAACCGGTGCTCGCCAATAGGGCGAGCGCGATTAACTTAATACGAGTCCCAAACATGGCCTCCTCCCCGGCGGCCGCGCCGCTTTCGGATAACCCAATCGATGCATAGCCTATGCCAACGGTTTCAGGCGGCGCCCGCTGGCCCCATAATATGGTTTTTCGATGGAGGTTGGCGATGGCGCGTACCGAAACACCGATCTGCGATTTCGGCCGGCCGGCCCCCGAGTTTTCGCTCCCGGGGACGGACGGTAAGACCTACACGCTGCGGGATGTCCGCGGCCCGAATGGCCTGTTGCTGATGTTTATCTGCAACCACTGCCCGTACGTGAAGGCCGTGCGTGACCGCATCATCCGCGACGCCAAGGAGTTGAAGGCTTTTGGTATCGGCACCGTCGCGATCAGCAGTAACGACCCGACCGACTACCCCGAGGATTCGTTCGACAACATGAAGCGTCTGGCCGACGAGTTGAAGCTGCCGTTTCCCTATCTCTACGACGAGTCGCAAGCGGTGGCCAAGGCCTACGGTGCGGTGTGCACGCCCGACTTCTTTGGCTACAACAAAGACCTCGAGCTGCAGTACCGCGGACGCCTGGACGAGTCGCGTAAAGACGCGGTGCCGAACGCGCGCCGCGAGCTGTTCGAGGCGATGAAGCAGATTGCCCAGACCGGCCAGGGACCGCGCGAGCAGACCCCGAGCATCGGCTGCTCGATCAAGTGGAAGGGCGAGGCCGCGTAAGCGGCCGGCAACCCCCGCTGGCACATACCGATGCCTTGCCGTCGCTCGAGGTTTTGAGCGAGCTGCTGCGCGCCACGGCGCGCAGCGAAATCATGGCGCGCTTCGCCGCGCGTGAGGCGGCGAGTCCGAGTCAGCCCGTGGGCGTAGAGCGCATGGTCAAAGGCGACGGCAGTGTCGTGACCGCCGCCGATCACGCAATGCAGGAACGGCTGCGCGCGGAACTGGCGCGCCGCTGGCCGCAGTACGCGTTGCTCGGCGAGGAAATGTCCGGGCAGGCGCACGCGTCGCTGATGCCGTCGGCGCACGAAGGCCTCTGGTGTCTCGATCCGCTGGACGGCACCACCAACTACGCCGCCGGCGTTCCATTCTTTGGCGTCTCGCTTGCCTTGCTCAAGGCCGATGGGCCGGTGTTGGGTTTGGTCTACGATCCGCTGCGCGACGAATGTTTCAGCGCGCGCCGTGGGCAGGGCGCGTGGCGCAACGGCGCGCCGCTGCGGGTGACCGTGACCGCACCGGATGAGCTGCGCCGCTGTCTCGCGGTGGTCGACTTCAAACGCCTGCCCCGGCCGCTCGCGGCCGCGCTCGGCAGCACGCCGCCGTACGGCTCGCAGCGCAACTTCGGCGCGTGTAGCCTGGAGTGGTGCTGGCTCGCGGCCGGGCGGTTTCACCTTTATCTGCATGGCGGACAAAAGTTGTGGGACTATGCCGCCGGCAGCCTGATCGCGGCCGAGGCCGGGATTCCGGCGGCCACCCTCGACGGCGAGCCGATATTCTCCTTCGGCCTCGACAGCCGTTCGGTGGTCGCGGCGGTCGATGCGGCGAGCTTTAACCGCTGGACGGCGTGGACCGCGTCCATTGTGCCGCAGCGCTAGACTGCCCAGTCCGGCTTATGCCGCGATAAGTGGCCGCGCTCTATTGCCCCGGCCCTAGGGCTTGAGAGAAAATACCGCGCCATTTTTCCGTACTTCCAGCATTCCGGCGGCGCCGTCTGAGTGGGGGCGGCGGCAAATCGACGAGGACAATCGCGCATACCGACTTGGTTGGCGAAGTGCATATCGCCAATGTCGTCGACTTAAATTTTCGCGCAGCGTGTGAACCACGCGCGCTCACGTTTACAGGAACCGAGGATCGTCACTATGACCGCAAACCCGCAAGCACAACCCGCCGCGAAATCGCTCGGCCGTCGTCAGCTGGCGAACGCCATCCGCGCGCTGTCCATGGACGCGGTGCAGAAGGCAAACTCGGGTCACCCCGGCGCGCCGATGGGCATGGCCGACATCGCTGAAGTGCTGTGGAACGACTATTTAAAGCACAACCCGGCGAACCCGAAGTGGCCCGACCGCGATCGCTTCGTGCTGTCGAACGGTCACGGGTCGATGCTGCTGTATTCGCTGCTGCATCTCACGGGTTACGACCTGCCGATGGAAGAGATCAAAAACTTCCGTCAGCTGCATTCCAAGACTCCCGGCCACCCAGAGTACGGCTACGCGCCGGGCGTCGAGACCACCACCGGTCCGCTCGGCCAGGGCATCACCAACGCCGTCGGCATGGCGATCGCGGAAAAGGTATTGGCCGGTCAGTTCAATCGCGACGGGCATAACATCGTCGATCACTACACCTATGTGTTCCTCGGCGACGGCTGCTTGATGGAAGGCATCTCGCACGAGGCGTGCTCGCTCGCGGGCACCTTGGGCCTGGGTAAGCTGATCGCGTTTTACGACGACAACGGCATCTCCATCGACGGCGAAGTACGCGGCCACGGCGCGACGCCGGGCTGGTTCACGGACGATACGCCGAAGCGGTTCGAGGCCTACGGCTGGCACGTGATCCCGAACGTCGACGGTCACGACGCCGAGGCGGTGAAGAAGGCGATCGAGGCCGCGCGCAAGGTGACGGACAAGCCGACGATCATTTGCTGCAAGACCGTGATCGGCTGGGGCGCGCCGAACAAGTGCGGTAAAGAGGAGTGCCACGGTGCCGCGCTCGGCGACGCCGAAGTGGCCGCGACCCGCGCCAACATCGGCTGGAACTACCCGCCGTTCGTGGTGCCGGATGAGATCTATGCCGGTTGGGACGCACGCACCAAGGGCGCGGCGGCCGAGAAGGCGTGGAACGACAAGTTCGCCGCCTACAAAAAGGCGCATCCCGATCTGGCTGCGGAGTTCGAGCGGCGCGTAATCAAGAACGAGCTGCCGAAAGACTGGAATCAAAAGTCGGAAGAGTTCATCAAGTCGGTCGACGCCAAGGCCGAGACCATCGCCTCGCGCAAGGCGTCGCAGAACGCACTCAACGGTTTCGGTCCGTTGCTGCCGGAGCTCATCGGCGGTTCGGCCGACCTCACCGGCTCGAACTACACCAACTGGAAGGTGTGCAAAGGCCTGAGCAAGACCGTATCCGACGCCAACTACATCTATTTCGGCGTGCGCGAGTTCGGTATGTCGGCGATGTTAAACGGCATCGCGCTGCACGGTGGCTTGATACCGTACGGCGGCACGTTCCTGATGTTCTCCGAGTACGCGCGCAACGCGCTGCGCATGGCGGCGTTGATGAAGGTGCCGTCGATCTTTGTCTACACTCATGACTCCATCGGTTTGGGCGAAGACGGCCCGACGCACCAAGCGGTCGAGCAGACGGCGACGCTGCGATTGATTCCTAATATGTCGGTCTGGCGTCCGTGCGACGCGGTCGAGTCCGCCGTCGCCTGGAAGCTCGCCATCGAGCGCAAGACCGGCCCGAGCTGCCTCATCTTCTCGCGCCAGAACCTGCCGCATCAGGCGCGCGATGCGCAAAAGATCGCGGCGATCCGTCGCGGCGGTTACGTGCTGTCGGAAGCCGACGGCGGCAAACCGCAAGCCGTTATCATCGCCACCGGTTCCGAAGTCGGCATCGCCATGGAGGCGCAAAAGCTGCTTGCCGCCAAGGGCAAGAAGGTGCGCGTGGTGTCGATGCCGTCGACGGATGCGTTCGACGCCCAAGACGCCGCGTACCGCGAGTCGGTGCTGCCCAAGGGCGTGAAGCGCGTGGCGGTGGAGGCCGGCGTCACCGACGGCTGGTACAAGTACGTCGGGCTCGACGGCAAGGTCGTGGGCTTGAATCGCTTCGGCGAATCGGCACCGGCCGGCGCGCTGTTCAAATACTTCGGCTTCACCGGCGAAAACGTCGCCAAGACGGTCGAGGAAATTCTGTAAGCGCTCGCCGCGCAGAGGACATACCCCCCTGGCATACCGATCCGCGAGCGACTACCCCCTCCCGTTCCCTCCCCCGCGTAGCGGGGGAGGGTTAGGGTGGGGGCGCGACCGCGACCGCGGAGCAGAGCGGGGCGAAGTTTCAACTCAACATTTCGGGAGAGTGGGAAATGGCAATTAAAGTCGGTATCAATGGTTTCGGCCGCATCGGGCGCATGGTATTCCGTGCGGTATCGAAAGAGTTCAAGGACATCGAGATCGTCGGCATCAACGACTTGCTCGAGCCGAACTACCTCGCGTACATGCTGAAATACGACTCGGTGCGCGGCCGCTTCCAGGGCGACATCAAGGTCGACGGCAACAATCTCATCGTCAACGGCAAGAAGATCCGTTTGACCGCGGTCAAAGATCCGGCCGAGCTCAAGTGGGGGGAAGTCGGCGCCGATATCGTCATCGAATCGACCGGCTTGTTCCTGACCAAAGACACCTGCGAGAAGCATCTCGCCGCGGGTGCGAAGAAAGTCGTACAAAGCGCGCCGTCGAAGGATGAGACGCCGATGTTCGTCTACGGCGTAAACCATACGAAGTACGCCGGCGAGAAAATCGTCTCCGCCGCGAGCTGCACCACCAACTGCCTGGCCCCCGTGGCCAAGGTGCTGCACGACAACTTCGGCATCAAGCGCGGTCTGATGAGCACCGTGCATGCCGCGACGGCGACGCAGAAGACCGTCGACGGTCCGTCGGCCAAAGATTGGCGCGGTGGCCGCGGCATTCTCGAGAACATCATCCCGTCATCGACCGGTGCCGCCAAGGCCGTCGGCAAGGTCATTCCGGAGCTGAACAAGAAGCTCACCGGCATGGCGTTCCGCGTGCCGACCTCCGACGTTTCGGTTGTTGACCTCACGGTCGAACTCAACAAAGAAGCGAGCTACGAGCAGATCTGTGCCGCGATGAAGAAGGCGTCGGAAGGCGAGCTGAAGGGCGTGCTCGGCTACACCGACGAGAAGGTCGTGTCCACCGACTTCCGCGGCAACAGCATGCCGTCGATCTTCGACGCCGAGGCCGGTATCGCGCTCGACCCGACCTTCGTCAAGGTCGTGTCCTGGTACGACAACGAGTACGGCTACACCTGCAACATGCTGCGCTTCGTGCAGCACGTCGCCAAGTAAGTTACGCCCTGGAATAAAACGCAGAGGACGCAGAGACGCGGAGAACGCAGAGATTTTTAATCGTAAACCTGTCGTTCTCCGCGACCTCCGCGTCTCTGCGATCTCTGCGTCCCATTCCAGAAGGCCCATTTCGGGAATAGAACAATGCCTGTAATAAAATTGACCGATCTCGATCTGAAAGGTAAGCGCGTGTTGATCCGCGCCGACCTCAACGTCCCGGTGAAGGACGGCAAAGTCACGTCCGACGCGCGCATCAGCGCGTCCATGCCCACGTTCCAGCATTGCTTGAAGGCCAGCGCCAAGGTGATGGTGATGTCGCACCTGGGTCGTCCGACCGAAGGTGAGTATTCGGAAGAGAATTCGCTCAAGCCCGTGGCCGACGATCTGAGTAAGAAGCTCGGCAAGCCGGTGCGCCTGGTGAAAGACTGGGTCAACGGCGGTTTCGATGTTGCGGCCGGCGAGCTGGTGCTGCTCGAGAACGTCCGCTTCAACAATGGCGAGAAGAAAAACGTCGACGACACCGCGAAGAAATACGCCGCGCTGTGCGACGTGTTCGTGATGGACGCCTTCGGTACCGCGCACCGCGCCGAAGGCTCGACCCATGGCGTGGCCAAGTTTGCGCCGGTTGCCTGTGCCGGTCTGTTGCTGATGGAAGAGCTGGACGCGCTCACCAAGGCGCTGCTCAATCCCAAGCGCCCGATGGTGGCCATCGTCGGTGGCTCCAAGGTTTCGACTAAGCTCACCGTGCTCGAATCGCTGTCCGAGAAGGTCGATCAGCTCGTCGTCGGCGGCGGCATCGCCAATACCTTTTTGGCCGCGGCCGGCCAGAAGATCGGCAAGTCGCTGGCCGAGGCGGATTTAATCCCGACCGCAAAGGCGCTCATGGACAAGATGACCAAGCGCGGCGCTAAGATTCCCATTGCCGTCGACGTCGTGGTCGGCAAGAAATTCGATGCGAACGAGAAGGCGGTGCTCAAAGATGCCGGCAGCGTGGCCGACGACGACATGATCTTCGACATCGGTCCCAAGAGCGCACAGGAATTGGCCGACATCATCATGAAGGCCGGCACCGTGGTGTGGAACGGCCCGGTCGGCGTGTTCGAGTTCGACCAGTTTGGCGCCGGCACCAAGAAGATTGCCGAGGCGATCGCTGCGACCTCGGCATTCACGCTCGCGGGCGGCGGCGACACCATCGCCGCGATCCAGAAGTACGACATCTATGACAAGGTGTCGTATATCTCCACCGCTGGTGGTGCGTTCCTCGAGTTCTTAGAAGGCAAAAAACTTCCCGCCGTCGCCATTCTCGAAGAGCGGGCAAAGAAGTAAACGGCCGCCTCGCCTCGCCCCGACCCCGGGGCGAGGGGCGAGTCCGGTGAAGGAGCAAGCCGTGTTCCGTCGAACCAAGATTGTCGCCACCCTCGGTCCTGCCACGGACGATCCCAAAATCCTCGATAAGTTGATCGAGGCGGGCGTCGATGTCGTGCGCTTGAACTTCTCGCATGATCCGGCCCAGATCCACGCGCGCCGGGCCGAAGCGGCGCGCGAGCGCGCCCAGGCGCACGGCCGTCAGATCGGCGTGCTGGTCGATCTACAAGGCCCGAAGATTCGAATCGGAAAATTTAAGAAGGCCCCGATCATTCTTGCGGAAGGCGATAACTTCATTTTGGATGCCGATCTCGCGCTCGACGCCGGAACCCAGGAGCGCGTCGGCGTCACCTACAAGGCGCTGCCGCAGGACGTCACGCGCGGCGCGACGTTGCTGCTCGACGACGGGCGCATCGTGCTGTGGGTGGACCACGTGCAGGGCCCGGAAATCGTTTGTCGCGTGGTGGTCGGGGGGCCGCTCGACAACAGCAAGGGCATCAACCGGCAGGGCGGGGGATTGTCGGCGCGCGCGCTGACCGAGAAGGACCGCGAGGACATCAAGGCGGCGGCCGCCATCAACGCCGACTACCTCGCCATTTCGTTTCCGCGCAGCGCCGCCGACGTCAACGAGGCGCGCGAGCTGTTGCGCGCCGCCGGCGGCCAGGCCGGTATCGTGGCCAAGATCGAGCGCGCGGAGGCGGTCGAGGCGATCGAGGAGATCACCGCCGCCGCCGACGTCATCATGATCGCGCGCGGTGACCTGGCGGTCGAGGTCGGCGACGCCGCGGTGCCGCCGTTGCAGAAGCGCTTCATCAAAATCGCGCGGCGCATGAACAAGGTCGTGATCACCGCAACCCAAATGATGGAGTCCATGATCGAGAACGCGATCCCGACGCGCGCCGAGGTGTCCGATGTCGCCAACGCCGTGCTCGACGGCACCGACGCGATTATGCTTTCGGCCGAGACCGCGCGCGGCAAACACCCAGTGGCGGCAGTGGCGGCAATGGACCGTGTCTGCCGCGTCGCGGAAAAACAGGAAGACGCCATTCACTCCGAGCACCGCCGCTCCGTGACCTTCAGCCGCATCGACGAAGCCATCGCCATGGCGACGATGTACACCGCCAATCACCTGGGCGTGAAGGCCATCGCCGCGCTCACCGAATCCGGCTCAACCCCGCTGTGGATGTCGCGCATCAGTTCCGGCGTGCCGATCTACGCCCTCACGCGGCACCAGCAGACGCAGCGTAAGGTGACGATGTATCGCGGCGTGTACCCAGTGGCATTCGAAATCAACACGTCCGACCACGCCGAAATCAACCGCCTCGTCATCGACGAGCTGCGCCGCCGCGGCACCGTACGCGACGGCGACCTCGTCATCATTACCAAGGGCGATCTGACCGGTGTCATGGGCGGCACCAGCGCCATGAAGATCGCGCGCGTCGGCGACGCGAAGGACGCGGGCACCTAACCGCCGTTACGCCGCTTCC
>JBKHXU010000183.1:0-7250 GCA_046565865.1 Gammaproteobacteria bacterium | reverse complement strand
GCCGACGCCGAGCGTGAAGAACGGCGAGACGCGCTCGTCGCCGAACGGCTCCACTCGAAGACCGACGTACAGTAACTGCGCGCTGGCGAAATCGCCGGAAATCTGACCGTAGCTGAGTTCGCCGGCGACCTGCTCCGTGAACCGATAGCCGGCGCGCACCAACATCAGCGGATCACTCTCGACCCAGCCGCCGGCGAAACCAACCTCGACACGGCGCGCGCGATAGTCCTCGACCTCGGTGTCGCGAAATCGGGTCGCGATACCGGCCGCGACCGCGGTGCGCTCCATCTGCGCGCGTGCAACCCAGCCCTCCTTGCCATCGGCCGCGCGCACCTTGAACCAATCGGTGCGACGCTTGAGGATCTCGACCCACTCGCCACGTTCGACCACATGAAACAGCGGATAGCCGCGCCCCGGCCCGGTGTGAAACTCGAGGAACGGATCGACCACTTGCACGCGCGGCGTATCATCGGCCGAGGCGGCGGCGCACATCACGCATAGGACAACCACCCACGCGCGCCACCTCACGGAAAACACGCACTGGGTCCCGGTACTTGCATTGAGATCCAACTGAGAATCGTGCTGTAGTTGGGATCGCTGGTCGACGCGAAGATATCGCCGCCGGTATGACTGCCGACGATCGACTGCGTGCCCGCCAACGGTTCGAGCAGCAACTTACTTTGGCTCGGATCATTCAAATTGGCCATGCCCTTGGCCGAAAGATAATTCGCCTGCATCTCGACCGTGTTCGGCAACGCGTTCGGATAAATCTTAAACGCCCCGCCCGCGCTGCTGAACACCGAGTGGCAACCGCTGGCCGAACAAGTCCGGCCGCCGAGATTCTGATCGAAGATGGGATTCACCGAGGCCTGGAACGTCGGACAGTCCAAGGTCCCACCGCCCGTGATCGGAATAGGCGATGCCTCGTTGCCACATGCGCTCAAAAGGACAATCGATCCCACCACCAAAAGAGAGGCGGACATTGTGTCCGCCTCCTTGAGCCACTTTCTTCCCGACATCAGATCGTCACGGGCAGGTGCCTGCCTGTATCCAATTGCAAATGGCGTTGTAGTCCACGCTGCCGGCCGGAAGCACCGCCCCCGGTGGCGTCCCAACCTGTGGATGGGTGAGATCCGCCGGTGTGCTGCCGGAAGCCGGCCGATTGAGCGACGAGGCACGTCGCAGCAGATACGAACCCGTTGGGTTCGTGATGTCGCTGATCATACTCAACGTGGCGTTGAAATCGCCCTCTGTCTGACCGGTCAGCACGTAACGCTGTCCGGAGAAGCTGCCGCTCGGCGCGCCGCCGGTCCCCACTGCTTGGTGGCACGTGGCACAACGGTTGAGCAGGATCGGATGCACCGTGGCCGCAAAGGCCGATTCGCTCAGGCCCGAGACACCACGCAGGTTGCCGCTACCGTCGCGCGGACTGTTGTAGTACTGCCCGCCGAGATCGATCCATTCCGCGATCAGCCGCTTCTGCGATGCGTTGAGCATGGCGCTGTGGTTTACGCTCGGCAACGGCAAACTGGACTTGAGCTCTTGGTTGAACAATACCTCGATCAGATGACTGCTCCGGGCGCTCCCGGGAGCGACCTGCGGTTCCTCGCGGACCACCTCGATCTCACCATCAGCGTCAATGCGTATTTGCGGCAAACCGTTGCTGTCGAGCACCGGATCGCCCACCATCAACTCTTCATATGAAGTAACGCGCCCGGTGGCACTGGGCGTATTGCTTAGGTCCAAGCCAACCGAAACGGGGTTGTTGGGATCATTGTCGTTGTGGCAACTCGTGCAATCGTTGAACAACGGCGCGATGTGATCGGGATAGTTGATGACCCCGTTCACCGGACGATTCGCCGGGGCAATGCCCGAATAATCGATAGTAAACGCGTCGTCGCGGGGCCGCCGAGCAGCAGTCTCGTCGGTCCAGACATCCGCGAACGCAAGGTGCGGTTTGAGCGCCAATATCGTGTCGTCGATGCGCGTGCGTGTCTCCGCCATCGATTCGCCCGACGCGGCGGTATTCGCGGCGTTGCCATAGAGCAGCGTGTTCGGGTGCGCGCCCGCGATCGGCGCGGCGTTGATGGCGTTTCCGCGCCGCGGCGAATGGCAGCCGTTGCACGTGCGCGTCTCGCCCGGCCGTACTTGAATCCAGTTAGTGTGCGGCGTGAACGCGCGTCCATCTTTGTCGAGGACGGAAATGGCGACCGGCACGTCCGCCGGCACCTCAACCTTGAACGAGCCGTCCGGCTCGATCTCGGCATAACCGAGAATCTGCTGCATCTCGAACTCGGTGTCGCCGATGGCCTCGCGCGAAATGCCCGGTTCCGTCGGCACCGCGCGCGTAATGCGCACGAACCGCGCCGGACGTTGGTTGGCAGTGGTCCGCGCCGGGTCTTTGAGTAGCGCGATGTCGGCGACGCCGTTGACAGGCGGGATGCTTTCACCCGCCACCAGCACCGCGTTGCCCATGCGCTGTAGGCTGTCGGTGTCGTAGACACTTTTTACGTTCAGCACGCCGACGCCGGTGGTGCCGAGGATGGACGTCTTGCTCGCGAGCGCGCTGTCGAGCGTCTTGTCGCCGATGATGTTGGGCACGGGACGCGCTTGAATCGCGACCGGATCGAGCACGGCGTAGCCCGCCGGCGCTGTGACCACGGGACGCGTGGTCCCGTTCGTGAGATCGAGCATATAGATGCCGTACACCGGCGTCGCTTCCACATCCTGCGCTTGGCCGGTTACTGGATTGATTTCCTGCGGGCAATTGTTGGTCGCGGCGCACGACGGGGTCCAGCTGACCAACGCTCGGTTGGTGTTGTCCCACAGCGGATACGGCGTGCTGTAACGACCGAATTGCGAAATCCCCATGCCGAAGTTGATCGTCTGCGGCGTCGCCTGCCGCTGACCCTGACCGCCACTCACACCCGGTGCCGGCTCGTTATTTTCAGAATAATTTTTGACGTCGATCATCATGACCGCGCCGCCCTCGTTCGTGCCAGAGAGCGGCATTAAGCTCGAGATCACGCGCCCATCGGGCATCTCGCGCGGATGCAAAAAGCTGTTGCCCGGGCTGTGCGCGCCATACAACACGAACAGGTTGGTGCCGTCAGGGTTGGTGAAGAAGACGCTGAACTGGTTCCGCTCACCCACGTGGTCCCAGCGCGAATACATGATTTCGCCGGTCTGAAGCACCGTCGGGTTGCGGTCGTGACTTTGATTGAACGAAATCTGTCGGCAATTGGTGCCGTCGGAATTCATAACATGCAAAACCGCGACCCGCTCGCGCTCGTATTCGTCGAGATAGGCGAACGGCGTCAGGCCTTGCGCCGCCATTATCTGACGCGACTTCTCCTGGCGGTTCGACGAGAACACGATGCGCCCGTCGGGCAGATAGGCGGGGTCGATGTCGTCGCCCGGCGCCGGCGCAACCGTGCGGCTGCCGGCGTCGCAAACGATCTGTCGCAGATCCCGGCGCGCGATGTCGTATTCCCACACGCGCCAATTGGAATCGCCGGGACGACGCATGGAAAAAAGCAGCTTGGTACCGTCGTACGAAACTTCCGGATCGGAGACGTCGCCCTGTCCTTGCGTCTGCGAGCCGGTGATGTTGATCTCCGGCGCACTCGGGCTCGAGCGCTCGCGCATGTACAGATCGCCGCCCGCCTGGAATGTGATCGCGTCGGTGGGATTACCGAGGGTGGCGACCGGTCGCTTGACGTAAGCGATCGCCACGTTGGGTTCGGTGGAGGTGGAATCGGTGCCGGTACCGGAGCCGCTGCAACCTGCGAGCGCGGCTACGATTGCCGCCGGCATCAAACCGGCTGTTCTTATTGTTAAGGTCGCCATACTTTCTCCCTGCCGACGCGGTAACAAGCATCGGCTTAGTGGGTTTGGCGGCGCGACCGGCATAGGCAATGGCCCTTAGCCTCGGCGCTTTGCGTCACCGCCTTTCGGTCGGTTATGCCCTTAACAAAGCCACGGACTGTTATTGTCGCCCGGCGGCGCGCAACCGCGCGCTGCCGATACTCCGGAAACCTAGCACAGCTCAATTCGGTGCCTCTATGGGCGGTGACCGCGCTACCGACAAACGGTACAGTTCGCGCGCCCGCTGGCATCGAGGGAAGCGCCGCGCTAACTAGGGCGTCGCGGGGCGTGCGGCGCTAGGCGCCCGCTGCAAGCCCGACGAGTAATGCAATCGCCCATGGTCGTCGATGACGATGGCGTCCACGCCGGGGAGCGAATCGATCAACGCCAATCCGCGCTCCGGTCCCAGCACGAATACGCTTTTCGTCAGCCCCTCCGTGGTCGTCGCATCAGCCGCGATCACGGTGACGCTGCGCACCCCGCTCGCCGACTTTCCGGTCTTAGGATTGATGATGTGGTGATAACGCACTCCGTCTTCCTCGAAGAAGCGCTCGTAGTCGCCGGAGGTGGAGATCGCCGCGTCCGCGAGCGGCAGCACCGCCGCGACGCCGTCGCGGTTGCGCGGATCGCGAATGCCGACATGCCACGGCCGCCCGCGCCGATCGCCAAGCAGCCGCGTGTCGCCACCGGCACTGACCGAGGCGTGCGTGACGCCGCGCGCCTTGAGCAGCGCGATCGAGCGATCGACCGCGTGACCCTTGGCGATGCCGCCGAGGTCGATGCGCACACCGGGCCGCGCGAAGCGGATGGAGGGCTGCTTGGCATCGAGCTGCAGATGACGGAAGTTGATGCCGGGCAGCCGCTCGGCAATCTCGCGTTCGCTCGGCTTAAGGTGGCGGCGATAGTCGTAAAGGTAGCCGACGCTGGAAAACGTAATATCGAAGGCGCCACCCGACAGCTCGGAAAATTCGATCGCGCGCCGAATAAGATCGTACATCTCCTTGCTGATCGGCACCGAACGGCGCGCGGCCTCGCGATTGATGCGCGAGAGCTCGCTCGATTCCTTGAACGGGCTCATGAGCCGATCAACACGGTGCATCTCGTCCATCACCGCCGCAATCGCGGCGCGGCCGGCGGCGGCGTCTTCGTGCCACAACTCGACGCGCACCGACGTGCCCATGATCGCCTCTTCACCGCTCAGCCACTCCGCGCACACCGCGGGCGCGGCCAGGACGGCGAAAAAAGACACGAGACTTAAGAGTTGTCGACGCACGGCGGGACTATAACGTAAAGCGCCGCAGCGGCGGAAACGCCGAGGCCACCGCACGCAGGTCCTCGGCTGTGTCGATGTCGCGCAGCAGCGGCAACATGTCGAGCTCAAGGCCGAGCGCGCGAGCGCGTGCGACCGTGGTCGCGCACACATCGGCGCTACCCCAGGCCATGCCGGTGAAGAGTTCGATGCGGGGCTGGTGGAGTCCTATTATGTAGTAACCGCCGTCCGTGCTCGGCCCGAGCACGTCGCGCCCGCGCACCAGCCGCGCGGCCGCATCGCGCAATACTGGCGCCGGGCAGTGCGGCACATCGCAACCGATGACGGCGGCGGCGCCGTGATGCGCCACGCCGTGTGCAATCGCCTCGTGCATGCGCGCGCCGAGATCCGCGCCACGTTGTGTGCGCAACGTGGCGGCATGGTGCGCGGCGAGTTCAGCGAACAGCGGGTGCGAGGTATCGGGCGTCGTGGCCAGATATACCGGCCCTTCCCAATGCGCCGCCGCGAGCGCCATCGTCTCGCGAATCAACAGCGCCGCGACCTCGGCCGCCTGCGCGGCTGTGTACGCGGGTTGCAGCCGCGTCTTTGCAGCACCAGCGATGGGCGCCTTGGCAAAGATGAACAGCGCTGGTTCGGCCATAGGGGTTCGATGTAGTCGGTTTGTCGTTGCGCGCGAACTATCCACGCGTGCTAAAGGCACGGCATCAGGGTTGCCGCCCCGTCAATTTCGCCCCTGTTATTTCGTTCAACGGTGGAAGAAGGTTAGCAAGGCCAGGCGGGTCTGGGGGATAGCGGCTTGGCCGTAGCCGGTTCTGTAATTCGATCTGTGTAACTGGCCATAGTCCAATTCGCAAAACGGAGAATAATCAATGGCCAGAGACGTTAGCAATAAGAACGACGATACCGATCGTGTGTTCGGTTTCGATCTGCTTGCCTTCTGTGGCCGCCTTGTCGGTGCTGGTGATGACGGCTCCGATCAAGGTGGTGTCGCCCTTTACCGTCACATTGAAGCCGCCGTCGCCGGCCCTTATCCCGAATTGTTCGGTGACGGAGGCGTAGTCGGACTCGATGTCGCTCTTGGCGAGGTTGACGGAGCCGGCGACACCGTTGGTGCCGACGGTTAAGGAGGCGCCGGTGTTCCGCTGTTTACTGTCGTAGTGACTCTCGTCCTGGAGGCTTTCGATGTGGAGATTACCGCCGATGGCCGTCACTGCTGATGTCGCTGTCAGCAGCAATACCGCGGCGGCGAGGAACGGCGTGGCAGCTTGGCCACTACGCCCGCGGATAGTTCGTGGCGTCAATTTTTTACTCCCGACGTCGTTTCGCGAGCCGTCACTTCGCCGCAGCCGTGATCGTTCCCTGTGAGAGTCAACGCGCACGACGATTCAAAAAATAAGCCAGGCCGCCAAATCATGTGCAGCACCAATCACCGCTACACCGGAAACCACGACAACCGTATGCACGTTTTTCTAACCTCGCGGTTCGTGCAGTTTTTCGAGGAATTCGTCGAAATTATTTGCAACAAATGAAATCGTCTCGTCCGGTTCAGTTCCGTGGAAGTGCCACAGGACGATCTTGGGCTCTTTACTTTCACGGTAGTCAAAACAGATAAGATCACCGTTTCCTAGCTCTGAGAACGCGACACATTTTTCAGGGAGCGTCTCCGGTTTATGAGTCCAGTTCCACAAACGCGTCTGGATTGGGTATGTGCGCCTTACGTATTCAAGAAATCTACCTATATCGCAGAAGTCGTTTCTTTTGTCGAAAACACTATAGAAATCGACGTCTGTTTTTTTTACCGGCCGGGCACCGTCGTATTTGGCCGCAATCTGTTTATATCGCTCAGGTAATTCAAATCCTATCTCACGCTCGAGCTTGAGCAGATCATCAAGATCGCCTGGCTCTAAACCTTCCCATTCGATGATATCCCGCGCGCTCATTTTCCATGTGGCTAACCGCTTTGCTGCGAACGGCCGCTACCGTCATTCTTCATGTAACATGTCCAAAAACTCGTCGAAACTATTCGCGACGGGCGAAATTTCCTCGCTTGTGCCAGGTCGGCCTTCGTGGTGCCAGACAACTATAGGCGGATTGTCCGTTGCAGGATCTGCGC
>JBKHXU010000182.1:0-18381 GCA_046565865.1 Gammaproteobacteria bacterium | reverse complement strand
TCCCCCTCAACGAGACCTCGGAAGTTTTCGACGTCTTGAAACGGCTGCTGAGCGCGGTTCAGGCGCCGATAATGATCGGCGAACTCGAGCTCGATGTTCGCCTATGTATCGGCGTGTCGCTGTTCCCTGCGGACCATACGGACGCGACTGCCCTGATTCGCGCCGCCATCATCGCCATGCATCAGGCACGGAAGCAAGGGCGGGCCTATGCGCTGTACGAGCCGGAACAGGATGCGGCCGGCCGGCGACGGGTCGGCATGGCGGTACAGCTCAAGCGCGCAATCGAGGGCGATCAGCTCCTGTTGCACTACCAACCGAAAGTCGATATGCGAAGCCGGCGATGTTGCGGCGTGGAGGCGCTCGTCCGTTGGAGTCATCCAAGTCGCGGATTGATACCGCCGGACGAGTTCATTGCGCACGCCGAACAGTCGGGGCTTATCGGCGCGTTGACGGAGTGGGTGTTGGCGGCCGCTTGGCGAGACCGCGAAGTCTGGCGAGGCGCCGGTTTGCACTTGCCGATCGCGATCAACCTATCCGCGCACAACCTGCGCGACACGGATATGATCGACAAGATACAAGAGTATGCACGACGCAGCAGCTCGCCGTGGTTAGAGCTGGAAATAACCGAGGGTGCCGTCATCGAGGATCCCGAAGTCGCGATACGGAGTTTAAAACGGCTCAGCGATCAAGGCGTCCAGCTCTTCGTCGACGACTTCGGGGTTGGGTACAGCACGTTCGGCTATTTGAAACAGCTGCCCGTAAGCGGAGTCAAAATCGATAAGTCGTTTGTCATCGACATGCTCACCAATGCGGAGTCTGCGACAATAGTGCGATCAATGATCGGGATGGCGCACGGGCTGAACAGAACGATCGTCGCCGAAGGGGTGGAGAGTCAGGCCGTTTGGGATCGATTGGCGCAGATGGGCTGTGACCACGCACAGGGTTACCATATAAGCCGGCCGTTGCCGGCGGAACAGCTGTTGGCCTTCGTCGAACGAACGGCGCCAGGCGATAGACGCGAGATGTCCGAACGTTAGGAGTACCATATGCGGCTGCGCCCGGCTTGCGCTCGCCTCGTTCAGCGGAACCCAAAACTAACTAATGTCCGATTTTGGAGTCTATGCCGGGCTGTTCTTGGCTGCGATGGGCGCGGCGACGCTCCTGCCATTGCAGTCGGAGGCGCTACTGGTTGGATTGCTGGCGGCGCAAGCACAGCCGGTTGGTTTACTGATCGGGGTTGCCAGCGTCGGCAATGTGCTCGGCTCCACGGTCAATTGGTGGCTCGGCCGTTCAATCGAGCGCTTTCGCGATCGGCGCTGGTTCCCGCTGAAAGAGCCGGCGTTCGGACGCGCGCAACGCTGGTACCACCGCTACGGCCGCTGGACCTTACTGCTAAGTTGGATGCCCGTCATCGGTGATGCGCTCACCTTGATTGCCGGTGTGCTGCGCGAGCGATTAGTCCCGTTCGTGCTGATTGTTGCGATCGCCAAGACCGCACGCTATATGGTTGTCGCTGGGTTGACGCTCGAATGGATCAGTTGACTCCTAAAGTGAATAGTCGCAACCGGCCCACATCAACCGCTCATTGCGTGGCGCCGGCAAGCGTCTGCTGGATCGCGCGCGCTTGCGCCAGCGCCTGCTCCGCTGTCGGCGCCACCAAATTGAAGTGACCCATCTTCCGTCCAGGCCGCGCTTCGCGTTTTCCATATAGATGCAACTTGAGGTTTGGCTGCGCGAGCAGCGACGACCACGGCGGCGTCTCCCCGCCGCGCCACAGATCGCCGAGCAGGTTTACCATCGCCACGGGCGACAGTAAGCGCGTATCGCCGAGTGGCAGGCCGCAAAGCGTCCGCACTTGCTGCTCAAACTGGCTGGTGACGCAAGCGTCGAGCGTGAAGTGACCGCTGTTGTGCGGGCGCGGCGCGATCTCGTTGACGCGCAGCACGCCGGCGGAAACGAAAAATTCAACAGCCATGACGCCGACGTAGTCGAGTTTCGCGGCAATCTGCTGCGCCAGCGCCTCGGCGTCGCGTGTCGCGCCTGCGCCGATTCGCGCGGGCACAACGGTGACGTCAAGAATACCGTTACGATGCGTGTTCTCCCCGGCCGGCCAGCATGCAACAGCGCCATCGGCACCGCGCGCGAGCACGACCGAGACCTCGGTATCGAGCGGCAGCAAGCGTTCAAGTACGCAGGGCTCGCGCTTCACCGCTTCCCAGGCACGCGGAGCCTCGGCGACATGGTCGATGCGTACCTGGCCCTTCCCGTCGTAGCCAAGGCGCGCCACCTTGAGTATTGCTGGCAGACCGACGCTGCTCACCGCCCCGGCCAGATCGGCATCGCTGCGCACAACGGCGAACGGCGCGGTCGCGAAGCCGTTGGCGCGCAAAAACATCTTTTCACGAATGCGGTCCTGGGTAGTAGCCACGGCCTTGGCGTCCGGCCGCACCACACAGTGCCGCGCTAGTGTTTCGAGGGCTTCGGCCGGCACGTTCTCGAACTCGGTGGTAACCGCGACGCATGCCCGAGCGAGGTGGTCGAGCGCCGCGGCATCGGTGTACGGGGCGGCGATGTGTTTGGTGGCGATCCGCCCGGCTGGACTCTCCGGATCCGGGTCGAGCACGATGACGTCATAACCCATTGTGAGCGCGGCGGTGGTAAACATGCGACCGAGCTGGCCGCCGCCGAGCACACCGAGGGTAGCGCCGGGAAGAATCACGCGGCTCTCCTATATTATTTGGGCAACTTCATCGCTCTGACCTTGGCGACTTGTCGCTTACGGAATGCCGCTAGTTTGCGTGCCAATGCTGGATCGCTGGACGCGAACAGTGATACCGCAAACAAACCGGCATTGGCGGCGCCGGCCTCGCCGATGGCGAACGTCGCGACCGGCACACCCTTTGGCATTTGCACGATGGACAACAGCGAGTCGAGGCCTTTCAGCGCGCGCGAAGTCACCGGTACCCCCAACACCGGAAGCGTGGTTTTGGCCGCCAACATCCCCGGCAGGTGCGCGGCGCCGCCCGCCCCCGCTATGATGCACCGCAGCCCCCGGCCGGGCGCCGTCTCGGCATACCGATACAAAGCGTCGGGGGTGCGATGCGCCGACACGACGCGCGCCTCGTGCGCCACGCCGAAATCCTTGAGTACCGCGACCGCGTGTTGCATCACGCTCCAGTCGCTGTCGCTACCCATCACAACGCCGACCATTGGTTTTTTCTTCATCGTTGTCTCATTGTTTGCAGCATGGCGGTCCGCGCCGGGCGATTTCGCGGGCGGGAAACGCTTTTAGTTTGCGGGGATGGCGCCCCGGCTGCAACTTGAATTGTAAGGGTAAGTTGGGATGATCGGTGGTGGACTATGCCAGCCGAGGACGGCGCCCCCGAGGTTGCCGGCGGCGTGCTATTTCACGGGGCAGGAACGCCGGTGGCGCCCGGGCGACCGGCGTTGAAGCGCATCACTGATGGACTGACTGCGAGTGGCGACCACCCGGTTTGGAGATTTCGGCGATCGCCTCCCCAGCGGTGCCAACTGGCACGGTTCGCGATAAATCGCCAAACGACACGATACCCACCAAGCGCTTTTCGCGGTTCAACACCGGCAGACGCCGCACGCGGTTCTTCCCCATGTTCTTCGCCACGTGCGCGACGTCTTCATCCTCGTAGCAGTACAATACCTGCCGGCTCATCACCTTCTCCACCGGCGTCTCCGGCGCCAAACCTTGGGCCACCGCGCGCACCGCGATGTCGCGGTCAGTGATGACCCCGACCAAACGATCGTTGTCGCCGACGGGTAATGCGCCGGCATCGCATTCCGCCATCAGTCGGGCCGCCTCGTGGATGCTTTGGCGAGGGTTAGCCAGCACTACATTGCGGGTCATGACATCGGAAACCTGCATGGCAACGTCCTTGTGGCAATGACTTTGATGATTTCGACTGTGCGATGCCACCCGTGTTCCCGACTGCATGTTCAGTTACTGGCGCGAGTGCCACACGAGCGCCGGGGCCGTAGTCGCTTATGCTCCCTGCCCTTGATTTTGCATGAGACCGCCATCGATCACGAGACTTGTGCCGTGAATGTAGCGCGCATCCGGCGACGCCAGGAACACCGCGGCGCGCGCGATTTCATCGGGTTGCGCCGCGCGTTTCATCGGGATGGAGGCCGTCTGCTGATGCCGTGCATGCGGGTCGTCGATCGCTGGCTGGTTCATCGGCGTCAACACCATTCCGGGCGCGATATTGTTGACGTTGATGTTCTTCTCGGCCAGCTCAAGCGCCAGCGTACGCGTCAGATTGCGCAGCCCGCCCTTTGAGGCATCGTAACCAGCAGCACCCGCGCGCGGAATCTCTTCGTGTACGCTGGTGATATTGATGATGGTCCCATGCTTGCCGGATCCTTCCAGTGCTCGAATGAACTGCTGGCAACAAAGGAATGGTCCGTATAGATTAGTGCGGATCTCGTTGTCCCATTCCTCGAGCGACATATCCTTCACGTGCTTGCCGCTTGAATCGACCCCGGCGTTGTTGACCAGTACCGTGGGTTTGCCGAGCTTCGTTTCGGCGTGCCGGAACATTTGTGCCACTGCCGCCGGGTCGCGCTGATCAACCCGCATGACCAGCGCCCGTTGGCCGGTCTGTTGCACCGCCTGCCGCGTGCGATCGGCACCGGCGGCGTCTTCCAAATACGTGATCACCACGTCTGCCCCTTCCTGCGCGAAGGCGATGGCGGTCGCCTGGCCGATGCCCGAGTCGGAGCCGGTAACAATGGCGATCTCGCCTTGCATACGATATCCCATGATGTTTCTCCTACTATGCAGTTGCGCCGTGAAGCCTTGAATCGTGTGAGACCTTGCCGGTTAACGAGTGTTCGTGTGTCTGGCGCAAGCGGATCGTGGCGCGCCTCTACCAGAACTAACGCTATCGCGCCGGGTCCGATTGTGACAGCAAGGCGGTGCACCGATGCCACGGACGATCTGGAAAGGAAGCATTAGTTTCGGTCTGGTCAATATTCCCATCGCGCTTTATCCCGGCGAACAGCGCGACGAGTTGCACTTTACCTTGCTCGACAGCCGCGATATGTCGCCCGTGGGGTATAAGCGCATCAACAAACGCACCGGGGGCGAGGTCGCGTGGGAGCAGATCGTCAAAGGCTATGAGTACGACAAGGATCAGTACGTCGTGCTCGGCGAGGAGGAATTCCGCCGCGCCAACGTCAAGGCGACGCAAACCATCGATATCATGGACTTCGTCAAGGCCGGCGAGGTCCCCTTCCTGTACTTCGATCGCCCGTACTATCTGGAACCGGTGCAACGCACCGGCGAAAAAGGATACGCATTGCTGCGCGAAACCCTGAAGCGCACGGGTCGCGTCGGTATCGCGAGCGTGGTGCTGCGCAATCGCCAACATTTGGCGATGGTGGCGCCGTACCGACAAATACTCACGCTGAACCTGCTGCGATTTCACAACGAGCTACGCGATTCGCAAGCGGTAAAGGCGCCCGGCGAGGATTTGGCCGCGCTGCGCATCACCAAACGCGAGATTGAAATGGCCGAGCGCCTGGTGCAAGACATGGCCGCGCGCTGGGAGCCGGAGAAATACAAAGACGAATATCGCGACGATCTGCTACGCGTGGTCGAAGAGAAAGTCGCCGCCGGCAAGACCCTGGAACTCGAGGCGCCGGCCGCGGGCGAGACGCCCGGCACCGGCCAGGTCATCGATTTCATGACGCTGCTCAAACGCAGCGTTGAGGAAAAGGAAAAAGAACGCGGCCAGCAAAAGCAAACGCCGCGGGCGGCAGCGACCAAGGCGGCGCGCGCGGCGCGCAAGAAAACCGCGGCGCAGGCGCGCCGCCGCCAGCGGCAGCGCGCCTGACGCGTTTCGTCGCATGCGGTCGCGGTCGATCCGAAGGACGGCATGACGCTCGACGCTTACCGGCGCAAGCGTGACTTTCGGCGTTCGCCCGAACCGCGCGGAAAAGCGGCGCGTCGCGCTGGTTATCAGTACGTGATCCAAAAGCACGACGCACGCCGGCTGCATTACGACTTTCGGCTGGAGTTGGACGGTGTCCTTAAGAGCTGGGCGGTGCCAAAGGGCCCAAGCCTCGATCCGCGCGATAAGCGTCTGGCGGTGCACGTCGAGGATCATCCGATCGAATACGGTCGCTTTGAGGGCAACATCCCCAAGCCTGAGTACGGCGCGGGCGCCGTCATCGTGTGGGATCGCGGCCGGTGGATACCCGAGGGCGATGCGCGCGCGGACTATCGGCGCGGACATCTGCATTTTCGGCTGGAAGGGGAAAAACTGCGCGGCGAGTGGAAACTGGTGCGCGCCAGCGCCAAGTCCGGCGGCAAGGATCAGTGGTTACTGCTCAAGGTGGACGACGCCTACGCCTCCGCTATCGACATTGTTTCGATGCTGCCGGACAGCGTGGACAGCGGCCGCTCGATCGACGACGTGCGCGCCCACCGCACCCGCGGCGCCAAGAATCGCGCGGCGTTACCGCGCCAATTGCGACCGCAGCTCGCAACCCTCGTCGAACGCGCGCCCACCGGCGCGGACTGGTGGCACGAGATAAAGTACGACGGCTATCGGGTGCTATGCCGGGTCGAACGCCGGCAGGCGCGTTTGTGGAGTCGCAACGGCAACGACCTGACACCCAAGATGGCGAGTCTTGCGCGCGCCATCGAGCGTCTGCCGGGGATCGAAGACGCTTGGCTCGACGGCGAAGTGGTGGCGTTGCAGCCCGACGGTCGCACCAGTTTCAGCGCGTTGCAGCAGGCGTTGAGCGAGGGGCGCGATCGCGATCTCGTGTACTACTTGTTCGACGTCCCTTATCTCAACGGCGCCGATCTAACCGGCGCACCGCTGCGCGCACGCAAGGCGCAGCTCGCCATGCTGTTGCGCGCGCGCACGTCCGGCCCGCTGCGGTTTAGCGATCACATCAGCGGCGACGGGCCGACATTCCATCGGCACGCGTGCGAGTTCGGGCTGGAGGGCGTCGTGTCCAAACGCGCCGATTCACCCTACCGCAGCATACGCAGCAGCGATTGGGCGAAGGCCAAGTGCCGCCTGCGCCAAGAGTTTGTGATTGGCGGTTACAGCGAGCCTGCGGGTGCGCGCGCCGGTCTCGGCGCGCTGCTGCTCGGCGTTTACGCCGACGGGGTGCTGCGCTACGGCGGCCGGGTGGGCACGGGTTTCGATGACAAGACGTTGCGCGTGCTGCGCCGACGCCTGGACGGGTTAACGACCGATACCGTTCCATTCGCGACGCCATTGCCGGCGGACGCGAAACGCGGACGCGTGCATTGGGTCAAACCGCAAGTGGTGGTCGACGTTGAGTTCACCGGCTGGACACATGATGACATGATTCGCCAGGGGTCGTTCCAAGGTATCCGCGAAGACAAAGCCGCGCGCGACGTTGTGCGCGAGCGCCCTGCCCTGCCCGATCACGCGCCACCGACCGCCCACAACGGGGCGCGCCGCGCGCCCAAGCTGAGTCACGCGGAAAAAATCCTGTACCCCGAAGACGGGCTCACGAAACAAGACCTTGCGCGCTACTACGAAGCGGTGATCGACTGGTTTTTGCCGGAGGTGCGCGACCGGCCGCTGACGTTGCTGCGCTGCCCGAATGGCTACAGCAAAAAGTGCTTCTTCCAAAAGCACGCCGGCGACGGAACACCCGCGGTGGTGCGTCGCATACCGATACGCGACGACGACGGGGTCGAAGACTATCTGGCCGTCGATTCACTGGAAGGCGTGTGGGCGCTGGTGCAACTCGGTGTGCTCGAGATGCACGTGTGGGGCGCGCGCCGCGATCAGCCGGATTTTCCGGATCGGCTCGTATTCGATCTCGATCCCGATCCGTCGGTGCCGTGGTCGGAAGTCGTGGCCGCGGCGCTCGCGACGCGCGCGCGCCTCAATGACCTCGGGTTGGTCTCGTTCGTACGCACCACGGGCGGCAAGGGTCTGCATGTCGTGGTGCCGCTCGTGCGCCGCCACGATTGGACGGCGGCGAAACGCTTCGCCAAGGCGCTGGCCGAGGATTTAGTGCGCCAGCACCCGACGCGCTACACCGCGCGTCTGCCGCTGGCCGCGCGCCGCGGCAAGATCTTCATCGACTACCTGCGCAACGGGCGCGGCGCGACCGCGATCGCGAGTTATTCCACGCGCGCCCGCCCCCATGCGCCGGTCGCGATGCCGCTGCGCTGGGACGAGATCACGCCGGCGTTGGATCCGGGTGCCTATACGCTGCAAACCGTGCCCGCGCGGCTGGCCAAGCGCCGGCGCGATCCCTGGGCGGACTTTCACGTCGCGCGCCAGTCGCTGACACGTCGTTCGCAGCGGGAATTGGGTATCACGTGACAAGCGACAACATGTCGCCTCCGCCTCGCTTGAGGCGGATCACATTCATATAAGGAGCTTGTGAATGCGCTATTACGCCCTTGCCTGCGACTACGACGGCACGCTTGCGCATGACGGCGCGGTCGATGCCGCAACCATCGATGCATTGAAGCGCTTGCGCGAGTCGGGCCGCCGGCTGTTGATGGTCACCGGTCGCGAGGTCGGCGACTTGTGTCAGGTGTTTCCGGACGTATCGCTGTTCGAGTGGGTCGTGGCCGAGAACGGCGCGGTGCTCTATAACCCACGCACGCGCGAGTCGCGACTGCTGGCCGAGCCGCCACCGCCGGAGTTCGTGGCGCGCCTGCGTGCCCAAGGTGTCGAGCCGCTCAGTGTCGGCGACGTCATCGTCGCCACCCGCGAACCGCACGAGACGACCGCGCTCGCCGCCATCCGCGACCTCGGTCTCGAACACCAGGTTGTTTTCAACAAGGGCGCGGTGATGGTGTTGCCCGCCGGCATCAACAAGGCCAGCGGTTTGCGCGCCGCGCTCGACATCATGCGCCTATCGCCGCACAACGTCGTCGGCGTCGGCGATGCCGAAAACGATCACGCGTTCCTGTCGATCTGCGAGTGCGGCGTGGCGGTGGCGAATGCGTTGGCGTCGATCAAGGAGCAGGTCGACTGGGTCACCGACGGCGCGCGCGGCGCCGGTGTCGTGCAGCTCATCGATCGGTTGCTGGTCGACGATCTGGCCACCATCGGCCCGCGACTCGCACGCCACGCGATTCCGATCGCCGAGGGCGATCGCGCCGACTTGGCGCTCGAGCCGTACGGCGTAAACGTGATGCTCGCCGGCACCTCGGGCGGCGGCAAGTCGACGCTGGCCTCCGGCGTGTTGGAGCGGTTGACGGAGCGCGGCTATCAATACTGCATCATCGATCCCGAAGGTGACTACGAGAACGTCGGCGAGGTGGTGGTTGGCGATGCCGGCCAACCGCCAAACATCGAGGCGGTGATCCAGCTCCTCGACGATCCGCGCAATAACGCGGTCATCAATCTACTGGGCGTAGCGCTCGCGGATCGGCCGGTGTTCTTCCAGTCGCTGTTGCCGGCGTTGGTCGATCTGCGCGCACGCACCGGGCGTCCGCACTGGTTGGTGATCGACGAGGTGCATCACCTGCTGCCGGATCGACACGAAAGCGCACGCGAAAGCTGGCCGACGGCGCTCAAAGGGTTATTGATGATTACGGTGCACCCGGATCACGTGCTGCGACCGCTGCTCGCGGGCGTGGATTGGCTGTGGGTCATCGGCGCCGCGCCGGGCGACACGCTGAAACGTTTCGGCCGCGGCGCGGGCGTCGAGGTGCCGGACGTCAAGCAGCCCGATTTGAAGTCTGGCGAGCTCCTGCTCTGGCCGCGCCATCGACAGCACCAGGCGCCGGCACGCGCGCGTTCGATACCGCCGCGCACGGAGCGCAAGCGGCACCACCGTAAGTATGCCGAGGGCGAGCTCGCGCCCGAGTTGAGTTTTTACTTCCGCGGGCCGAAGGGCAAACTCAATTTGCGCGCGCAGAATCTTTCCATTTTCGTTCAATCGGCGGACGGCGTGGACGACGAAACTTGGTTGTTCCACCTGCGGCGCGGCGACTACTCGCGCTGGTTCCGCGACGTGATCAAGGACAAGGAGCTGGCGGCGGCGGTGGCAAAACTGGAACACGAGCCGCAGCCATCGCCGAAGCAGACTCGCCAATTCGTGCGCCAGCAGATCGAGAAGCGCTATACCGCGCCGGCGTAGCGACGACCCACGCACGTGTGCGAATGGGGCGCGAGGCGAACCATCCAAGGAGGGTGCATGAAACGGATACTGGTCACCGGCGGCGCCGGCTTCATCGGGCGGCACTTGTGCGAGCAGTTGTTGGCGCGGGGTTACGAGGTGCTGTGCGTCGACAACTTTTTCACCGGCACGCGGCGCAATATCATCGATCTCTTGTCGCATCCGCTGTTCGAGGTGATACGGCACGACGTGTGTTTCCCGCTGTATGTCGAGGTCGACGAGATCTACAACCTCGCCTGCCCCGCAAGTCCGATCTATTACCAGCACGACCCGGTGCAGACGGTGAAGACCAGCGTGCACGGCGCGATCAACATGCTCGGGCTCGCGAAGCGCGTAAAGGCCAAGATTTTTCAGGCCTCGACCAGCGAGGTGTACGGCGACCCCGCTGTGCACCCCCAGACCGAAGACTACTGGGGTCACGTAAACCCGATCGGGCCGCGCGCCTGCTACGACGAGGGCAAACGTTGCGCCGAAACCCTGTTCACAAGCTATCGCCAGCAACATGGGCTGCGCATCAAGCTCGGGCGCATCTTTAATACCTACGGTCCCTACATGCAAGAGGCGGACGGCCGCGTGGTGTCGAATTTCATCGTCCAGGCGCTGCGCAACGAACCGATCACGCTCTATGGCGATGGCCGTCAGACCCGCTCGTTTTGTTACGTCGCCGATCTGGTCGAGGGCATGCGCCGGCTGATGGCGACCGATGATTCCGTGGCCGGGCCGATCAACCTGGGCAACCCCGAGGAACATACGGTGCTGGAGCTCGCCGAGATGATCAAGGCACTGATCGGCTCGCGCGCGCCGATCGTGTTTCGGCCCCTGCCCCAGGACGACCCGCGTCAGCGCTGTCCGGATATCACCGCCGCGCGCACGTTGCTCGGCTGGCAACCCACGACGTCGCTGCACGACGGGTTGACGCGGACGATCGCGTACTTCGAGCGCACGCTATCCGCCGCGGCGCCGCCGCCGCCGATTTCGCTGCCATCAATGCGGGCGCGGCCCGAAGCGTGATCACATCACGGTCCGTGGCAGTCGGTCGCGACCCTCCAGCAATGCCTCGACGTCGATCGCGCGGTGCGCAAAGGTATGTTGCGTCAACGCCCGATCGCGCGCGCGGCGGCCGATGAGTGCCGCGCGTTCCTGGTTCAACACCGAGATATGTGTCGCGACCTCGTCACTGGAATCCGCGACCAGGATTTCGTTGCCGGGATCGAAAAACTGATCCATGCCGGGCCACGACTCGGAAATGGCGCAGGTGCCGGCACCGGCCGCCTCGAACAGACGCGCGCTCGGACAAAAGCCCGCCTCGCGATCGAGCGACCGGGTGATGTTGAGCAGCGCGCGCGTTGAGGCGTAGAGCGCGTTGTGTTCGCCGGTATAGACATAGCCGAGATAACTGACGTTGCCCGGCAGCGCCATGTCGTCCCAGCCGCAGCCAGCCAGCACGAATCGCCGGCCGGGCAGCGACTCCGCAACACTCACAAAGGTGCGCGCGACTTGCTCGTCGCGTTCCGGCGCGCGGTGCGCGCACAGCGTCAGCACCGAACTGTAGTATGGTTCCGGCGCCGCCGGATAATGCGTCGTCGGATCGAACGCGTTGTACACCGGAAAGCAACAGCGCGCGCCCATGCGTTCGAAACCCTCGACCGTCTCTGCGCCACCGCTGCGGATCAGCACCAGGTCGTACCACGGCAGCTGTAGTCGCAGCGCGTCGTCATTGCGCTCACGCATGCGCGCGAGGGTGGCAGGTCCCGCCATATCCCAATAGACCGAAAGCGCGGAGCCGGCCGTGCAATGCGGCAGCGCCGCTTCGATCAGGTCGTCGAACAGGCCGATGTCGCTGCTCTTGATGAGCACGTCGGCGCTGTACGCGTCGGCCAGCGCCTCTTCCAGCCCGCTGCCATCCGCCGCGTAGCGGACGACGCTGACCCAAGGCGGATCGACGATGTCGCGATGCGCGAGCCGCTCGTCGAGCAGCGGCTCGTAGAAGCGAATGCGATGCCCGCGCTCCGCCAAGGCGCGCAAGATACCGCGGCAATAAGTCGCCGGGCCATTCTGGTATGCCGACACCAGACTGCAACCGAAAAACGCGATGTCCAATCCCTTGGCCACTGCTTTAACCTCGCGCGCCGCAACGCGGTACGCCGTCCAACGTCGCCCAACGCTACGAGCCGCCGCCGATGCGCGCGACCCACGCGCTGCACCAGCCGTCGAGGTGCACCGGCCCGGGCACGACACTGCAGCGCTTGCATGGGTCATTGCTGCCCGGCGCGGGCTGAATGTGATTGCAGCTACCGCATGTGTGCGCCGGGTTGGGCGCGCGATCGACATACTTGAGCTCGCGCCGCAGCTTGATCTGCTCCGGGGTCAGGCCAGAGGTGTCGTCGCAGCTCGCGCGCCCCGGCGGCGGGGTCGCGCCCGGCGTAACGGCGGCAGACGACGATAATGATGCGCTTCGCGTCTGCGCGTCCTTGCGTTCGCAGCCGACCGTGCTCGCCGCGGCGAGCCATGCGAGTTGCTGCAACCAACGGCGCCGTGTCTCGTCCATGATGTCCTCGCGCGAAATAAGGTTGCCGATCCGTCCGATATCGAGACTGACACAACGTATGCGCCCGCTCAACCCGGCCCAACCCGCTATAATGCGCGCATGCGCGCGCCGATCCTAAACGCCGTCCGCCCGCCGGCGCCGCCGGCGAACCCCGCGAAGCCGGGGCCGCCGGGACAAGTCCCAACGCCGCCCAGCGAACCGGTCCCGGGCCCCACGTCGCCGCCCGATTCGCCCACACCGCCGCCGCCCGGCCCCGGCACCCCGCCGACGCCGGTGCCCGAACCCATCAGGTAGTTCCGTCCTCCACCTTGGCCGCGGGCGCCGCGATCACGGCCGGCTTGGTAGCGAGATCGAGTTCGATCGCCGCGCGCAACGGCAGATGATCCGAGGCGACGCGCGCGAGCGGCGTAGCGTGTACGCGCACCGAAATCAGATTGCGCCGCGGCGCGGTCCAGATGCGATCCAGCGCGATCATCGGCCAGCGCGAGGGAAACGTGTTCGGGGCCGGCGGCCGCCCGAGACGCGCGTGCATGCGGCGCAACGGCGCGCCCCAGGGAAACCATTCGTTGAAATCGCTCAATATCACCACCGGCTCGTCGCCGTGATTTGCGACGAGCTGCAACAACTTGCTCGTCTGCTTGCGCCGCTCGCGCGGTCCGAGGCCAAGGTGTGTCACCAGCACGCGCACACGCTGTCCGTGAACCTCAAGGTCGACGTCGAGTATGCCGCGCGGCTCGCGCCGCGCCACGCTGAGGTCAAAGCTGCGCACTTCGAGCACCGTGTGGCGCGTGAGCAGCGCGTTGCCGTAGTGGCTGTCGGCGCGCAAGATGGTGCTGCCGGCGATGGCGGTAAAGCCCGTTTCCTCCGCCAGGAAGTTCAACTGATGCATGTCCGGCGCGCCGCCGAAGCGCGATTCGACCTCCTGCAAACCGACCAGATCGGTATCGAGTTCGTCGAGCACGCGCGCGACGCGTTCCGGGTCATGCCGTCCGTCGAGCCCGATGCAGCGATGAATGTTGTACGACGCGACGGTGCACTGCATGCGCCGCGGCCTGTTAAAACGCCCCGCTGGCGCCGCGTTTCATTATCGCAAGTATCGTCTCGCGTACCTGTACCGCCTCCTCATATAGCTTCGGTGGCAACGGCTTGCCGCCATGGATCATCAAATCCATGTTGAGCGTGTAAAGCCAAAGCTTACCGTCCGCATCTTCCATCAGCGTCACACGACACGGCAAGAACGCGGAGAACGCCGGATCGTATTCGATCATGCGCGCCGCGGTCATGGCGTTGCAGAACATGTAGATCTTGACGAACCGGTACGGTTTGCCGGTGGTGGCCTCGATCTGTTTGTACAAGGGCAGTTCGCCGACGTCCTTGATGTTGCGCTCCACCGCGGCACTCTTCATCGCCGTCTCGACATCCTCGGGGGTCAAGTCTTTTTCCACCGGCATCTTCCAAACGGTTGCCTCGGCGGCGCTGCCCGAGTCCGCCAGACGTTGCGCCATGTCGCGGTACACACCACCCGCGGCCGGATCGAGCCCGCGATACGCCTTATACCAGCCGAACCCGCTTATGCCTGCGATCAGCAACACGATCAGCGCTACCGCGCCAATTAACGCTAGTATATTTTTAGCCATACCCATAGTGTCCTCGTCGTATTGAGTTGTTAGTGATTAGACAGGGAATCAAGTCCGCATGACAAAAGGATCCTACTCCGCTTTTCTCGATCACGGCGCATTCGCGCGCATTGCGCGCGCTCACGCGACCGCGAGCGTCATGACCACGCCGAGGTGATCCGACAACCGCGGCGGGCCCTGCCCGGGCTCACCGGCCACATGTATCTCCGCCAGTCGCCCGCTCAGACGCGCGTTCGCATACACGAAATCGATGCGCGATTGCGGTCGATCCGATGGGTAGGTGTAGCCAGCCTCAGCGCCCCGCAGCCATGACCAAGCGTCGACCCAGCCGGCCTCGCGTAGCACCGTGTGCAGCGGCTTGTCCGGCGTCTGATTGAAATCGCCCAGCAGCAGTGCCGGCGCGTGCGTCTCGTTCAGAAACGGCAGCGCATCGCGGATGTTGTCACGCGCCTGCGCGTCGACCCAGGAAAAGTGCGCGTTGTAAAAATCGATCCCGTCCACGCCGAGCGATACCGGTGTCGCGTGCGCTGCGCAGTGCGCGCGCAGCAGCATGCGCCGCTCGCCATCGTCGGTGCCGGCGCGGTGCGTGAGCGCGTGCGTACCGCGCCGCTCGAACGGTACGCGGCCCAAAAACGCCATGCCCTTCGCCGCGCCGTTCGCTTGCGGCGTCGCCGACTCGAACCAGACGTGCATGTATCCCGGCAGTTGACGCGCAAGTTGTTCCGCCTGGTTGTCATCGGCGGCCGGTTGCCATACCGCCTGAAGCACCACGAGATGCGGTTGCCAATGGCGGATCTCGGCCAGCACCAACGCTTGCCGCTCGGGCCACGGCCCGTGGCGTGCGCCGTCGTAGTTGAGATTAAGCGTCATTACTCGAAACATAGGACTCCCTGCGCGTACAACCGTTTAGCAGCGACCTACGTGATGGCGGGCACGATGCGCGGCCGGTCCCAACCGATGGCGGCCAGCGATCCGCTTCTCGGCGCGTGACAAAATCGCGCCGCGTGTGGGGACATGCCGCTTCCGCCCCCCGTACCTTAATCGTCCGCCCGGAGTCCGACAAGCCAGCATGCACCCGACCGACGCTCAGGCCAGCCACCCGTGGCGCGTTTTGCGCACGCTCGCCCCGTTTCTCATGGCGTTTCGCGGACGCGTTTTGCTCGCGTTGGCGCTGTTGTTACTGGCCAAGCTCGCGGCGGTCGGCGTGCCCGTGCTGTTAAAGCAGATCATCGATGCGCTCGGACAGCCCGCGACGCAGTTGACGTTGCCGATCGTGCTGCTCGTCGGTTATGCGCTACTGCGCTTCGCCAATTCGCTGTTCAGCGAGTTGCGCGATGCGCTGTTTGCCAAGGTGTCGCAAAGCACCATCCGCGAGGTCGCGCTCACCGTGTTCCGCCATCTGCATCGTTTGTCGCCGCGGTTTCATCTCGATCGCCACACGGGTGCCTTGTCGCGTGACATCGAGCGCGGCACGCGTGGCATCGGATTCCTGCTTAGCGTGGCACTGTTCAACGTCCTGCCGACGCTGGTTGAGATATCGCTCGTCGTCGCGATCTTGATGTACAGCTACGACGCGTCGTTCTCGTTGATCCTGCTCGTTACATTCGTAGCGTACGCCGGCTTTACCCTCGTCGTCACCGATTGGCGCATGGTGTATCGCCGCGCCATGAACAAAATGGATTCGCGCGCCAACAGTCGCGCCATCGACAGCCTCATTAACTTCGAGACCGTCAAATATTTCGGCAACGAGGCCTACGAAGCACGGCGCTACGATCGCAACATGCACGCCTGGGCGCGTGCCGCGGTACGCAACCAGACGTCGTTGTCGCTGTTGAACGTGGGCCAAAGCGCGATCATCGCCGGCGGCGTGGCGGCAGTAATGCTGCTCGCCGGCAACGGCGTAGTGCAAGGCGGCATGACGATCGGTGACTTGATCCTCATCAACGCCTACGTCATTCAGATTTGCCTGCCGCTCAATTTCTTGGGCTTCGTGTATCGCGAGATTCGCGATGCCTTGACCGACACCGAGCGCATGTTCGCGCTGCTCAACGTGCCGAACGAGGTACCGGAACGCAGCGATGCGCCCGCCCTTAGCATTACCGCCGGCAGCATCCGCTTCGAGAACGTGCACTTCGGCTACAACCCGGACCGCACGGTGCTGCGCGGCATCAGTTTTGAAGTCCCGGCGGGCCAGACGGTGGCGATCGTCGGTTCCAGCGGCGCCGGTAAATCGACGCTGTCGCGCCTGCTCTACCGGTTTTATGACGTGAACGATGGACGCATCCTGGTGGACGGACAGGATATCCGCGATGTCTCGCAGGCAAGCCTGCGCGCAGCGATCGGCATCGTGCCGCAGGACACGGTACTGTTTAACGACAGCATTGCGCGCAACATCGCCTACGGCCGGCTCAACGCGCGGCGCGGCGACATCGTCGCCGCCGCCAAGGCCGCCGGGATACACGACTTCATCCAATCGCTGCCCCAGAAATATCGCACCGTCGTCGGCGAGCGTGGCCTCAAGCTCTCGGGCGGGGAAAAACAGCGCGTCGCCATCGCCCGCGCCATCCTCAAGAATCCGCCGATCATGATCTTCGACGAAGCGACGTCCGCGCTCGATGTGCGCTCGGAAAACGCCATCCAGCGGGAGCTGAACCAGCTATCGCATCGGCGCACTACCTTGATCATTGCCCACCGGTTATCGACGGTCGTGCATGCGGATCGCATCTTGGTGCTACATCGCGGTGAGATCGTGGAGTCCGGAAGTCATCGACAGCTACTCAATCAGGGCGGCCTGTACGCGCAGCTGTGGTCGCTGCAGCAAACGAGCCATGAACGCAAGGACGGCGCCCTGGGGCGCGCTGCGACCGCGTTACGTCAAGCCGTGTGAGGCGACGCGCACGTTGATTGACCGATTCGCAACCCATGCGAACGTCTCCAACCAATCGCGCGCAAAACGTTCTATCCCAAAGCGCTCGCGCGCGACAACGCACGCGCGCTCACCCAGCCGTTTCGCTTCCTCGGGATGCGCAATGAGGTAGCGCATGCCGTCGATCAGCACGTTGACATCGGTATGCACATACCCGGATTTACCGTGTTCGATGGCGCTCGCCATCTCCGTCGTCGCCAGTCCCACGATCGGCATGCCGAGCAGCATCGCTTCGCAGACCGCGAGCCCGAGACTGGTATAGCGGATCGGGTTGAACAAAAACCGATACGACGCCGCGAATGCCGGTAGTTGATCGTGCTGTATCTCGCCGATGCCGCCCGGCGATTCGTCCGAACCCATGCCGATGAGATCGAGTGGCACGTGCGAACGTGCTTGCGCATAAATATCGGCACCGAGCCGACGCCCGCGGCGCGCCAGATGATTTACCACCACGAGCCCGCGTTCTTTGTCGCCGCGATAACGCACATCGGGCGGCAACGTCACGCCGTGGGGGATCACGCGCGTCGGCGTGCGACCGTTGTCCCACATCAGGCGATTGAAATGCGTCACGTGCACCAACAATATCTCCGGATCGTCGACCGGATGCTTGGTGTCCGTCGGATGTTCGCGCGGCGGATCGTGCTCGAGGAATATGCGCGGCAACCGCCGTTGCGCGGGCGATAGAATCTCGTGCTGGTCCTTCAGATAGTGCGCATGCGATTGGAACAGGACGCAATCGAACGCGTGCGACTTTACCTCGGATGCTGGCATGTCGTGTACGTTCGGCCCCCATGGGAAATGGCCGTGACGGCCGACGTAACCGGGGCCGCGATCGGGCTTCGATAATAAATAGAATTCGACGGGTGTGTGGGAGAGGTAATACAGATAGCTACCGTGGACGTGCCAGGTGAGTATACGGAGCGGTTTGGGGTGTTTTTGTGTCATCGCGTCTTTGTCGTTCGCACCTAGGGGGTTCCTGTTGTTGACCCGCGCTCCGCGCGGGGCCTGTCGATGTATGACTCCATACTTGTGGGTGGCTGACCCACGGCAGGTTCCTTTCTTTGCTCGTGCAAAGAAAGGAACCAAAGAAAGCACGC
>JBKHXU010000181.1:0-4772 GCA_046565865.1 Gammaproteobacteria bacterium | reverse complement strand
GACACCGCGACCGACCCGGCGCCGCTGATGATGTTGGAGACGACGATCCAGCTCAAAGACAAGAGCGAATGGCGCCCCGGCATGACGCTGGAAAAACTGATCGACGAGCTCGATCGTGCCGTGAAATTTCCGGGCGTGGCCAATACCTGGACCATGCCGATCCGCGCGCGCATCGACATGCAATCGACCGGCGTGAAGTCGACGATCGGCGTCAAGATCGCGGGCCCGGACACGGCAACGTTGGAGCGCCTTGCGAGCCAGGTCGAGGCAGTGGTGCGCAAGGTCCCGGGTGCCGGCAGCGTCGCCGCCGAGCGCTTCGCCGCCGGCAAGTATCTCGACATCCGCATCGATCGCGCCGCCGCCGGCCGCTATGGGCTGACCAGCGGCGACGTGCAGGACGTGATCGTGTCGGCCATCGGCGGCGAGAACGTCACGACCACGGTCGAGGGCCGCGAGCGCTACAGCTTGAACGTGCGCTACCCGCGCGAGCTGCGCGACAGTCCCGAGGCGCTGGCGCGGGTGCTGGTGCCGCTGGCGCGCGGCGGCTTCGTGCCGCTCGGGCAGGTGGCGACGATCGGCATCAGCCAGGGGCCGGTATCCATACGCAGCGAGAACGCCCGGCTCAACGCCTGGGTCTACGTCGATCCGGCCGGGCGCGACATCGGCTCGTTCTTGAACGAGGCGCGCGAAGCGGTCGCGACGCAAGTGACGTTGCCGGCCGGCTATAGCGTCGCGTGGAGCGGGCAATACGAGCACATGCAGCGCGTGACCGCGCGCTTAGGTCTAGTGATCCCGCTGACGCTCGCGCTCATTTTCCTGCTGCTGTATCTCAATTTCCGCGACATACCGCGCGCGTTGATGGTCATGCTGTCGCTGCCGTTCGCGCTCGCCGGCGGTGTGTGGCTGTTATACGCGCTCGGCTATGCGTGGAGTGTTGCGGTCGTGGTCGGCTTCATCGCGCTCGCCGGGGTCGCCGCAGAGACGGGCATCGTGATGCTGGTCTATCTGGATCTCGCGTACCACGAGGAGCGTCGCCGCCTCGGCCACGCGCCCGACGCCAGCGCGCTGCGCCGCGCCGTCATCGCTGGCGCGGTCGAGCGGCTGCGACCGAAGCTCATGACCGTGATCGCCATCATGGCCGGGCTGCTGCCAATCATGTGGAGCACCGGCACCGGGTCCGAGGTCATGCGCCGCATCGCCGCGCCCATGATCGGCGGAATGGTGTCGTCCACCGTGCTGACGCTGCTCGTGATCCCGGTAATCTATTCGCTCTATATGGAAATGCGCAGCCGCCGCACAGTGGCTCCGGCGCAGGTGGTAAACGGCTAGAAGCTGAGGCGATTTGTATTCTTAGAAGTAACGCCCCGCGACCGCGGTAACGACGGTAACCAAACCCAGCACCAGGTTGATGCCGATGAGGCGCCGAATCTGCCCGAGCTGCCGCCCGCCCGCGGCGTAATCATGCGCCTCGACCGCGCGCTTTAAGCGCCGGTACGGCGCGAAGTAGACGTGCAGAAATATCATGATCATCGCAATGCCGAGCGCGTGCATGATGTGGACATAAACCGGCGCGTTGGCGAAACCGTTGAACGGGCCGAGGATCATCCAGTATCCGGTCAACGGCAACAGCAGCACCGCGGCCCACACCCACGGGAAAAAGCGCGCGAAGGTTTGCGACCAGAGCGGCAGGCGCAGCGACGGTTCGAGCAGGCTCGCGGCCACCGGCCGCAGCGCCATGTAGGCGAAAAACATACCGCCGACCCAAATCACGGCGGCCAACGCATGCAAGCTGATGGCGATCGACATGGAATTATCTCGTTGAGCGAACGACGCGCATTATGGCCGGGATGCCGGCCGCGATACTAGCGGCGCCCCGGTTTCAGACGCAGATACGCACGCTTGATCGCGCGGGCGACGCGCTCGATGCGCGTCATACGGAAGTACGCCAGGTCCTCGGCCGGCGCCTGTTCGACGTAGCGGTGCTTGAGCTTGACCCAGGCGTTGTAGTCGAACTGGCGCGCAAGGTTGAACAACAGGTGATTGAGCGGATGCCAACCCGGTTTGCGCACGATCGCGGCGCCGAAATCGATCAGACAGGGGGTGCGACCATCGACGATGAGGAGATTGTCCTTGCGCTTCAAATCGGCGTGCGCCACGCCGCGGCGGTGCAGCTCCTTAATATGGTCGAGTAGCGTGGGAAAAAACACATCCGGTTGCGTGACGTGCTGGCGGTGCATGCGCACGCCGTCGACATAGTCGAGCACCAGGTAGCGGCCGCGTAGCAACCCATGGTACTGCGGCGCACCGCGAAATCCGGCGAGGCGTTCGTAAGCGCGCGCCTCGCGCGCCAGCATCCAGCGGCGCAACCACAAGAGCGGGCCGCGGCCGACCGCGACCTTGATGACGAGCCGCCATTCGGGGGTATCGAAACGGTAAACCTGGCCCTGATAGCCGCCGGCGTAGGCCCTGCCCGCGCCGATCTGGCGTTCCACCCAGGCGAGAACCTCGGTCTTGTCGCTGTCGCTCAGCGCCCGCGACATCGGGGGTCGTTACGGTAGGCGCAGATACAGAACGTACAGGCCGAGCAGCAGCAGCGCGGCGATGATGGGTTCGCCGTTCTGACGCAGGCTTTGGTAGAACGACCACTCGCCCGACGTGCCGGGCGCGTACGGCGTGACGCGCGGGATCAGCGCGCGCGTCCGCTCGGCCCATGCCTCCCACTGACCCGGGAATAGTTTCGCGAGCAGCTTATCCTCGTGGCGAATCGTCTGCGGGTAGAAATAAAAACTGAGGGCGAGCCAGAGTAGGAAGCTCCACCAGTAGCCCGAGGCGAAACAGAACCCCGCCATGATCAGATGGTTGCCGACATACAGCGGGTGGCGCACGTAGGCGTAGGGCCCGGTGGTCGCCAGCACCTTGTCTTTTTTCACGTGGCCGGAGGCCCATAGTCGCACGGCGATGCCGAGGACCGAAAGCACGAAGCCGATCGGGTACCAGTCGATGCGCGGCTGGCCGACGATGACGAGCAGGATCAGGAACGCGATGCCGACGAACTGGCGGAAGCGATGCCGCTTCTTGACGATATCGCGCGCGAAGCGTTTGAGGCCGGTAACGTCGGTGTTGTTTTTGGGGTCGGCGGTCATTGAGCGAGCGGCGCCTGCTTAAAGGCGGCGCATGGTAACACGAAGCGCCCGCGCTGTGGCGCTACTTAACCGCTTGCGTGAGCCATGCCGTGATGCGGCTGCGAAGCGCGTCGTAACGGTCGGTGAAAAAGTGATTCGCGCCGGGCACGCGTTCCTGTGTGTAGCCCGGGTTGCCGCCGCGGCGGGCGCTCGCCTGCCGTGCGTCCGCGGTTTGCAACACCACCGGAAGGTCGTCGGCGCCAAAGATATCGAGCACCGGTTTCTTAACCCGCTCGAGCAGCGGCACTGCCTGCATCAGCGGTCCGGCCCCCGGTTCCGTCGTCAGCCCGATGGCGACGATGCCGGCGACGGCGGACGCCGGCCGTTCGGCGGCATGGGCGACAGCGGTTATGGCTCCGGTGCTATGGCCGACAAGGAAGATCCGCCGCGCGCCCTTGGCGCGTAAATAGCGAACGCCGGCATCGATACGATGCAGCGCTTCCGGCATGGTCTTCCCGTATTCGGAAAACTTCACGTCGTTTTCGAGAATCGGGAGCTGGATCGACAGGGTATGCCAGCCGGCATCGGCGAAATCCACCCGCAGTGTGTCGATAAAGCCCCACGCCGGATGCACGCCGCGGCCATGCAGAAACAGCAGCCCCTTCGTGGCCGGTTGCGCTGGCGCCGTGTAAAGTCCGAGGAACTTCGTGCCGTCCGCGCTCAGCGCCACTGCCTCGCCCGCGATCAGCGTATCGACGATCTGGTCCGCCCAGTTTTTCTCGCGCGCAAGATTGGATGTCGAGGCCGCCGTGGCGGCGTTAGCTGCCAGGAGGAGGAGTGTCAGCGCGAGCCAGCGGTGGATAATGTGCATGGGTTTAAGTATACGAGCCGTTCGGTACGCGCGCGAGCACGGCGGCTGAAAACCGCTGCCCGATCGGGTAAAGTGCGCCTTTTTCACGGGCCGGCGCCCGGCCCGAGACCAAGGAACATCCTATGCGCGATTACAAAATTGCCCCTTCCATTCTGTCGGCGGACTTCGCTCGTTTGGGCGAGGAGGTGACGCAGGTTCTGGCGGCGGGCGCCGACATTGTCCACTTCGATGTCATGGACAACCACTACGTACCCAACCTCACTATTGGCCCCCTGGTGTGCGAGGCACTGCGCAAACACGGGGTTAAAGCCGACATCGACGTGCATCTAATGGTAACGCCGGTGGATCGCATCATTCCCGATTTCGCCAAGGCCGGGGCAACCTATATTACGTTTCACCCCGAGGCGACACACCACATCGACCGCTCGCTGCAACTGGTGCGCGATTCCGGCTGCAAGTCGGGCCTCGTGTTCAATCCGGCGACGCCGCTTGATCACTTGAAGTACGTCATGGACAAGGTCGACATGATCCTGCTCATGTCGGTCAACCCGGGTTTCGGCGGTCAGAGCTTTCTGCGGTCGTCGCTCGACAAGCTGCGCGAGGCGCGCAAACTGATCGATGCCAGCGGGCGCAAGATTCGGCTCGAGATCGACGGCGGCGTGAAGGCGGACAATATCCGCGAGATCGCCGAGGCGGGCGCGGATACGTTCGTTGCCGGCTCCGCGATCTTTGGCGCCGGCAAGCCGACCGATAAGAATCGCTACGACTCGATCGTCGCC
>JBKHXU010000180.1:0-9806 GCA_046565865.1 Gammaproteobacteria bacterium | reverse complement strand
CCGCCGACTTCGACACCGAGACGCTTTTTAAGGTGCTCCACGATCTGTTCCGAGCCGCACAACCAGCAGGAAATATTCGTGCACACGTATATCTTGTGGCGCCCGACCGGCTTGTGATCGAACAGGCTATAGAACGTCGCGACTTCCATCGCCGCTACCGGCGGCATGTCGAGGTAGCGCGCCACCGCCTCGATGAGTTCCGGCGTGAGCCAACCGCCGTGCTCTTCCTGCACGATGGTAAGCGCGGCGAGCACGGCCGCGCGCTTGCGATCGGGCGGGAACTTGGCGATCCAGCGGTCGATCGCCGCGCGGGCGCGTTCGGACAGCATTACCGCCGGACGCGGTTCGAGTTGCGCGCTCATCAGCGGTCGATCTCCCCGAACACGATGTCTTGGGTGCCGATGATGGCGACGAGGTCGGCGATCATGTGGCCGCGCGTCATTTCATCGAGCGCCGCAAGATGCGCGAAACCCGGTGCGCGGATCTTCACCCGGTACGGCTTGTTGGCACCGTCGCTGATCATATAGATACCGAACTCGCCCTTCGGCGCCTCGACCGCGGTGTACACCTCGCCCTCGGGCACGCAGTAACCCTCGGTGAAGAGCTTGAAGTGGTGGATCAAGGCCTCCATGTCGGCCTTCATTTCCTCGCGCGCGGGTGCGGCGATTTTGTGGTTGTCGGTCATGACCGGGCCCGGATTGCGCCGCAACCACTCCACGCATTGGCGCACGATGCGGTTGCTCTGGCGCATCTCTTCGATGCGCACCAGGTAACGATCGTAGCAATCGCCGTTGGCGCCGACCGGGATGTCGAAGTCGATGCGATCGTACATCGCGTACGGCTGCTTCTTGCGCAGGTCCCACTCGACGCCGGAACCGCGCAGCATTGGGCCGGTGAAACCGAGCTGCAACGCGCGCTCGGGCGAGACCACGCCGATGCCGACGGTGCGTTGCTTCCAGATGCGATTGTCGGTGAGCAGCGTCTCGTACTCGTCGACGTAACCGGGGAAGCGCTCGGTGAAGTCCCAGATGAAATCGAGCAGCGAGCCCTCGCGATTGGCGTTCAACCGCGCCACGTCTTTGGCATCGCGCACGGTCGATGCCTGGTACTTCGGCATCTCGTCCGGCAGGTCGCGGTGAACGCCGCCGGGGCGGTAATAGGTCGCATGCATGCGTGCGCCCGACACCGCTTCGTAGCAGTCGAATAAGTCCTCGCGCTCGCGGAAGCAATAAAGGAACACGGTCATGGCGCCGATATCGAGCGCGTGCGTGCCGAGCCACAGCACGTGGTTCAGGATGCGCGTGATCTCATCGAACATCGTGCGGATGTGAAGCGCGCGGATCGGTGGCTCGATGCCGACGAGCTTCTCGATCGCCATGACGTAGGCGTGCTCGTTGCACATCATCGACACGTAGTCCAACCGATCCATGTAGCCGATCGACTGGTTGAACGGTTTCGACTCGGCGAGCTTCTCGGTCGCGCGGTGCAGCAGGCCGATGTGCGGGTCGGTGCGCTCGATGACCTCGCCGTCCAGCTCCATCACCAGGCGCAGCACGCCGTGCGCCGCCGGGTGCTGCGGCCCGAAGTTCATGGTGTAGTTGCGGATCTCAGCCACGCGCGAAGTCCTCGTCGCGGATCACGCGCGGCACCAGCACGCGGTGCGTGATCGTCACCGGCTGGTACACCACGCGCTGCTTCTCGGCGTCGTAGCGCATCTCGACATTGCCGATCAGCGGGAAATCCTTGCGGAACGGGTGGCCGATGAAACCGTAGTCGGTGAGGATGCGGCGCAAATCCGGATGGCCGTCGAACACGATGCCAAAAAGGTCGAACGCCTCACGCTCGAACCAGTTGGCGGAATTCCAGATGTCGACCACGGACGCGATCAGCGGCATCGCATCGTCCAGGTACGCACGCAGACGGATGCGCCGATTGTGTTTCAGCGACAGCAGGTGATACACCACGGCGAAGCGCGGGCCGCCGCGCACGCCCTCGCGCGATTCGGCGCGGTACGTGGAATAGTCGACACCGCACAAATCGATCAACTGCGCGCAGCCGAAGCGACCGTCGTCGCGCAGCGTGCGGCACACCTTGAGGATGTCGTCGCGCCGCACTTCGAGCGTCAGCTCGTTGCGCGCGAGCGTAGCCTGGGTGACCGCGTCGCCGAACAATTCCGTGGCGAGGGCGGCGATCGGGGCAAGCGAGTCAGTCATGCGGGCGAACGCCGATTAACGCGCGATGGTCTGGGTGCGGCGGATCTTGTTCTGCAGCTGCAAAATGCCGTAGAGCAAGGCCTCCGCCGTCGGCGGGCAACCGGGAACGTAGACGTCCACCGGCACGATGCGGTCGCAACCGCGCACGACCGCGTACGAATAGTGATAGTAGCCGCCGCCATTGGCGCACGAACCCATCGAGATCACCCAGCGCGGCTCCGGCATCTGGTCGTACACCTTGCGCAGCGCCGGCGCCATCTTGTTCACCAGCGTACCGGCGACGATCATGACGTCGGACTGGCGCGGGCTCGGGCGGAACACCATGCCGAACCGGTCCATGTCGTAGCGCGAGGCGGCGGCATGCATCATTTCCACCGCGCAGCAAGCGAGGCCAAAGGTCATGGGCCAGAGCGACCCGGTGCGCGCAGCGTTGACCAGCTTGTCGACTTGCGTCGTGACCCAGCCGCGCTGGTACAGGTCCGCCGGCTCAGCGGGCCCGCGTGCGATGATGCTCGGCAACGAGTCGGCGCGCGTCATTCCCACTCGAGCGCACCCTTCTTCCATTCGTAGATGAAACCGACCACCAGGATCGCGAGGAACACCATCATCGAGGTGAAACCGACAATGCCGATCTCATCGAGCACGACCGCCCACGGAAATAAAAATGCGATTTCGAGATCGAACAGAATGAACAGGATGGCGACAAGGTAGTAGCGCACGTCGAACTTCATGCGCGAATCTTCGAACGCCTCGAAGCCGCACTCGTACGGCGACAGCTTGGCCGCGTCCGGCTTGTGCGGTCCGAGCAGGCGCCCGAGCCCCATCATCGCGCCACCGATGAAGAGCGCGACCAGCATGAAGATCAGAATCGGTACGTAGTTCTGCAACATTGGGTGCGCGGCTCGCGCAAGAAGCGATGGTGAAAAGTGTGGGCGAGTCTAGGCTTTCGGCGCGCGCAAAGTCAAGACAAAAACCGCCGCACAACTCAAAGCAAACAGCAGCTTACTTAACTTTTGGGGTTATAAGCTTCGCCTATTCCGAGAGCGCATGCGCGGCGACGGATGCCGCGTGCGGCGACGAAGCGAACTGCTGACGTGTACTGCGAATGGTGCCGAAGGTGGGACTCGAACCCACACGGCTTGCGCCACTACCCCCTCAAGATAGCGTGTCTACCAATTTCACCACTTCGGCTGAAGGCAGGAACTGCCGCGGCGTCCGCCGCGCTTACTTCGGGACCTCGGGCACGCCCGGCGCTGGCGGCGGCGTTGGCGCCGACGGCGCCGAATCGACCGGCGCGGGCGCAGGTGCTTCTTGCGTCACGCTCTGCGGCTGCGACGTCGGCGTCGCGAAATACGCGAGCGCCATGTTGGCGATGAAGAATATGGTCGCGAGCGCCGCCGTGGTGCGCGTCAAAAAATTCGCCGTGCCGCGGCTGCCGAACAATGTCTGCGACGCACCGCTACCGAACGCGGCGCCCATGTCCGCGCCCTTGCCCTGTTGCAGCAACACCAGCGCGATCAGTCCAATCGCGGCGAGCACGTCTACTACGATGATCAGTTCACGCATACCGACTCCCGATTAATTAGCGGCCCGACAAATCGCGAGGAAGTCGTCGGCCTTGAGCGAGGCACCGCCGATCAACCCGCCGTCGATGTCCGATTGGGCGAACAGTTCCTTAGCGTTATCGCCCTTGACGCTGCCGCCGTAGAGAATACGCACGCCGTCGGCAACCGCCTTACTCTGACCGGCAATCTTGGCGCGGATGAACGCGTGCACTTCCTGCGCCTGTTGCCCGGTCGCCGTGCGACCGGTGCCGATGGCCCACACCGGTTCGTAGGCGATGACCGACTTGGCCAGCGCAGCGACGCCGTGCTTCGCGATCACCGCCGACAACTGCCGATCGACCACGGCCTCGGTCTCCTCCGCCTCGCGCTCGGCCAAGGTCTCGCCGACGCACAGGATCGGAATCAGTCCCGCCGCTTGTGCCGCGCCGAACTTGTCGGCGACGACCGCATCGGACTCGCCATAATACGCGCGCCGCTCCGAATGGCCCACGATAACGTAGCTGCAGCCGAAGTCCCGCAGCATGGGTCCGGAGATTTCGCCGGTGTAGGCGCCGGACGCATGCGTATCCAGATTCTGCCCGCCCCAACCGATGCGCCCGCTCGCGCGTACCGCCTCGGCCACCAGCGGAATCAACACGAACGGCGGGCACAGCACCACTTCGACGTTGCCGAGCCGGGCCACGCCCGCCAATATGCCGTTGACCAGCGCCGTCGCGTCCGCGCGGCTGCCGTTCATTTTCCAGTTGCCTGCTACCAGTTTGCGGCGAGTCATGCATCGATTCCGGAGGAAAAACGCGCGCGGATGTTACCGACCGGGGACGGAGAAAGCAATTTGCGCGCCGCCGTACGCGACGGCGTTGTCTGGGACGCTACGCCGCCTGATCGGCGGCGCGGCGCACGACCTCGGCGAGCTCGTTGGTAATGCGCTCGACCTGCCCCGCGTCCGCGCCTTCCACCATCACGCGAATCACGGGTTCGGTGCCGGAAGCGCGTAACACCACCCGGCCTTGTCCGGCCAGCGTCGCCTCCGCATCCCGCACCGCCGCGGCCACCACGGTCGAGGCGTTGACGTCAAAGCGGCGGCTGGTGCGCACGTTGACCATCACTTGCGGCAACACCGGCATCCCGGCCTTCAGCTCGGCCAACGACTTGCCGGATTGGATCATCGCCGCCAATACTTGCAGCGCGGCAATGATGCCGTCGCCGGTGGTGCCGCGATCGAGGCAGATGATGTGCCCTGAAGTCTCGCCGCCGAGCTCCCACTTTCTTTCGTGCAGCATCGACAGCACGTAGCGATCGCCGACCGCGGCGCGCGCGAACGGAATATTGCAACGCGCCAATGCCTGCTCCAGTCCGAGGTTCGTCATCAAGGTGCCGGCGACACCGCCGCGCAAGCGGCCATTGGCATGGCGATCCATGGCGATGATGTACAGCAGCTGGTCGCCATCGAGGATATCACCGTCGCGATCCATCATGATGACGCGGTCACCGTCGCCATCCAGCGCAATGCCGATGTCGGCATTCTTGGCCAGCGCCGTCTTCTTCAGGAAAATCGGATAGGTCGAGCCGCACTCTTTGTTGATGTTGAAACCGTCCGGCTCATTCGCAACCGGGATCACATCAGCGCCGAGTTCGCTGAACACGAGCGGTGCGACGTGATACGCCGCGCCGTTGGCGCAGTCGACGACGATCTTGAGGCCTTCGAGGCTCAGCCGATGCGGAAACGTGCTTTTGCAGAATTCGACATAGCGCCCACCAGCGTCGTCGTAGCGTTTGGCCTTACCGAGCTTGGCCGAGTCGACGGTGGTGAGCGGCTCCTCCATCGCACGTTCGATCTCGGCCTCGACTGCGTCCGGCAACTTCATGCCGTCCGGGCCGAAAAACTTGATGCCGTTATCGTCGTACGGATTGTGCGACGCCGAGATCACGATCCCGGCGCGCGCGCGTGACGTGCGAGTGAGATAGGCGATGCCCGGCGTCGGCATCGGGCCGAGCAAGCGGATATCGACGCCGGCGGCGGACAGCCCAGCCTCGAGCGCGGATTCGAGCAGATAGCCCGAGACGCGCGTGTCCTTGCCGATAAGGATTTTGGCGTTATCGTGCGCGCCGCGCCCGAGCACACGTCCGGCGGCCCAGCCGAGCTTGAGCACGGTCTCGGGGGTAATCGGCTCCTCGCCCATGCGACCGCGGACGCCGTCGGTGCCGAAGTAATTTCGCTTTGTCATTGTTTGCCCTCCCCGCGTTCGCTAACGATGCGGTACATGCGCAGCGCCTCGACCGTCGGACCCACGTCATGTACACGGACAATAGTAGCGCCATTTTGCACGGCGAGCAGCGCCAGCGCCACGCTCGCATGCAGCCGCCGCTCGACCGGCAACCCGAGCAGGTGCCCGATCATGGATTTGCGCGACAGCCCGACCAAGACTGGATACCCGAGATCCACGACAGCACGCAGACCGCGCAGGAGCTGCAGATTGTGCTCCACGGCCTTGCCGAAGCCGAAACCCGGATCGAGCACGATCCGCTCGCGCGGAATGCCGGCAGCCAGCGCCGCCTCAGCGCGTTCCCGCAGAAAGGCGCACACCTCGACCACAACATTGGCATAGCGCGGATGCTGTTGCATGGTGCGCGGCTCGCCCTGCATGTGCATGAGGCAAACCGGCACGTTTAGGTCTGCCGCGGCAGCGAGCGCACCCGGCGCACGCAGCGCCTGCACGTCGTTGATGAATGACGCACCCGCGGCGCATGCCGCGCGCATGACCTCGGGCTTGGAGGTATCGATTGACATCGGGACATCGATCTCGCGCGCCAGACGCTCGATCACCGGCACCACGCGCTCGATTTCCTCGGCGGTCGACACCGGTTGCGCGCCCGGGCGCGTCGATTCGCCGCCGACGTCGATGATGTCGGCGCCCTGCTCGACCATCGCGCGCGCATGCGCGAGCGCCGCGTCGCGCGCCAAAAAAACACCCCCGTCCGAGAAGGAGTCGGGGGTGCAGTTGAGGATGCCCATCACGAGCGGGCGCGACAGGTCCAGGGTGCGTCGGCCGCAATACAGGAAAGACATGGGGATATGCGATCTGCTCCGTCGCGCCCCACCAACCTAGCCCTCCCCCGCTTGGCGGGGGAGGGAACGGGAGGGGGTATTAGCAGCGAGGAAGCGAACTGCCACCTCGACCGCTTCGCCGTCAGCTGGCGCTGGCGCCCGGCGTATCGAAGCGCGGTTTGGCGCGCGGCTTCGGCTTCGGCCGCTTTTTGTCGCTGTCGCCGGACGGCGAATCGCTCGTGCCTTCCGGCGGCCGCGGGTCGCGCCCCGCCATGATGTCGTCGATCTGCTCGGCGTTGAGCGTCTCCCACTCGAGCAAGGCGTGCGCCATCTTTTCGATCTTGTCCCGGTTCTCCTCGATGATCGCCCGCGCGCGCGCATACTGCTCGTCCACGATGCGTCGGATCTCGCGATCGACTTGTTCGGCGACGGAGTCGGACATGTTCTTGTGCGTCATGACATCGCGCCCGAGGAACACCTCGCTCTGGTTCTCGCCGTACACACGCGTACCGAGCGCGTCCGACATGCCCCAGCGCATGACCATGTTGCGCGCGAGCTCAGTGGCGCGCTCGAAGTCGTTGGCCGCGCCGGTGGTCATCTGCTTCATGAACACCTCTTCGGCGATGCGCCCGCCCATCAGCACGGCGATGGTGGAGAGCAACGACTCGCGGTCGTGACTGAATCGATCCTCGGTCGGCAGCTGCATGGTGACGCCGAGCGCGCGACCGCGCGGGATAATGGTGACCTTGTGCACCGGATCGGTGTTCGGCAGGCTCTTCGCCACCACCGCGTGACCCGACTCGTGATACGCCGTGTTCAGCCGTTCCTTCTCGGGCATCACGATCGAGCGCCGCTCGGCACCCATAATGATCTTGTCCTTCGCCTTCTCGAAGTCCTCCATGTCGACCAGGCGCTTGCTCGCGCGCGCGGCGAACAACGCCGCTTCGTTCACGAGGTTGGCCAGGTCGGCGCCGGAGAAGCCCGGCGTGCCGCGCGCGAGCACGTTGGTGTTCACGTCCTCGGCCACCGGCACTTTGCGCATGTGCACTTTCAGAATCTGCTCGCGCCCGCGGATATCGGGCAGCGGCACGTACACCTGCCGGTCGAAACGACCCGGACGCAGCAATGCGGGGTCGAGCACGTCCGGACGGTTGGTGGCGGCGATAACGATCACGCCTTCGGTGCCTTCGAAACCGTCCATCTCGACCAGCAATTGGTTCAGCGTCTGCTCGCGTTCGTCGTGACCGCCGCCCAAACCGGCGCCGCGTTGACGACCGACCGCGTCAATCTCATCGATGAAGATGATGCACGGCGCGTGCTTCTTCGCCTGATCGAACATGTCGCGCACGCGCGAGGCGCCAACGCCGACGAACATCTCGACGAAGTCGGAACCGGAAATGGAAAAGAACGGCACCTTGGCCTCGCCGGCGATGGCCTTGGCCAGCAGCGTCTTGCCCGTGCCGGGGTTGCCGGTCATGAGCACGCCCTTCGGGATGCGGCCGCCAAGCTTTTGGAACTTGGACGGGTCTTTCAAGAACTCGACCAGCTCCTGCACTTCTTCCTTCGCCTCTTCGACGCCGGCGACGTCCTCGAACGTGGTCTTGTTCTGCTCCTCGGTCAGCATGCGCGCCTTGCTCTTACCGAAGCTCATGGCGCCGCGACCACCGACGCCGCCCTGCATCTGGCGCATGAAGAAAATCCACACGCCAACCAGCAACAGCAGCGGGAACCAGTTAATAAAGATGGTGAGCAGCAGCGACTGCTCTTCCTGCGGCTTGGCATCGAACGCCACGCCGTGCTCGAGCAGATCGCTCACCAACCCCGGATCGCCCGGCGAATAGGTCGTGAACTGCTCTTGATTCTTGAAGCGGCCGATCACTTCGCGCCCCTGGATGGTGACGCGCTCGACCTCGCCCTGCTTCACTTTCTGGATGAAAGTGGAGTACTCCAGCGGACGCACCTGCGACTGGCGATTGCCGAAGTTGTTGAAGACCGACATCAGCACGATGGCGATGACGAGCCAGAGCAAGAGATTCTTGGTGAGGTTGTTCAACGATCTACCCTCTGAAAGCGCGTACGATTTACCGCGTTAAGGCATTCTGCTACGTGCGACGGGGCGGTACAACCCGCGCTTCTGCCCTCGATACACCGGTATCGGCCGTTGGTCGCCGGCCTTGCACGATGCGTCAATCCGCCTTGAATCCCTTGGCCAACAGATACATCTCCCGACTCTCGGTGCGCGACGCCTTTGGTTTACGCGTCGCGACTTTGGTGAACGACTTATGCAAGGCTTGATGCAGCGATGTGAAGCCCTCGCCCTGAAACACCTTCACCAGCAACGTCCCGCCAGAGCGTAAGGTTTTGGCCGCAAACTCCAGGGCGAGTTCCGCGAGATAAATGCTGCGCGCCTGATCGGCGGAGACGATGCCACTTATATTGGGGGCCATGTCGGACATTACAAGATCGACGCGCGCGCCGCCCAACCGCTCCAATAGAGAGTCTAGCACCGGCTGCTCCGTGAAATCGCCGTGGATTAGTTCGACGTCGGCGATCGGCTCCATCGGCAAAATATCGAGCGCAATCAGACGCCCACCGGGCTTGATGCGCCGGACCGCGTATTCCGACCACCCGCCCGGCGCCGCCCCGAGATCGACCACCACCATACCGGGTTTCAGCAGCTTGTCGCGCTGGTCGATCTCGGTGAGCTTGTACACCGCGCGCGAACGCACGCCGTCGCGCTGCGCCTGCTTGACGTAGGGGTCCTTGAAGTGGCGTTGCAGCCACGCCTGGCTGCTTTTGGTGCGAGGCATTTGTCGGTTTGCGCTTTGTTACTCCCTTCTCCCTTCGGGAAAAGGGCTGGGGATGAGGGCCATGGCACTTGAACGCTGATGCGCGGTCGCCCTCACCCATTTTCCGCTGCGCATCCGGCTCCGCGGAAAATTCCAGGGCCGCCATCCATGGCGGCCCGTTCGGCGGCGCGCA
>JBKHXU010000179.1:0-15309 GCA_046565865.1 Gammaproteobacteria bacterium | reverse complement strand
ACAGGGACGTTACCCTGTAGGTAGATAAACGAAGGGAAAGGTTCTCGGAGAGGTGCAAGAGCGGGCGAGCCGGAGCCTTCGTGAATGTCCAGTGGACATTCACGCCGGCGAGCGCGAGGCATGGATGCCGAGCTGGGTGCGCGACAGGGACGTTACCCTGTAGGTAGATAAACGAAGGGAAAGGTTCTCGGAGAGGTGCAAGAGCGGTTGAATTGGACGGTCTCGAAAACCGTTATGCCGGCAACGGCATCGAGGGTTCGAATCCCTCCCTCTCCGCCATATCAGATGAGTTCTCTATAAATCCGGAGAGGTGTCCGAACGGGCGAAGCGGAGAACTCGCGAGAGTCCGGCGGACTCTCGCGCCGCTGAGCGCGAGGCAGGGATTGCCGAGCTGGTTGGCGCTCCAGGGATGGACGTAAGTCGTGAAGTGTAGAATCCGGAGAGGTGTCCGAGCGGTTTAAGGAGCACGCCTGGAAAGTGTGTGTACGTCAAAAGCGTACCGAGGGTTCGAATCCCTCCCTCTCCGCCATCTACAGCGTTTCTGCGTTTGTTGCGTGACCTTTAGCAGCGCATCACAGGCGGGCGCTTGCCGGCTGCGCGTCCTCGCAAGCGTGTCGTTAATGTCCCTAACACCAGTGGGGCTTCGGGCCAACGCGCACGTCCTGCTCTTACGCCCACTAATGCAATCGCGTACTGTGATCACGGTACGCGTTACGGCGGATCGATTGATACTCCGAGCGCCGACCTACGCCCATCCGGAAAATGTGAAAGCACACAATGAACGAGCTTTTTTCCTCCGACTTGCGTAGCGCCTACAGTACCGCGGAGGCGATTACCGAAAGCGTCATTCTGCCGAACGCCGAACGCGTCGATCAGGAATGTCTCTGGCCGGCCGACAGTTTGCGGGCGCTTAGGGCAGCGGGGTTAACCGGCTTAACAGCGCCGGCGCGGTTAGGCGGACTCGGGCAAGGCCTGCTTGGTCTTGCGGCCATCACCGAAATAATCGGACGCGGCTGCCCCTCGACCGCGATGTGTTTTGGCATGCACTGCGTCGCAACCGCCGTAATCGCCGCCAAGGCGACTCCGTATCAAGACAAACACTACCTGACGCCGATAGCCGCGGGTGAACATTTCACGACACTGGCGCTGTCCGAAGCGGGGAGCGGTTCGCAGTTCTTTCTGCCACACACGCGACTGCAACGTGATGGTTCTTCGTTCATCGTCGATGGCAACAAACAGTTCGTCACCAACGGCAGTCACGCCGACTCCTACGTGGTATCGACACAGGCCAGTACAGAATCGGAATTGGGGGAATTCAGCTGTGTGATTGTCGATCGGGAACTGCCCGGGCTGCGCTGGGGTGAGCCGTGGCGCGGCGTTGGCATGCGCGGCAATGACTCGCGTGCCATGCAGCTCGATGGCGTGCGGGTGCCCCTCGACAACCTGCTTGGGCAGGAGGGCGAGCAGGTTTGGTACGTGTTCGAGGTGGTGGCGCCGTTTTTCTTGACGGCGATGGCGGGGACGTATCTTGGCGTGGCGCATGCCGCGTTGAACGCCACGGTGCAGCATCTCAAGTCGCGTCAGTATGAGCACTCCGGTGCGCCGCTCGGACAGATCGAAACCGTGCAACACCGTGTTGGGGAGATGTGGATGGAGCTCGAAAAAACGCGCTTGCTCGTTTACCGCGCCGCGCAGCTCGGTGACCTGGGCAGCGCGAACGCGATGCTGTCGATCTTGGCCTCCAAGGCGGCCGCCGCCGATACGGCGGTACGAATCACGAACGAAGCCATGACCCTCAGTGGCGGCATCGCCTATCGCGAGAATAGCGCGCTCGCACGCGCATTGCGCGATGCACGCGCGAGCCACGTCATGGCGCCGACTACCGACTTGCTGAAAATATGGACCGGCCGCACCGTGCTCGGCATTCCGCTCCTGTAAGCGACGGCGCGACAGGGCAGGCGATTATCCTAACCGGTCTCCCGGCCGGTCAGGATGCTGCCATCGACTTGCACACGCGGCAGCTGGTCGACGAAGTCGAGGCCGCAGGTATGGCGGTGCGGGTGTTGCGAACGGTGGAGGAGGCGAGCGCGCTCTTCGACAAATCGCAGGTCCGCGAACGTCCGACCGTGTTCATCTTCGGTCCCGCTGTGGAGAACCCGATTACGCTCGCCCGGCGGCTGCACTATCAGGTACCGAGGTTGCACGTCATTTTCACCGTCATCGGCGCTGAACGTGAACAGAAACTGCGGCGCGATCTGACCTACGCGGCACCGCTAGGGTCGCGCTGGACGGTGGAGCCGGCCGACAGTAAGACGCTGTCATCGGTCATCCCGAAGGCATTCAAAACTTTGTCGCAGCAGCAGCGGCTGCGCACCACGCTCGACCGTATCAACGTGACGCTCGCCGCCCCCGTGCCGCCCGATGTCCGCGATTATCGCCGGCTCGTCGTGTCGGACCGCTATCTCGCCAGCATCCTGACGCACGCACAGGACGCCATCGTGTCGCTCGATACGCGCGGCATTGTCGTGTCGTGGAACGCCGGTGCAGAACGTCTCTTCGACGTCAGCGAGCGCCAGGCAATTGGTCAGGCGATTGTCGCCCTAGTCGGCGACAGCGCCTCGCTACGCGAAGCCCTGCAACAGGCGCTTGGCGGCAGTTCCGTCCGTTTGGACCTGCAGCTGCCCGCGAGCGGAAAGTTTTTGGACGCGACGTTTACTGCTATCGGCAGCGAAGCGGAACACCCGCTTGGGATCGCCGTCATCATCCGCGACGTAACCGCGCGCGTGAGCGCCGAAGCGGCACTGCGCGAGAGCGAAGCGCGGCTGCGCGATATTCTCGACCGCGCGCCTGCCGTGGTGTTCTTGAAGGACCGTGCCGGACGCCGCCTCTTCGTCAACGCCGAGTACCTGCGGATTTTCGCGCGCCAGCCGCAAGAGGTGCTTGGCAAAACGGATTCCGACCTGTTCCCTGCCGAAATCGCCCGGGCGCTAAACGCGAACGACGAACAGGTGTGGCGGACGGGTATGCCGCGCGCGGTCGAAGAGACGGTGCCGCAAACGGACGGATTACACACCTACATCACCCAAAAGTTTTTGCTGCGCGATTCGACCGGGACGCCGTACGCGCTGTGCGGCATCGCGACCGATATCAGCGAGCGACTGCGCATCGAGCAGGCGCTGCGAGAGTCCGACCGGCGCAAGGATGAGTTCCTCGCCACACTCGCGCATGAACTGCGCAATCCATTGGCGCCCATCCGGCATGCGGTAACGATTGCCGGCATGCAAGGCGTGTCGCCGGATAAGCTCAAATGGAGCCGCGAGGTCATCGATCGGCAAGTACGGCACATGGCGCGGCTGCTCGACGATCTGCTCGACGTCTCGCGCATCACCCGTGGCAAGCTGGAGTTGCGCAAGGAGCGGGTGTATCTCGCGTCCGTTGTTGGCACGGCGATAGAAACGGTGCGGCCGTTGATTGAGACGAAGAAGCACGAGCTGACCGTCGACTTGCCGATCGAATCAATCCGCCTCGAGGCGGATCCCATACGTCTGGCGCAGGTCTTTTCAAATCTTCTGACCAATGCCGCGAAGTACACCGACGCCGGCGGGCGCATCGCGGTACAGGGTAGGCTCATGGGGAGCCACGTTCAGGTTCGTATCACCGATAACGGCATCGGCTTCGGACCGGAGGCGCAGGCGCAGCTATTCCAGATGTTCTCGCAGGTGACGCCGGCGTTGGAACGGTCGGATGGTGGGCTCGGCATCGGCCTGGCGCTCGTGCGTGGACTAATCGAGCTGCACGAGGGCACTGTCGAGGCGCGAAGCGACGGCCCCGGTCGGGGTAGCGAGTTCGTCGTGCGCTTGCCCGTCTCGCTCACGGAGGCCTATTCGCCCGCGGACAGTTCGGACGGCGAAAATGAGGCGCGATCGTCTACGGCCACGGGCGTTCGCGTCGTCGTCGCCGATGACAATCGTGATTCGTTGGAAAGTTTGGCCATTCTGTTGCGACTGCAAGGGTATGACGTGCATACGGCGTGTAACGGACGGGAGGCGCTTTCTCTAGTGACACGCGTGCGGCCGGCTATTGCCATCCTCGACATCGGTATGCCGGAGCTGAATGGCTACGAGGTTGCGGAGAACATCCGCGCGCAGCCATCCGGCGGCGAACTGATCCTGATTGCGTTTAGCGGCTGGGGGCAAGAACAGGATAAGCAGCGGGCGCGGAATGCCGGGTTCGATTATCACTTTACTAAGCCTCTCAACATCGAGCGGTTGCAGGAAGTGTTGCTGCGGGTATCGTCGGTTACTTAACTTAAGGCGCACAAACCTCGGCTTGGCAGAGTGATTCCGTGCGAAATACCGATCCGGCGTCGATGTTGGGTCGCATGCCCAATCCGTGAATGCGGTGTTGGCCGTGCCGGGTGTCGGCCGGTGGATCACGTGTTAAACTGCGTCCCTACGGCGGCAAGGGCCGGTCCCCCCAGTGACGGGAGACTGTGAACCCGGTCAGGTCCGGAAGGAAGCAGCCGCAGCAGCCGCCCCGGGTACCGGGGTGCGGCTGGCTTGAGCCGCCACCATTCTCGAGGTTACGCGCCGCATCCAATGAGTTACCAGGTGCTCGCCCGCAAGTGGCGCCCGCGCACGTTTGCCGATCTTGTGGGGCAGGCGCACGTGGTGCGGCCGTTGGTCAACGCGCTGGATCACGACCGGTTGCATCACGCGTTCCTTTTTACCGGCACGCGCGGCGTCGGTAAGACCACCATCGCGCGCATCCTCGCCAAATCCCTCAACTGCGAAACGGGTGTTACCTCCAAGCCTTGCGGCGAATGCAGTGCCTGCCGTGAAGTTGACGAGGGCCGTTTCATCGATTTGATCGAAGTCGACGCCGCCTCGCGCACCAAGGTCGACGACACGCGCGAGCTGCTCGACAACGTGCAGTATGCGCCGACCCGCGGGCGCTACAAGGTATACCTCATCGACGAAGTACACATGCTCTCCGGCCACAGTTTCAACGCACTGCTAAAGACGTTGGAGGAGCCACCGCCGCACGTGAAATTCCTGCTCGCGACCACGGACCCGCAGCGCCTGCCGGTGACGGTGCTGTCACGCTGTCTGCAATTCGCGCTTAAACGTCTATCGCCCGCCGAAATTGCCGGTCAGCTCGACAAAATACTCAGCGCCGAAAATATTTCCGCCGACGGTCCGGCGATTCAACTGTTGGCGCGCGCGGCCGACGGCAGCATGCGTGACGGATTGAGCTTGCTGGATCAGGCAATCGCATACGGCGGCGGGAAGCTGAACGAGGCCGAGGTGCGCGCGATGCTCGGCACGATCGATCAAGACGCCATCGACCGCGCGCTTTCCGCAATCGCCGCCGGTGACACGCGCGCGGCGTTGGCCGTTGTCGCCGATCTGATTGCGCACGGTCTCGATTGCGAATGCCTGCTCGATGAATTGCTAGTGACGCTGCACCGCATCGCGCTGGTGCAGGCCGATCCGGAGCTGGTCGACGACGCCGAACGCCCGCGGTTGCTACAGCACGCGGACGCCATGAGCGCCGAAGACGTGCAGCTTTATTATCAGATCGGCGTGCTCGGGCGGCGCGACGTGGACCTCGCGCCCGATCCGCGCACCGGCGTGGAGATGACATTGCTGCGCATGATCGCGTTTCGACCTGCGTCGGCAGTGGCCGACGCCGGCACGCCGCGTCCGATGCGCACCGTAACGGCTACGCCGCCCAAGGCAGAGGCGAAAATGTCGGCACCGGCCGCCGTGACGGCGCCGCAATCGGCGGCGTCGAAAGCGCGCGCACCGGAACCGCCCGCGACGTCGATACCTGCCAAGGCAACGGCGGGCCACTGGAGCGAGGTCGTGGCCGCGCTCAAGCTCGGCGGGCTCGTACGTGAGTTGGCGAACAATGCCGTGCTCGAAGCGCAAACCGACGATGCGATCGCGCTGGTGTTGGACGAGGCGTGCCAACAACTGATCAACAAGGAACGCGAGGCGGTATTGAAGCAGGCGCTGGAAGCCTACTACGGTCGGCCGTTGAAACTCACGGTGCGCATCGGCAAACCGCCGGCGGAGACGCCGACGCAGGAGAAAAGCCGCGTGCGCGACGAGCAGCAGCAGGCGGCGGTGCAGGCGATTAACAGCGATCCCAACGTGCAGGCGCTGCGCGAAAAATTCAATGCGCGCGTGAATCCCGAAACCATACGACCGAAGTCGTCGAACGCGAGGCAGTCATGAAAGGCGGAATCGGAAATATCTTGAAACAGGCGCAGGCGATGCAGGAAAACTTGCGCAAGGCGCAAGAGGAGTTGGCGCGCATCGAGGTCACCGGCAGCGCCGGCGGCAACTTGGTGTCGATCACCATGACGTGCCGGCACGACGTGAAGTCGGTCAAGATCGATCCCAGCCTGCTGCAAGACGACAAAGAAGTGCTTGAAGATTTGATCGCGGCGGCAATGAACGACGCCGTGCGCAAGGCGGAGCAGGCGACGCAGGAAAAGATGTCGGGCCTGACCGCGGGTCTCAATATTCCCGGCTTCAGCATGCCGTTCTGATATGACCTCGGCCAACGAATTAACCGCACTCGAAGCCTTGAAGCAGGCGCTGCGCCGACTGCCCGGTGTGGGGCCGAAGAGCGCGCAGCGCATGGCGTTTCATCTGCTCGAGCGCGATCGCGACGGCGCGAGTCAGATCGCGCGCGCGCTGGCGCAGGCGCTGGAGCGCGTGCGCCACTGCCAGCGTTGCAATAATTTCAGCGAGGCCGAGCTCTGCGCCATTTGCAGCTCGACGCGGCGCGATCCGGCGTTGCTGTGCGTCGTCGAGTCGCCGTCGGATTTGGTGTCGCTGGACCAAGCCGGCGTTTTCAACGGCATGTACTTCGTGCTGATGGGGCGGCTGTCGCCGCTCGATGGCGTCGGTCCGGAACAGATCGGCATCCCACGGCTCGAAGCCTTGCTAGACGAAGGGGTAATAAAAGAAGTCGTGCTCGCGACCAATCTCACGGTCGAGGGCGAGGCCACGGCGCATTACATCGGCGAGTTGGTGCGGCGGCGCAATATTCGCGCGACGCGCATCGCCTACGGCGTTCCCGTCGGCGGTGAGCTTGAATATACCGACCGCAGCACCCTCGCGCGTGCGCTTTCCGGGCGGCGGGAAACCTAGGTGCCATTTCGAGCGAAGCGAGATATCTCGCACCGCTAAACACCGTGCTGTCTGAGGGAGGTCCCTCGCAGTCGCTCGGGATGACCGCTGCGCGGTCACTTGTTGCTGCGTCGCGGCCGCTGCTAGGATGGCCGGATGATTCAGATTGAGGGTGTCCACAAGTGGTTCGGTTCGCTGCACGTCCTCAACGATGTCCACCTCAAGGTGGAGGCCGGCGAGGTGCTCGTGGTCTGCGGGCCTTCCGGTTCCGGCAAGTCGACGCTCATCCGCACGATCAACGCCCTCGAGCCCGTCGATAGCGGACGCATCATCGTCAACGGCCACGATCTCGCCGACCGTGCCACCGATCTCAATAAGATCCGCACCGAGATCGGATTCGTATTCCAGCAATTCAATCTCTATCCGCACCTGACGGTGCTGCGCAACCTCACGCTCGCGCCGCAAAAGGTGCGCGGGTTGTCGCGTGCCGAAGCCGAGGAGCGCGCCATGGCGTTGCTGGAGCGCGTCGGGCTCGCGGCCAAGCGCGACGCCTATCCGGCGCAGCTGTCCGGCGGACAACAGCAGCGCGTCGCCATCGCCCGCGCGCTCGCAATGCAGCCGAAGATCATGTTGTTTGACGAACCGACCTCGGCGCTCGATCCGGAGATGATCGGCGAAGTACTGGCGGTCATGCTCGATCTTGCGCGCTCGGGGATGACCATGGTCGTCGTCACGCACGAGATGGGTTTTGCGCGCGAGGTATCGGATCGGGTGGTGTTTATGGATGCCGGCGCGATTTTGGAACAGGCGCCGCCGGAAACGTTCTTTGGCAACGCGCAACACGAGCGTGCGCGGCAGTTTTTGAAACAGGTGTTGTCGCCGCTGCACTAACCGTCGTCGCGCGGAATTGGGGATGACAAGATTTAGGAGGCTTACTATGACGCGTTGGATAGGGACAGTGCTATGGTTGCTGACAGTGGTCACGGGCTCGGCGGCGGCCGATTCGCTCGCAACAATTAAGCAACGCGGCACGCTGGTCTGCGGCGTCAAAGACTCGCTGCCGCCGTTCGGTTACGTCGACGCGAAAACGCGTCAGATCGTCGGCTACGACATCGATATCTGTAAGGCCATCGCCGACCGCTTGGGCGTGCGCATGGAATTGAAGCCGGTTACGTCGGCGGCGCGCGTTCCGCAACTCAAGGAAGGCAATGTCGATCTCATTGCCGCCACTATGACGAAAACGCCGGAGCGGGCCAAAGAAATCGACTTCAGCCACACGTACTTTGTCACCGGCCAGAAGTTCTTGGTAAGGAAAGGCACGGTGCGCTCGCTCAAGGACATGGCCGGCAAGAAAATCGGTACCGCCAAAGGCTCGACGTCGGAACAGAACGCCAAAAAGGCGATACCAGACGCGACCATCCTGTCGTTCGACGATTATCCGCAAGCGTTTCTGGCGCTGAATCAGGGTAAGGTCGTTGCGGTCACCACCGATGAGGCGATCCTGGCCGGCATCCGCGCCAAGGCGCCGAAGCCGGAGGCATACGAGATTCTCGACGAACGCCTATCGGATGAGCCGTACGGCCTCGGCCTGCGCAAGGGCGATACGGCACTGCTCGCGGAAGTGAACAAGACGCTGCTGGAGCTCGAACGCAGCGGCGAGGCAAAGCGCCTATTCGAGAAGTGGTTCGGACCGCGGTCGGCCGCACCGCTGAAACGGACGTTCACCATCACTGCCGACAAGTGAGCGGCGTCGATTGAGCTCGGGCTTCGACTGGGCCGTCGTTACCTCCGGCCAATATTTCGGGTGGTTGGTGGACGGGCTGTTCACGACGCTCAAGCTCGCGGGCGTATCGATCGGCCTCGCGCTCGGGTTGGGACTCGTCATCGCAATGCTGCGGATGAGCCCGTTGGCGGTGCTGCGCGGTGTGGCGCTGGCCTATCTCGAGCTTATCCGCAACACGCCACTTTTGATTCAAATGTTCTTCTGGTACTTCGGCGCGTACCAGATACTGCCAGCGGCGTGGAACGACTGGTTGAACCAGCGCGATTTCGAGTTTGGCGCGGCCGTGATTGCGCTCACGCTTTACACGGCCGCGTTCATCGCCGAGGACATCCGCTCCGGCGTGCGTGCCATCCCGCGCGAACAGATGGAGGCAGCGCGCGCGAGCGGTTTTTCGTATCTGCGTTCGATGCGCTACGTCATTCTGCCGCAGGCGGTGCGCCACACGGTGCCGCCGCTGATCGGGCAGTTTTTGAACCTGACCAAAAACTCGTCGCTGGCGATGACCATCGGCGTCGCTGAGTTGACGTATCAGGCGCGCCAAGTTGAAAGCTATACCTTCAAAGGCTTCGAGGCCTTCACCGCCGCAACCTTGGTGTATCTCGCGCTGTCGCTGCTGATCACGCTGCTGGTGACGCTGTACGCACGGCGGTTCCGCGTGTCGACGGGAGGGGCGGTGGCATGAATGCCGGGTTCGATTTTTCCGTCGTCACCGACAACATCGTCTATTTTTTTATCGGACGCTATCCGCACGGACCCATCGGCGGTATCGCATTGACGCTGTATCTCGCGATCGTTTCCGGCGCCTTGTCTTTCATCTTTGGGATCGCGCTTGGATTGTTGAGCGTGGCACGCACGCGCTGGGTGAGATATCCGGTCGAGAGTTTTATTCAACTGGTGCGCGGCATGCCGTTGCTGATGGTGATTTTCTGGCTGTACTTCCTGCTGCCAGCGGCGCTGGGTCGGCCGGTCGCGGAAAGCTGGACCGTGATTGCCGCGTTGACCGTGTTTACCTCGGCTTACATGTCGCAGATCGTGCGCGCCGGCATCGCCGCGATCCCAGCGGGGCAGCGCGAGGCGGCGATGTCGACCGGGCTCACTCCGCGCCAGGCGATGCTGTACGTAGTGTTGCCGCAGGCGCTGCGCAATATGATCCCGTCGTTTGTGAATCAATTCGTATCCCTCGTCAAGGATACGTCGCTCGCCTTCATCGTAGGCGTCTCCGAACTGACCCATATCGCCACGCAGGTCAACAATCGCTCGTTGGTTCACCCCGCGGAGATATTTCTGTTCGTTGCCGCCGTTTATTTCGTGATCTGCTACGCGCTTACGGCATATTCACGCTATCTCGAGCGCCGACTCGCCTGGCGCAAGGCCATTTAGCGACCCGGACGAGTCGTTGCAGCAGTAACGGCGAACGGTGGCGACGCGAGTTTCGCCGCCGGCTTATGTGGTGCGGGTATCGACTTGCATCGGCATGATGATGAGCGGGATGCCCATCAGGTGCAGCCGGCGCTGCAATGCCAGCGCGGTGTGGTTGTGCAGCAGGCGCGTGAACCAGTTTTCATTGCGGAAAATTAAGGTGCCGGCGAAAAATACGCTGCCGGGAAACCGCTCCAGTACCTTTTCCGACAGCGACACCACGGCGTCGACGGCATCTGTACCGTAGGCCGAATAGCTGGTCGCGGCCATGCCGTGGCGGCGGCAGAAGGCAACGTATTTATCAAGTTGATCGGTGACGCGGCGTTGCAGACTCTGCATCGACTCGTCTTCCTTAATGCGCGTGGTGTCGACCTCGCCGACGCTGACGAACACAAAATTCTTGAAGCGGCCGGGGAACAAGCGGATCGCATTCAACAACGTATGGATACCGACCCCGCGATAGCTGGACACGAAGAACACCGCCGCCGGTTCGCCCTCCGCGATCTTCGGTTCGCCTTTGGCGGCGGGCAGCGGCAACTTGTCCAGGATATCGTCCAGCTCGCGCAGTTGGACGCGCACCCGATGATAGTGCGCGTGAACAATGGCGCCGGCGCCGACCAGCAGTCCGATGACGAACAGCGCCACCCAGCCGCCGTGGAAGAATTTCGTCACCAGCATCACCAGCAGAATGCTTGCGGTAACGAGGATGCCGGCCGCGCTCAGGAGTAGCCGCCAATACGCGCCCGGCTCGGCGCGATGGCGCCACCAGTAAACGCACATGCCGGCGAGCGTGAGCGAGAAGGTGAGGAACACGCTGATGCTGTAAAGCACCACCAGCAGCTCAACTTCGCCGCGGCTCCAGATGAGTACTACCAACGCCGCCAGCCCCATCAATAAAATCCCGTTCTTCGTCACCAGCCGATCGGACAGTTGGCTGAACCGGTGCGGTACCCAATGGTCCACCGCCATATTCGCCAGCGTCGCCGGGCCGCCGAGGAAGCCGGTATTGGCGGCGACAAACAACAGACCGGTTTCGAACAGCAACGTGGCGACGACGACAGCGCCCCCGACGTGCCAATCCCCCAGTCGCCAATCGGCGACGATGGCGGAGAACGTCACGGCATTGAGTGTCTGGCCCGCGACCGGCCGCGCGTCCCACAGCAAATAGAGCAGGATGATGCCGCCGGCAGTGAAGGCGAGCGATACCGCCATGTAGAACATGGTCCATTTGCCGGTGTGCACGCGCGGTTCTTTCAGCAGATTAATGCTGTTCGATACTGCCTCGATGCCGGTATAGGTGCCGCCGCCCATGCCGTAGGCGCGCAGGAACAATGCGATAACGAACAGAATGCCAGTCTCCGCGGATAGCGTTGTGACCTTGGAGACGCTCTCGACGACGATATTGTCGAGCCGCTCGATGTGGCGGCCGATGCCATAGAGAATGAAAAACGCGTGCGTAATCACGAATCCGAGGAAGATCGGCAGCAGGATTTTGATCGACTCCTTCACGCCGCGTAGATTCATGACGACGAGCATCGTGAGCAATAGCGCCGCGACCTCCGGTTTCGCGATGCCCCACGCGGGCGGCAAGAAGCTGAAGAGGGCGTCGGTGCCGGCCGCGATAGAAATCGCAATGGTCAGTACGTAGTCGATGACGAGCGCCGAGCCGGACACGAGCCCGACGCGCCGCCCAAGCAGCATGGTCGCGACCTTGTACCCGCCGCCGCCGGTGGGGAACAGTTCGATGACCTGGTTGTACGAGACGGCGATGATGAACACCGTGATCGCCGTCGCCAGCGCCAGGAACAACGCGAGCCCGGTGTGATCGCCAAGGGCCTTGAACGCCTCCTCGGGTCCGTAGGTGGACGAGGACAATCCGTCGGCGCCAAGGCCGACCCAGGCGAGGAATGCGACGAGGGTGATGTGCCGGCGCGTCTCCGGCGCCATGGGGTCGCGCGGCGGGCCGATCACCAGCCGTCGCGCACGCGCCTTTATGCCCGCCCAGCCGCTCTCGGTCATTGCCCGCGACCGCTCCACGTGGACGGCGCCATCCCTACAGTGCGCTTGGCCACAAGCCGGCCGCGCCTTCTTGGAAAAGGGGTTTCATGAATGAGCGCTTTGTACTCTTACACCGCGCAAAAGAAAAGCGGCCCGTTTACGGGTCGTCCCGAGCGTAGCGAGGGAGCCCCCTCCGACGGCTGTTCCTGCAAACGGAGCGAGATTTCTCGCTTCGCTCGAAATGACAAGTTTTCGTCAATCCCCGATCAAGTCATTTACCTTGGCTGCACAAATGAAGTCGTTGGCCGACAACCCCTTCACCGCGTGCGTGCTGTAGCGGACGTTGCACCGCTTGTAGCTGACTTCGAGATCGGGGTGGTGATCCTCGCGATGCGAAATCCAGGCGACGGCGTTCACGAACGCCATGGTTTCGTAATAGTTCTTGAAGGTGAAGACGCGGCTAATCTCCTTGGCGTCGCCATTCAGGGTCCATCCCGGCGTCTGATGTAAGAAGGACTCCGCCTCGCGGCGGTCCAGCGCCGCCACCCCGCCTTCGCAGGGCGCGCAACGCTGTTGTTTCAAATCGGACATGGGATATCTCCAACTGGTACTGGTAACTGTGAAACAAATCGATCGGATGAGCGCCGAGTCGGCGCTCGCGACGGACCTATTATAAACCCCGCGCGAGATGCGCGATGCGCGCCAGCGCAGGTGGGTGGGAGTCGTAGAACGCGGAATGCAGCGGGTCCGGCGTCAGGGTGGCGGCGTTCTCGCGGTAAAGCTTCACCAACGCCCGCACCAGCGCAGCGGCATTGCTCGTGCGCGCGGCAAAGTCGTCGGCCTCGTATTCGTGCCGACGCGAGCGCTGTGCCATTAACGGGCTCAAGAAGAACGTAAAGACGGGAATCACCATCAGAAACAACATCAGCGCCATATGCGCCGACGGCACGCCACCACCCAAGCCGGCATAAAACCACGGCTGCTCGATCAGCCAGCCGAGCAGCGCCAGGCCAAGCAGGCTCACCACCGCCATCCAGCCGATGCGCTTTACGATGTGTTTCAGTTTGAAATGCCCAAGCTCGTGCGCTACGACCGCCTCGACTTCGTCTTCGTTTAGCGTTTGCAGCAGGCTATCGAAGAACACGATGCGCTTGTTGCGGCCAAAGCCAGTGAAGTAAGCGTTGCCGTGCGTGGTGCGGCGCGAACTGTCGATGACATAAATGCCGCGGCTGCGAAATCCCGTGCGCGCGAGCAGCCCCTCGATGCGTTGGCGCACGCTCTCCTGCGTCAGCGGCTTGAACTTATTAAAGAGCGGTGCGATCAGGGCGGGGTAGGCCCATACCATAGATACGCTGAATCCGAACCACAGCAGCCACACATACAACCACCAATAGCGGCCCATGGCGTACATCAGCCACAGCGCGGCCAGCACCAGCGGCACGCCGAGCGCTAACAGCAGCAGCGTCTTCTTTGCGAGATCGGCGGCAAAGACCGCAGGCGTAGTGCGATTGAACCCAAACCGCTGTTCGAGGAAAAACGTACGATAGATCGCGAACGGCAGATCGAGCAGGCCCGTCAGCAGCAGTACCGTCAGAATGAACGCGGTGCCGAGCGACAGCGGCGAGTCGACCGCGCCGCGCCACCACGCGTCGAGCGTCGCCAGCGCCCCGCCCACGGTCCAGAGCAACAGCAACACCGCGCCGTAAACGTTTTCGATCTGCCCCAGCCGCGCGCGAGCGACGGTGTAGTCGGCCGCCTTCTGATGCGCCGCAAGCGGGATCTGGCCGTCGAACGCCTGTGGCACATGCGCGCGCCGCGCTGCCACGTAGCGGATGTGTCGCTGCGCGAGCCAGAGTTGCGCCGCGAGCATCGCCCCGAGCGCGATCAGAAAAATAACCGTAAAAGTATTCATGGGCAGGCAGTGCTATGATTCGGCGTTCCAACCGTTAGTGTAACCCGGGAGATAACGCATGGCGCAATCGCCATCCACGCCAGACCCCAACGCTCTGATATGGATCGACCTGGAGATGACGGGGCTAAGCGTCGAACGCGAACGCATCATCGAAGTCGCGACCATCGTCACCGACAGCCAATTGAACATCGTCGCCGAAGGCCCAGTGCTCGCGGTGCACCAATCGGACGAACTCTTGAACGGCATGGACGACTGGAACAAGCGCACGCATGGCGGTACCGGCCTGATCGACCGCGTGCGCGCCTCGACCCTGACCGAACGCGACGCCGAACGCCAAACCCTGGAATTCCTCGCGCGCCACGTCCCGAAAAACCGCTCGCCCATGTGCGGCAACAGCATCTGCCAAGACCGCCGCTTCCTCGCGCGCCTAATGCCCGACCTCGAAGCCTGGTTCCACTACCGCAACCTCGACGTCAGTTCATTAAAAGAGCTGGCCCAACGCTGGCGCCCGGACCTCAACAACGGCTTGGTAAAAAAGAGCACCCACCGCGCCCTCGACGACATCCGCGAGTCGATCGAGGAGCTCAAGTATTACCGCGAACACTTCCTCGTATTGAAGAAGCCCTCCTAGCCCACCGTCATTGCGAGGCGCCGCGGGCGACGAAGCAATCTCCAAACTACGCCCCGAGTAGGCGATGCAGCGGCACATCGCCTACCAGCACCTACATATATGGCAATAGGCTGCGGCAAAACCGGGTACCGAATCGCTAACTACTTGCCATGATTAAAATTCCGCGCAGTAAATCATCGCCCGATATCAACATTAGGCCTGCAAACCGACTGAGCACTGCGTGTTATACGGCAAACTTGCAGCCTATTGCCGCAACCGTTTTACGCCGAGCCTTTTACTTCGTTGATTTAAACCGGATATTGGTACTACGCTGTATGCGAGCCCGTTGATATCGGTCAATGGGCCGTCTAATCATCGTTATGCGCAGCAAGGACACATATGTTCCGCGAGCAAGTGAACAAGGCTGAACTGGCAGAGGTGG
>JBKHXU010000178.1:0-2747 GCA_046565865.1 Gammaproteobacteria bacterium | reverse complement strand
GGCAATCACTCGATGACGCATGCCGAGTTCGACGGCATGCCGCTGCCGCGGCTGGCGCAGGAAATCGACGCGCCGTACGGGTTGCGCGACGACCGCGGCGCGCCGGTGTTGAGCAACCGGTATTTTCGTCCGCCGAAAGGCGTGCTCAACGCGCGCGTGCTCTACTACTGTGTGCGGCACGGATACCGCATCGTGATGTGGAGCGCTGATCCCAAGGACTTTCGTGCGCCGTCGGCCGAGGCCGTGCTTGGGTATTTCGATGCGCATCCGTTGAATGGCGGCGATATCGTGTTGTTGCACGACAAGACCGAGGCGACGCTCGCGGCATTGCCGGGATTGCTTGCGACGTTGCGTACCCGTGGTCTCGCGCCGGTCACGTTGTCCGAGCTGTTGCAACGGAGAGCGGCGTGAACCTGTTGTATCTGCATCGGACCCAGGCGCAAGGTGTGGAGGGCGTTCATATCGGCGAAATCGTGAAGGCGATGCGCCGCCTCGGTCACACGGTGCGGATCGTCTCGCCCGTCGGTGATCGCTTCGGCGATGAAGCCGCCGCCGGCGCTGCAAAGCCCACCGGGATGCGCAAGCTCTACGGTTTCGTGACCCGCCACTTGCCCGAAGTGGCGTTCGAGCTGCTTGAGCTCGCATATAATCTGAAGGCGGTGCGGGACATTCGACGTCACGCGCGCCCGGACAACGTAGACGCGATCTTCGAGCGCTACGCCATTTTCGGCCTGGCCGGCGCCTATGTCGCCCGGCGCTGGGGCAAGCCGCTTTATCTCGAGATCAACTACACCTCCCAGTCGGCATTGGTGCGCCGGCGCAGCCGGCTGCTGCAGCCGCTGGCGCGGGCGCTCGACCGGCGCCTGTTCCGGCAGGCGGCTGGCCTATTCGCGGTGTCGAGCTATCTTAAGGATCATCTGGTGCGCGACTTTGGCGTACCGGCCGACAAGGTTCAGGTGCTGCCCAATGCCGCCGATCCGGACGTATTCGATCCGGCCCGGATCGCGGCGGCGCCGGCGGACGGTCGGCTCATCGGTTTCGTCGGCGGTTTTTACCCCTGGCACGGGCTGCCGCTACTGCTCGAGGCGTTTACCCGCATCGCGCCGGACTTCGCCGACGCCCGGTTGTTGTTGATCGGGGACGGGCCGATGCGCGGGGAGATCGAGCGGCGTGTCGCCAGTAGTGGGCTGCGCGACCGCGTGCTGTTGCCGGGCCGCATGCCGCACGCGGCGCTGCCGGCGCAGATGGCGAGCTTTCACGTGGGTGTGATGCCGGACTCCAACGACTACGGGTCGCCGATGAAAATTTTCGAGTACATGGCCATGGGCAAGCCCGTGGTGGTGCCGGACTACGGGCCGCTGCGCGACTGCGTCAGCGACGGCGAGGAGGGTTTCATCTTCCGGCCCGGCGATGCCGCGGATCTGGCGCGCTGCCTCGCGCGATTGTTGGACGACGCGGCGCTGTACCGGCGCATGGCCGAGCGCGCGCGCCGGCGCGTGCTCGAGCGCCACAACTGGCGGCGCAACGCCGAGACGATATTGCAGACAATGACAACAAGGGTGCACGCATGACGCTGTCCGAACGCGCCTACCGCTGGGTAGCGACGCAAAATCACAATCTGCCGCTGATCGGCCTCATCACCTTCGGCTTCCCGCGCTTTTTTCTGCGCTCGATCCTGAACGGCAACCGCAACAAGCGTCTGTGGAACGGCAAGAAGGCGTGCGTCACGCTCTCGTTCGACTGTGACTACCCGGATGACGTCGCCGCGATCCCGGCGATCGTCGACATGCTGAAGCCGTACCGCTATCACGCGAGCTTCGCCGCCGTGGGCCACTGGGTGGAAAAGTATCCGCGCGAGCACGCGCTGGTGGTCGAGCACGGCCACGAGCTGATGAACCATACCTACTCGCATCCCGACAACGAACTGCTGAATCCGGGACGCAAGTTTCGTCTGATCCCGCGCGACGAGAAAGTGGAGGAGGTGGCGCGCTGCCACGAAATCTGCGAGCGCGTGCTCGGCGTGGCGCCGATCGGTTTGCGCATCCCGCACTTCAAGCACCTGTTCACCGATGAGATCTATAGCATCCTGGCCGAACTCGGTTATCGCTATTCGTCGTCGACCTGGGTCACGAACACCACCACGCGCGGCCTGCCGTTCTCCGCGCCGCAAGGGATCGTCGAGTTTCCGTTGACTACCTGTCCGAAGCATCCCTTCACTGTGTTCGATACCTGGCACTCGCTCAACGCGCAGCGCCTGAGCCATCGCCTGCTGCATCGCGGTGCCGACAGCTATCTGCAACTGTTCGAGGAGTTGCTGGATATGGCCAAGGCGACCGGCTCGTATCTGAATATCTATATGGATCCGCTCGACATCAAAAAGATACCGGGCTTCGGGCGCATGCTGGAACGGCTCGCCGACGACGAGCTGGAGGTCGTGACTTACGCCGAATACCTGGAACGCGAGCACCATGTCGCGGCTTGAGGCGAGCCACCGGCTGCGCGTCCTGACCGTATTCGGTACCCGGCCCGAGGCGATCAAGCTCGCGCCGGTGTGCCACGCGTTACAGGCACGGTCCGAGCTGTTTGACAGCCGCATCGCCGTCACGGCGCAGCACCGCGGGCTGCTCGACAGCGTGCTGCGCGATTTCGAGTTGCGGCCGGCGTACGACTTGAACGTGATGCGCGAGAACCAGGACCTGTTTCACATCACGGTCGAAGCGCTCGCCGGTATGCGCGGTGTGCTCGAC
>JBKHXU010000177.1:0-2543 GCA_046565865.1 Gammaproteobacteria bacterium | reverse complement strand
TCGCTGCTCGAACGGATGGCCGAGGTTTACGACGAGCCGTTCATGGACCCATCGCACGTGCCGACCTACGTGCTGTCGGAATTCGCGCGCCGACAGGTAAAAGTGGCGCTGACCGGGGATGGGGCGGATGAATTGTACGGCGGCTACGCATGGTACCCGTTGGTTGCGCTGTCGACGACGGTGCCGTCATCGGCGGTCGCCTGGTTTGTGCTGCGCGCCACCAGCCGTTTGCTGGCCGATCGGTACCGCTCGCTTTCGACGTATTCGCGCGCGATGGGAATGGCGGTGCGCTGGCCGGACGCGTGGCGCCGCTATGTGCGTTATCGGCAAGTGTTTAGTGACGCCGAGCGGCGCGCGTTGTTCGCGGGGAACGACGCGGGTGTCCAAACGTTCCCTAACGATTTCTTTCGACCGGACGACGACATCGCCGGTCTTAACCGGGCGCTGCATTTCGATCTGACAGCGTTCTTGCCCGGTGACATTTTGGTGAAGGTCGACCGTGCGGCAATGGCGCACGGATTGGAAACGCGCGCGCCGTTTCTCGATCGGGAGCTGGTTGAGTTTGCGCTGTCGTTGCCGCCGACGCTCAAGGTCGACGCGCGGCAAACCAAGATTCTTTTCAAGCAAGCACTCGCCCCGTTGTGGCCGGAGGCCATTCGCACACGTCCCAAGCAGGGCTTCGCCGGTCCATTCGCGCCGTGGCTGCGGCGCGATGAGGTGCAGCGTGCGGTGCAGCGCGTGTTGGATGCGGCGTCACCGCTTTCGCAGTTGTTGCCGGGCATCGACCGGCGACGTGTGCGGATGTCGCCACAACGGACCTGGAGCCTGCTCACGCTTGGGTTGTGGCTCGAACGTCACGGTCGCACGGAGCTAGCCGGCAACGAATTGCGCGCGCCCTTGGCAATGGCAGGAGCGCAGTAAGGACAACTCAGTAAAACCCTCCATCCAGCCCGGACGCCGTGTCATGCATACTAGCGATCTCGCCGCCAGCCCGCGGCGAAAAACATAAATCGGAACGGACAGGGAATGACTGGGCGATGGAACGAAGAGCGGGGCGATACTCGCCTCGCGTGGGCGGCGCGATTGGCGCGGTGGCGAACTGCTGTCTTCGCACGAAACGCCGGCCCGTGTCAGCGGTTCTCCCGCCGATCTATTGCCCAGCATCGGCTTTCCCAATCAAGGACGACAACATGTGCGGCATCGCGGGATTCATCGATTTAAACGGCAACGGCGTTTCGCCGGCGTTGCTCAAGCGCATGACCGATGTCATACGGCACCGCGGCCCGGATGACGAAGGTTATGTGTTGATTGATCCACGCACGGGTCGTCACCAGGCGTACGCCGGCAGCGACAGCCCGAAGGAGTTGCGGGAGGTGTTGCCGCTATTCCAGCCGGATAGCCAAGGGCCGCCGACGGCCATCGGGCTTTCGCATCGACGCTTTTCTATTATTGATCTCTCGGCCGCGGGTCATCAGCCGTTCTTCGACGTCGACCGGTCTTGCTGCGTGGTCTTCAATGGCGAGATCTACAACTACGTCGAGTTGCGCGACGAGTTGGCGCAGTTGGGCGCGCGCTTTCGCACGCAATCCGATACCGAGGTATTGCTCGAAGCGTACAAGGCGTGGGGAACGGATTGCTTCGCGCGGTTCAACGGCTTCTGGGCGATCGCGCTGTACGACTTTCGTGCACGGCGCCTTATCCTGAGCCGCGACCGGCTCGGCAAGCGCCCGCTGTACTGGACCCGCGTCGGGTCGCGCATCTATTTCGGTTCCGAGATAAAGGCGCTGCTGCAGGTGCCCGAGGTGGCGGCGCGTAAACGGGTTAATACGGATTTGGTATGGCACTGGTGCGTCGACGGTCTGCGTGATCTCGACAACCAGACCTTCTTCGGCGGCATCCAGAACCTGCCGGCCGCGACCTGGACGGAAGTGGACCGCGACTTCCCGGCCAAGGTGCAAACATACTGGCAACTATCGCGCGCGCGCCTAAGCGAAAAAGATATCAGCGTCGACGAAGCGGCGCGCCAGGTGCGCGAAACGCTGATCGACGCGATTCGTCTGCGCATGCGCGCCGACGTGCCGGTAGCGTTCGAGCTGAGCGGTGGCCTCGATTCCTCGACCGTCCTCGCACTCGCCGCCGAGACTCAGACCGAGCGCCTGCGCACCTACACCGTGCGTTTCTCCGATCCCCGTTGGAATGAAGAGCCGTTCGCGCGCCGCGTCGCGCAGCGTTACAACACCGATTATCGCGTGATCGATCCATCGCTCGACGGCTTCTGGAACGGCATCGGCGCTTTCACCGCACTGCAGGAGGAGCCGTACCACTCGCCGAATCTTCAGGTGAGCCAGGTGATCTGGTCGCACATGCGCTCGGAGGGGACGAAGGTTACGCTGACCGGATCATCCGGCGACGAGCTGTTCGCGGGCTACTCACGTTATTACTGGAAGGCGCAGTTGGAAAATCTACGCCACGGTCGACTGTCGCTGTTGGTGGACAACGCCGCCAACTGGTCCGAGCGTCGGCATAATTTCGGCGAGTTCGGC
>JBKHXU010000176.1:0-22025 GCA_046565865.1 Gammaproteobacteria bacterium | reverse complement strand
CGGCGCAGGTCGCCGCCGCAGCGTTGATTTACCAGCCGGACGGCATCGAGACCCTCAAAGTCGCGGAGATCTTCAACATTACCCGCATCCTGGTGCTGCCGATCATCGTGCTGTGGTTGGCCGTGTGGTACGCGGAGCGCGACAAGAGCTCGGCCAAGGTGAACCTGCTGCACGTCATCGTCGGCAAGTTCCCGCTGTTCGTGCTCGGTTTTATCGTGCTATTCCTGCTGACCACCACCGGCATGTTCGCCCCGCCGCACCACGCGGGCGGCAAGTACTTCGCCGGCGAGAAAGGCAAAGCGCTCAAGGACGAACAGGTCACGGTGTTGCAAGCGGAGGCTGACAAAGTCACGAATCCGGACCAGAAAGCGGCGCTCGAACGCCTAATCGCGAACAAGAAAATCACGACCCAGCAGGACGACACCTTGATCCGTGGCATCGGCGCGGCCAAGTCCACCGGTAAAGAGGCGAAAGAGGCGCTCAAGGCGGCGCACGCCAACGCTTACAAAACCTCGCCACGTATCGCTTGGTTCCGTGATTTGATCATCTGGTTCTTCGCCTTCGGCCTCACCGGCCTTGGCATGCAGATCACGTTCAAGTCGATCGCCCAAGCGGGCGGGCAGCCGCTGTTCATCGGCACCATCGTCGGCACCATCAAGGCAGTGGGCTCGCTGATCGCGATCCTGTTGCTCGGCTCGGTCATCACCGGTTAGGAGAGAAACAATGGCTGAAACACCCAAGTTCGACCGCGGTTCCGCGCTCTCGATCTTCAAGAGCGACCGCATGGAAGACATCATGGCGCTTATCCTGTCGCTGATTATCGTCGCCATCGTGGTGGCGATGGTACCAATCGGCTAGGTCCGCGCGTTACCCATGGACCCAGAGTCGCGCTCGCGCGACTCTGGGTTTTTTTATTGGTAGAGACTCACGACAACATGAAATCCCCCAAACGAATACTCCTGGCGAGTCACGGTACTCCCGGTGGGATGGCGGCGGAACAGACCGCCGTGACGCAGGCCGCCGCCGGTGCGCTGCTGCACCATTTAGTCGTTGTGCCCGACTTTTGGAAAGGCATGCAGGGCGACGACTGGCTCAACAACGCGGCGACGCGCGATGTGTTCGCCGATTACGTCGAGTCAGAACTCGAGCGCGAGGTGCGCGAAAACATGGAGCGGGTGCGCAAGGCGGCCGCTAAGCGCAAGTTGCGCTACCGGTCCGAGGTTATCGTCGGCAATCCCGCGGAGTGCCTGCTCGCCAGCACGCGCCGCGTACGACCGGAACTCATCGTTGTCGGTGGCCTGCGGCCCAAGCGCAAGACCGGTTATCGCTCGCGGATGCTAAACGACAGGGTGCTGCGCGAACTGAAGGCGCCGCTTCTGGTCGTGCCCTACCCTTGAGCACACCGACGAGCACCGACACGCCGCCTATTGAATCGAGTGACGCCGCGTGGGCGACGATCGATTTGTCGCTGCCTGCGCGCCGCGTCGCCGAGGAATTGCGCGACCTAGAGGCGGTGTTTCGCGTCAACCCATTTTGGGTGTTCAGCGAATGGCGTGCGCTCGATAGCAACGCATTCCATATTCGGCTACGCAACGAAAGCAACGACCAGGAACTGGCGACAGTCGTTCGCCGTCACCCCGGGCCCGGTCCCGGTTTCACGTTGACGTACGAACACGGTCTAAAACGACGTACGGTATTTTTGCTTCATGAGGCCGCAGGCGGCAGCCGCCTCACCATAGCGGACGACTACGACGGCACGCCGGCCGAGGAACGTGCACGGCGCGCGGCCGAGGTCGACCGCAGCCTGCTCGCATGGAGCCGCGCGCTGCAGCGCTATCTGCTGCGCTTGAAACGCTGGTCGTGGATGCCGGGATGGCGCTGGTACATGTGCCGGATTTGGATACCGATGAAACCGTCGGCGCGGCGCATCGTGTGGCTGCTCTACGTGATCACGCTCGCCGAGTTCGTACTGTTCTTGTTCGTGCTGCTAATCTACGCGATAGAACAGCGCCCATGACGCCGTGTCACTTCCTCGCCGGCGTTGACTCGACTACCTGATAGAACGTCTCACCCTTCTTGATCATTCCCAGATCGGCGCGCGCGCGCTCCTCGATCGCCGCCAGCCCTTCCTTGAGATCAATGACGTCTGCCGCCAAAGCGCGATTGCGGTCCGCGAGCTTGGCGTTCTCGGCGCGCTGCGTCTTGATTTCCTGGTTCAGTTCCCATACGGCGAGTATGCCGCCGGTGCCGAACCACAGCGGATATTGCAGCAGGAGTAACAACGCGGCCAGCGTATAGCTCGCGAGTTTCATACCCTCGATTGTATATCCGGTTTGGGCGGCCGGACAGGCAAATCAGCCGGCGCGCGCGAGCGCCGCGCGCCCCGGGTACCGCGCCGCCGGTCCCAGTTCCTCTTCGATGCGCAGCAGCTGGTTGTACTTCGCCACCCGATCCGAGCGCGACAGCGAACCGGTCTTGATCTGGCCGGCACTGGTCGCGACCGCGAGATCGGCGATGATGCTGTCCTCGGTCTCGCCCGAGCGGTGCGAAATCACCGCGGTGTAGCCGGCCTTGCGCGCGGTGGCGATGGCATCAAGCGTTTCGGTCAGGGTGCCGATCTGATTGACCTTGATCAGAATCGAATTGCCGATGCCGCGGGCGATGCCCTCGCGCAGGATCTTGCTGTTGGTAACGAACAGATCGTCGCCCACCAGTTGCAAACGCTGCCCGAGCCGTCGCGTCAGCGTCGCCCAGCCGTCCCAATCGTTTTCGGCGCAGCCGTCTTCGATGGTGACGACCGGGTATTTCTGGCTCCAACCGGCCAGCAGCTCGACGAACTCGGTCGAAGTGAGGCGCTGGCTCGTGGATTCCAGCTCATATATACCGTTGCGATAGAACTCGGAACTGGCGACATCCATGCCGAGCGCGATATCGATGCCCGGCCGATAGCCGGCGGCCTCGATGCTTTCGACAATAATCGCGAGCGCCGCCTCGTTCGACGGCAGGTCCGGCGCGAAACCACCCTCGTCGCCGACCGCGGTATTCAGGCCGCGATCCTTCAACAGCCGCTTGAGCGCATGAAATACCTCGGTGCCGAAACGCAGCGCCTCGGAAAAACTGGCGGCGCCGACCGGCAGGATCATGAACTCCTGAAAATCGACGTTGTTGTCCGCGTGCGCGCCGCCGTTGATGATGTTCATCATCGGTACCGGCATGACGTACGGGCCGTTTGGTGCAAGGTAACGATACAGCGGAAGTTTGGCGTCGGCCGCGGCCGCGCGCGCGCAGGCGAGCGATACCGCGAGCAGCGCATTGGCGCCGAGCCGCGATTTGTTTTCGGTGCCGTCCAACTCGATCATGGCGTTGTCGATCGCCGCTTGCTCGCGCGCATCGCGGCCCAGGAGTAGCTTACGGATCTCGCCGTTGACGTGGGCACAGGCCTTACGCACGCCCTTGCCGCCGTAGCGCTTGGCGTCGCCATCGCGCAACTCGATCGCCTCACGGCTGCCGGTGGAGGCACCGGACGGCACCGCGGCGCGACCCATGGCGCCGGTGGCCAATACGACGTCCGCCTCAACCGTTGGATTACCGCGCGAATCCAGAATCTCGCGCGCGTGCACATTCGCTATCGCAGACATTTCTTTTTCTTACAAACCTGGTTGAGGAATCAATTCGGACGCAACGACGTTTCGGCAAATCCCGCCTGTTTCACCGTACGGTCGAGCTGTTGCAGCACCTGCAGGAGTTCCGCCATGCGCCCGAGCGGCCAGGCGTTGGGTCCGTCGGACAACGCCTGCTCGGGGTTGGGATGCGTCTCCATGAACAACCCGGCGACGCCGGTCGCAATCGCGGCGCGCGCCAGTACCGGCACGAATTCGCGCTGGCCGCCGGAGCGCGTGCCCTGCCCGCCCGGCAACTGCACCGAGTGGGTGGCGTCGAATACGACTGGGCATTGCGTCTCGCGCATGATGGCAAGCGCGCGCATGTCGGATACGAGATTGTTGTAGCCGAACGAAACACCGCGTTCGCACACCAGAACGCGGTCGCGGCCGCCGGCGGCGGCCGCCTTATCGACGACGTTCTTCATGTCACCGGGCGCGAGAAACTGTCCCTTCTTGATATTGACGGGCTTGCCGGCGCGCACCACGGCTTGGATGAAATCGGTTTGACGACAAAGGAACGCCGGCGTTTGCAGCACGTCGGCAACGGCGGCGACCGGTTCGATCTCAGGGGTGTCGTGCACATCGGTCAACACCGGCACGCGCAGCTCGCGCTTGACCTTTTCGAGTATCGCCAACCCCTTGTCCATGCCGAGACCGCGGAACGACGCGTGAGAGCTACGGTTGGCCTTGTCGAACGACGATTTATAAATGAATGGAATGCCGAGTTGCGACGTGATTTCTTTAAGCCGCCCGGCGGATTCGAGCGCCAGCGTCTCCGACTCGATGACGCAGGGTCCGGCGATGAGAAAAAATGGTCGGTCGAGCCCGACCTCGAACCCGCAGAGTTTCATCGCGCCGCGGCCTGGATCGATTCGACGCCGGTGCGGCGCGCGCGCGCCGCGGCGATGTAGCCGGTGAACAGTGGATGCCCGTCGCGCGGGGTGGAGGTGAATTCTGGATGGAATTGCACGCCGACGAACCACGGGTGGTCTTTGATCTCGACGATCTCGACCAGCATGCCGTCCATCGACGTGCCGCCGATCACCAACCCCTTCTCGCGCAGGATCTCGCGATAGCGATTGTTGAATTCGTACCGATGCCGATGCCGCTCGACGATCACGTCCTTGCCGTACAGGGCGCGCGCGCGCGAACCGCCCAGCAGCTGGCACTGTTGCCCGCCGAGGCGCATGGTACCGCCCAAATCGCCGCCTGCCTGGCGCCGCTCGCGCCCGCCGTCGCTCGCCGTCCACTCGGTGATCATGGCGATCACCGGGTTCGGCGTATCGGTGGAAAATTCCGTGCTGTGTGCGCCCGTCAGGCCCGCGACGTGCCGCGCGAACTCGATCACCGCTACTTGCATGCCGAGGCAGATACCGAGATACGGCACGCCCTGGGTGCGCGCGTACTGCACCGCCTTGATCTTGCCTTCGATGCCGCGGCCGCCGAAACCGCCCGGGACTAGAATGGCGTCGACGTCGTCGAGCTCGCGGGTACCGTCCTTCTCTAGCGTTTCCGAATCGACATAGCGGATGTTGACGCGCGTGCGCGTCTTAATGCCCGCGTGCAGCAGCGCCTCGGACAGCGACTTATACGAATCAGTCAGATTGATGTACTTGCCGACCAGCGCGATCGTGACTTCGCTGGTGGGATGCTCCATGTCGTAAATAACCTTGTCCCACTCGGCGAGATTGGCCGGCGGTGCGGTCAGCTGCAATTTGTCGAGCACGATCTGATCCAGACCCTGCTCGTGCAGCAGCCGCGGCACTTTATAAATGCTGTCGGCATCTTCGGCCGAAATCACCGCCTTGGCCGCGACGTTGGTGAAGAGCGCGATCTTGCGGCGTTCGTCATTCGGCAGGCGCCGATCGACGCGGCACAACAACACGTCGGGCTGGATACCGATCGAGCGCAGCTCCTTCACCGAGTGCTGCGTCGGCTTGGTCTTCATCTCCCCGCTCGCGGCGATAAACGGCACCAGCGTCAAATGCACGTACACCACGTTTTCGCCGCCGAGCTCGATCCCCATCTGGCGGATGGCTTCCAGAAACGGCTGCGACTCGATATCGCCGACCGTGCCACCGATCTCGACCATGGCGATCTGCGCGTCGCGCGCGCCTTCGGTGACGCAGCGCTTGATTTCGTCGGTAATGTGCGGGATGACCTGGACCGTGGCGCCGAGATAATCGCCGCGGCGTTCCTTACGAATGACGTTTTCGTAGATGCGGCCGGTGGTGAAGTTGTTGGCGCGGGTCATGGTGGTGCGCACGAACCGCTCGTAGTGGCCGAGGTCGAGATCGGTTTCGGCGCCATCCTCGGTCACGTAGACCTCGCCGTGCTGAAACGGGCTCATCGTGCCTGGGTCGACGTTGATATAGGGGTCGAGCTTCAGCAGGGTTACCTTGAGCCCGCGGGCTTCGAGCAGCGCGGCGAGAGAGGCGGAGGCGATCCCCTTACCCAACGAGGACACCACGCCGCCGGTCACGAAGATGAATTTGGTCATTGAGGCCCGTTTGACGAATCGGCGACGACGCCGGAACGACATCGTCCGCTTCTCCGATGCACGATCCTTGTCATCGGAACGGGACCACACGCTACCAGATGCGCACAGATTTCACAACCGATCGCGCCGAGCAACGCGTGCGAATGGCTGACGATCCGTCGCCGTCGGGATCGTTCCGAGCGGCGTGTTTATTTTTCCGATACTACGTCGCGTTCTCGAACACCAGTGTGACACCCGGCTCGCCCGGGCCGGCGGCGAACGGCTGACACACCCAACGATCGGCGACCGCCGCGAGTTGACCCTGCACGTAAACGAGCGGCAATCGTGACCGCTCCCAGGGCGGCACGCCCGCTTCCTGCAATAACTTCTTGAGTTTGTTTCGGTGGGTGCGTCCCGGCAGCAAACAGCGCTCGCCGCCGCGGCGCCACTGTACCTGCCAGGGTGCGGCGCGCGTCCACGCCAGCGCCAACCCCGCCCCGGTCGCCGCTTGCAAGCGCAGGCGCTTGCCGGTGCCGGGAATCAGAAGCGGCGACGCCGGGTCCCACGACGCGGTCCAGGCCACGGTCGCCCCGCTCCGGGCGCTCAGGATCAACACATCGCGATAGCGCCGTACCTCGGCCTCGGGCCAGCTGATGCACGCATGACGCGTGCGCGGTTCGCGTTCGCATTGCGCCAGGATTTGGCGCAAGGTCGCCTCCGCCGGTACGCGCACGCCATGCACCCGCAACCAGTAGCGCACGAGGTTTCCGCGCCGCGCCGGCGATAGTGTCGTCAGCGCATCGACACGTAGCTCGCCGGCGCTGGTCGCACATGTGACGAGGTCCGCGGACGCTACCTCGTCCAACAATTGCACCGCTTCCGTGCTATGTCGGGCGCTGCGGGCGAGCGCCTCCGCCGCGTCCGGCCACCGTGCCGTCAGCCGCGGCAGGATTTCGCTGCGGACATAGTTGCGCGCCAGCCGGATGTCGGCATTGCTGGGATCGTCGATGTAGTCGAGCCCCTCTGCGTCGGCATACGCCGTGAGCGCCGCGCGGTTCCAGCGCAGCAGCGGTCGCGCCAGGCGCTGGCCGGTGGTCAACGCCCCGATGGCCGGCATCGCGGCCAGGCCGCGCACGCCGGTGCCGCGCAGGAGTTGCAGCAGCACCGTCTCGGCCTGGTCGTCGCGTTGGTGCGCACTCAGCAGAACCTCGTCGGCATGTAGGCAGCGGGCGAACGCGGCATAGCGCGCGCGGCGCGCCGCTTCTTCTAGACCGTAATCATCGACACCGGCCACTGTCACGCGTTCAACCGTGAGCCCGACATCAAGCGCGGTGCAGGTGTGCGCGCAGTGTTCCGCCCAGCGATCGGCGTCCGGATGCAATCCGTGATGGATGTGAATCGCGCGCACCCGCCATCCGCCGTCGGCGCGCAATTGAGCGAGCGCATGCAACAGCACGTGGGAATCGAGCCCGCCGCTGTAACCGACCGCCAGCGGCGTCGTGAGGGGAAGCCGGAACTCCTCGGAAAGAACTGCTGCAAGCGCGCGTGGCGTGAAACCGACCGCGGAGCGGTCGTCCCGCGCGACAGCGAGGGACCTCTTCCCGACAGCGAGGTGCCCAGCAGAGGGGGATTCCTCGCTACGCTCGGAATGACAGCAAAATTTGTTCAGAAGGCCATTAATGTTCGTGCAGCTCCCCGTATTGCATAAGGTGCTCGTAACGCTGCTCGAGCAGGCGCTCGAGCGGAATGGACAGCAGGCCATTGAGGGTGTTGATGAGACTCGCCTTCAACCGCGTCGCCATGTCGTCCGGGTCGCGGTGCGCGCCGCCGAGCGGCTCGCGGATAACCTCGTCGACGAGGCCCAGACGCGACAGGCTGTCGGCAGTGATGCCCATCGCCTCCGCCGCCGTGGCGGCTTTGTCCGCGGCGCGCCACAGAATTGAGGCACAACCTTCGGGTGAAATGACGGAGTACGTCGCGTACTGCAACATCAACAGCCGATCGCACACGCCGATCGCGAGCGCACCGCCCGATCCGCCCTCGCCGATTACAACGCTGATGATCGGTGTCTTGAGGCGCGCCATCGTGTACAGATTGCGCGCGATCGCCTCGCTCTGGCCGCGCTCTTCGGCACCGACACCGGGATAGGCGCCGGGCGTGTCGATGAGCGTGATCAAGGGCAGGTGAAAGCGCTCGGCAAGGCGCATGAGCCGCAACGCCTTGCGATAGCCCTCGGGTCGCGGCATACCGAAGTTGCGCCGCACCTTTTCGCGCGTGTCGCGCCCTTTCTGATGGCCGATGATGACGACCGGACGGTCGTCGAGACGCGCCACACCGCCGACGATGGCGGGATCATCGGCGAATCCGCGATCGCCATGCAGCTCCTCGAAATCGGTAAATACGCGCCCCACGTAGTCGAGCGTGTACGGCCGCAACGGATGGCGCGCGACTTGCGAGATCTGCCACGGACTGAGCGAGGTAAAAATCGATTCGGTCAGGCGCCGGCTTTTCATCCGCAGCCGGTTCACCTCGTCGTTGATATTGATATCCTTATCCTGGCCCGCGTTGCGCAATGCCTCGATTTTCGCTTCGAGCTCGGCGATGGACTGTTCGAAATCGAGATAGTTGTGGTTCATGCGCTCAACGATACTCCAGATGTACGTTGCGTTCGCCCGCGAGTCGCGTCAATCGCTCGAGCACCGATTCGCTCGGATTGATGCGCCACTCTTCGCCGAGGACGATGTCCGCTTCCGCGACATCGGTATGGTAGTGCAGCCAGACGGAACAGGGCCCTTGGCTCGCGGGCGCGAGGATCTGTTTCAACTCCTCCATGAAGCCGTTACCGGCTGTTTCCGCGTCGACCTTGATAACCAAGCGCCGGCCGAATGCCGCCCGCGCCTGATCGATATTATAGACTTTGTCCGCGGACATTTTGAATCCGCCGGTATATTCATCGACCGAAACCTGCCCTTCCACTACTAATAGGTTGTCTTTTACCAGCAGTTCGCGGTGGCGCTCGAACATCTCGGAGAATATCGCAAGCTCCAGGCGCCCGGTACGGTCATCGAGGGTAATAAAGGCCATACGGTCGCCGCGCTTGGTCTGCATCACGCGCATGGCGACCACGAGCCCGGCGACCGTCACTGTGCGGTTCTCGGTCGGCTTCAATTCGGCGATGGTCGCGCTTACGAACTGTTTCAGTTCTTCCGCGTAGCGCGCGATCGGGTGGCCGGTGAGATAAAGACCCAACGTGTCGCGCTCGCCGTCGAGACGCAGCGCCTCGCTCCATTCGGCGACCGTCTCGTAGGTCGGCTGATCGGCCGGCACGACGGTGCCGAAGATGTCGACCTGCCCCATCGCGTGGTTCTTGCTGTGCTGATCGGCCGCGGCCATCGCCTTGGGTAGCGATGCCATCAATGCGGCGCGATGCGTACCGAGGCTGTCCAATGCACCGGCCTTGATCAACGATTCGAGCATGCGCTTGTTAACCTTGCGCGCGTCGATGCGTTTGCACAGATCGAACAAATCCTGAAACGGCCCGCCGCTGGCGCGTGTCTGTAGAATCGCCTCGATCGCCGACTGCCCCAACCCTTTGATGGCGCCGAGTCCGTAAAGAATCGTCGCGTCGTCGATCGGCACGAATTCGTACTCGCAGCGATTGATGTCCGGCGGCAGCAACTCCAACTTCATGTCGCGGCATTCGGCGATCATGGTCACCACCTTGTCCGTGTGATCCATATCCGCCGACAACACCGCCGCCATGAACGCCGCCGGATAATGCGCCTTGAGCCACGCCGTTTGATACGCGATGAGCGCGTAGGCCGCCGAGTGCGAGCGGTTGAAACCGTAGCCGGCAAACTTTTCGATCAGGTCGAAGATATACGTCGCCTGCTTTTCGCTGACGTTGCGCTCCTTCGCGCCGTTGACGAACGCCTGACGCTGCTTTGCCATCTCCTCCGGCTTTTTCTTGCCCATCGCGCGCCGCAGCAGATCGGCGCCGCCGAGGGTGTAACCCGACAGCACCTGCGCGATCTGCATCACCTGCTCTTGATACACGATCACGCCGTAGGTCGGCTTCAAAATCGCTTCCAGACTCGGATGTAGATAGTCGATCTTCGCCGCGCCGCGCTTGCGCTTGATGAAGTCGTCGACCATGCCCGACTCCAGCGGACCCGGGCGGAACAACGCGACCAACGCCACGATCTCTTCGAACGTATCGGGCTTCAGCCGATTGATCAGGTCCTTCATGCCGCGCGATTCCAATTGGAACAGCGCGGTGGTTCTTCCCGATTTGAGCAGCGCGTAGGTTTTAGGATCGTCGATCGGCAACTGCTCGATCACGAGCGGCGCCTCACCCGTCTCCACGCGCTTGCGGTTGATGATCTTGACCGCCTTGTCGATGATCGTGAGCGTGCGCAAGCCCAGGAAGTCGAACTTCACCAGCCCGAGCTTCTCGAGGTCCTCCATGTCGAACTGCGTCACCGCCTGCTTGCCGCCCTGTTCGCAGTAGAGCGGCATGAAATCGGTGAGCGCGCTCGGCGCAATGACGACTCCGCCCGCGTGCTTACCGGCATTACGCGCGAGTCCTTCGAGGCTCTTCGCGGTGTCGAGCAGCGCGCGCACGTCTTCTTCTTTCTCGTACCGCTCTTTGAGCAGCGGCTCGATCTCGAGCGCGCGATCGAGGGTCATGCCGACCTCGAACGGAATCAGCTTGGCGAGCTTGTCGCAGTAACCGTACGGATGATCCATGACGCGCCCGACGTCGCGCACCACCGCCTTCGCCGCCATCGTGCCGTGGGTGATGATCTGCGCCACCTTGTCCGCGCCGTAACGCTTCGTGACGTATTCGATCACCTCATCGCGCCGCTCCATGCAGAAGTCGATATCGAAGTCGGGCAACGACACGCGTTCCGGATTCAGGAAGCGCTCGAACAGCAATTCGTATTTGATCGGATCGAGCTCGGTGATACCGAGGCAATACGCCACCAGCGAGCCCGCGCCCGATCCACGACCGGGGCCGACCGGAATGCCGTTTTGCTTCGCCCACTGAATAAAGTCGGCAACGATCAAGAAGTATCCGGCGAAACCCATCTTGATGATGACTTCGATCTCAAGCGCCAGCCGCGCCGCATACGCCGGGCGTTTCGCCTCGCGCTCCGCCGGCGCGCACAGTGCCAGCCGCCGTTCCAGCCCGGTGTGGCTGTTTTGCTTCAGCACCTCGTTCACGTCGGCCGCGGCCGCGCCCGGCGTCTCGAACTTCGGCAGGTAATAGCGGCCGAATTCCATGCGGAAGTTACAGCGGCGCGCAATCTCGCGCGTGTTGGCGAGCGCCTCGGGGATGTCGGCGAAGAGCTCCGCCATCTCCGCCGCGGAGCGCAGATACTGCTGCGTCGTGTAACGGCGCGGGCGCCGCGCATCGGTCAGTACCCGCCCCTCTTGGATGCACACCCGCACTTCGTGCGCCTCGAACTCGTCGGGTTTCAAAAATACGACCGGGTTTGTCGCCACCACCGGCACACCGTTGGCCGTCGCGGCGGCGACGGCGGCGTGGTTGTAGTCCTCCTGGCGCGGCTGCCCCGTGCGTTGCAGCTCGAGGTAGTAGCGATCGCCAAAGCAGGCTTGGTAACGCGCGATCAAGGCGCGGGCCTGGTCGACCTGGCCGGCGAGCAATGCCGCGCCCACGTCGCCCTCATGCGCCCCGGCAAGAATGATCAACCCATCCGCCGCCTGTTCCAGCCAGTCGTGCTGCACGCACGGCCGTCCGGTGTGCTGCCCTTCGATGAAGGCGCGTGTTAACAAGCGACACAGGTTGCGGTAGCCGGCGGTGTTCTGGCACAAGGCCGTGAACCGAAACGGCTTGTTCGGGTCGCTGCTGTTGGCGAGCCAGAGATCGGCGCCGTTGATCGGCTTGACGCCGGCGCCGATAGCGGCTTGATGAAACTTGGCCGCGCCGAAGAGGTTAGCAAGGTCGGTCAGCGCAATCGCCGGCATGCCATCGGCCGCGGCGGTGGCGACAAGGTCGGGGATACGGACGATGCCGTCCGCCAAAGAGAATTCGGAATGAATCCGAAGGTGGACGAAGGACTGGGTCACCGCCGCATTTGACTCCAAAAGCATCGAGGACGGAAGAGCGCTGGTGCCGGCGATACCGACGCGCATCGGATCATCGAATCACGCGCACAGTGTCCGCCGCGTACTTATTTCGGCTAAGCTGTCGCGCATACACGCTAAATAGAAGAAGAATGCGCTTACCAACCATCGCACTGGGACTCATCATCGCCGCCCCAACCATACCGGCACAGGCGACGCCCGAGCTACCGTTCGATACGACAAACCAGAGTCCGCTTATCCAACTCTACGGTCTGCCCGGTCTGGGCGCGCCGCATCTGCTGGCGCCAACGCAGTCGCGCATCGATCTTCATGTCGAAGCGGCCAACCATTTCGTCGGAAAGAGCGTCGACACGGAAAGCCTGTTTCTCGACGGCGAGACGCATCGCACGACGTTGAGAATATATCGCGGCCTAACGGGTGGTCGGGAGATCGGTATCGAACTCCCCTATGTCAGCCACGGCGGTGGATTTCTCGATTCTTTTATAGAGAGTTGGCACGACTTCTTCGGGTTACCTCAAAATGGCCGCGACCGTATGCCGGCCGATCGATTGCTGTATCAATATCGGCGCAACGGCACCGACGCGATCTTGCTGTCACAGCCCAGCGCCGGAATTGGCGATGTGCGCTTGACCGCCGGGCTACCGTTCCCGGCTTGGGCCGACACCGCATTACGATTTAGCCTCAAGCTCCCGACGGGCGACAGCGAAAAGCTACTTGGCAGCGGCGCGACGGACGCCGCCCTATGGTTCAGCACACGCTGTTCACGTTGCACCGGATCCGTATCGTGGTACGGCGGCAGCGGCGTACTATGGCTGGGTAAGGGCGATATCGTGCGCGATCAACAGCGCCAAGTTATCGCTTTCGGGTCCGCGGGGCTTCACTGGCGCGCGCTGGCGCGCCTGACGTTAGGGGTACAGCTCGATGGGCATACGCCGTTTTATCGCGATAGCGCCCTCGCCTCTCTTGCTGACTCCTCGGTCCAGCTCGTCTTAGGGGGGGTGTGGCGGCCGAGCCCGCGGTACGCATGGGAACTGGCGATCTCCGAGGATATCGTGGTCGACACGGCGCCTGACGTTGTGGTCCGAATCGGGCTACGCTCATGGTTCTAGCGCGAAAAAACGGCGAATCCGGCAAAATCGAGGCGTGACCGGCAGACGGGCCACGGGCCCGGATATTCGGGGGCGGTGCTCCCGTTTTTTCCAGTCATTCAAAGGGATGCATAGTATACTTACCGCTATGGATTTATCGTTGACACCATCGTCCGCGCGCGGGACCGGAGCGGCGCACTGGCTTGAACAAGCCGAGCGTTGGCTCGGCAAGCCTTGGGTGCCGTGGGTCATCAATCTTGCGATGCTGATCCTCCTCACCGCGAGCCTGGCACAGTGGACCTGGCGCATCTGGCAACCGAGCGCGCCGCCCCCGGCGCGAGCACCCGTCGCCTCGACCGATATCGCACCCGAATACAACATCAATACGCTCACCGCCGCGAATCTGTTCGGTCAGGCGGCCCCCACCACGTCGCAGGTGTCGCTGGAGAATATTCCGCTTAGCAGCCTCAATTTGTCTTTGACGGGCGTCATGGTCACCCCCGCGGGGAGTTTCGCGCTGATCAGCGCCGATGGCGGGCCGGAATTGCCGGTGACGGTCGGTCAGGAAATTACCGGCGGCGTGGTGTTGCACGAGGTCTACGCCGACCGCGCGCTGATCCGCCGCGGCGGCGCGACCGAAAGTCTGATGTTGAAGGAAGGCGGTCCACCGTTGCCGAGCGGCTCGATCGTGACCCAAACGCGCACACCGCCACCCCGCCCCGCGCCGGGCGCGGCCACTGCCGAAGTGCAAAAGCTTGGCAACAACACCTACGCGATCGAACGCGAGCAGATCAACAAGCAGATGCAACGCCCCGAGTTCCTGAGTCAGGCGTTGATGGTGCCGAACGCCGGCGGCGGGTTTCTAGTGCGTGAGATTCAGCCGGGCAGCCTGTACGAAAAGCTCGGGCTACGCGTCGGCGACGTGATCAATTCCGTCAACGGTCAGCCGGTGAATACGGTTGAGGATGTGATGAAGATCTATCAGCAGCTAAGCGGCACCAACAATGCGAGCCAGGTGATGCTCGACGTGCGGCGCGCCGGCAAAAACGAGTCATTGCAATACAATATCAATAACTAAGCCCGTTTCGAGATGATGACGAGAAAGCGTTCTAACTGGCTGCGTACGCAGCTCTTTGCCCCGCTGCTGGTTGTGACGACGCCGCTGGCGGCACAGCCCGAGGACGAGGCATCCCAACTCGCCCCTCCGCCGCCGCCGCCGCAAACCACGCCGGCGCCCGCGCCTGCGGCCCCCATCGCGCCTGTCACACCGCCACGTGCGCCGGCACCGCCGCCGCGCAACACACCCGGTGCCGCGACCGTTACGCCGATGGGTCAGGGCGAGGTACTGCTGAATTTCCAGGCGGCCGACATTCAAGCGGTGGTCAAGGCCGTGTCGCAGATGACCGGGCGCAATTTTCTGCTCGATCCACGCGTCAAAGGCCAGATCACCATCATTTCCGCCAAACCGGTATCGCGCTACGCGGCGTATCAGATCTTTCTGTCGGCGCTCAAGGCGCAGGGCTTTACCGCCGTTGACGGTCCGGGCGGCGTGGTGAAGGTGCTGCCGACCGGCGAGGCGAAGCAGAGCGCCAATGTGTCGCAAGACGCGCCGCGCGGCGGCGAGGTGATCACCACCCACGTCGCCGTACTGCAACATATCTCGGCGGCGCAGATGGTGCCGCTGTTGCGCCCGCTGATGGCGCCGACCAGTCAGTTATCGGCTTATGACGCCGCCAACGCGCTGATCCTCACCGACTATGCCGACAACATCCGGCGCATGCTGCGCATCATCGAGCGCATCGACCAACCGGTATCGAGCGACGTGACCGTAATCGGGCTCAAGCACGCCTCGGCGCTCGACCTCGCCGACATGATCACCCGCCTCGCGGCGCCGCCGGGCGCGGTGCCCGGCGCGCCGGGGCAACCGGGCGCGGCGGCCGCGGCCGGCGACCGCTTCACAATCGCGCCCGATCTGCGCACCAACAGCCTGCTGATCCGCACCGACAATCCTGGGCGCCTGAACCAGCTGCGGTCGCTGATCGAGAAGCTGGACGTGCCGGCCACGACCGGCGGCAGCACCCGCGTCGTTTATTTGCGCAACGCCGAGGCGGTGAAACTGGCGGAGGTGTTGCGCGGGCTGCTCGCCGGCGAGGCGCGGGCGCAGGCGGCGTCCGTGCCGGCGGCGGCGCCGGGTCTGCCGGCGGCGGCACGCCCTGCTGGCGGTCGCACCGCGGATGCGTCGTTGATACAGGCCGACGAGTCCACCAATGCACTCATCATCAACGCCTCGGACGCCGTGTATAACAATCTGCGCGCCGTCATCGAGAAGCTCGACGTGCGCCGGGCACAGGTGTTTGTCGAGGCATTAATCACCGAAATCACCACCGAAAAGGCGCTAGAGCTCGGCTTTCAATGGGCCGACGCCGGCAAAGCCGGGAATGGCGCCATCGCCGGGGTGCAGAACTTTCCGCGCGCCAATCCGAGTCTCGGCGGCGCCATTGTTGGCGCCGAGCCGCCGGTCGGCGCCGGTCTCAACATCGCCTTCCTCGGACCAAAGATCACGCTGCCGGACGGCACCGTGGTGCAAACGCTGGGCGCGTTGGCGCGCGCGCTGGAGCAGAAGAATATCGGCAATATTTTGTCGACGCCGAATCTCATGACGCTCGACAATGCCGAGGCCAAGATCGTGGTCGCGCGCAACGTACCGTTCCTGACAGGCAGCTTCGCCACCGTCGGCACCGGCACCGCGGCGACCGCCACACCCAATCCATTTCAGACCATCGAGCGCAAGGACGTCGGCATCACGCTCAAGATCAAGCCGCAGATTTCCGAGGGTGGCGTGGTCAAATTGGAGATCTCGCAGGAAATCTCGTCGGTCGAAACGGCGGTGGAGACGACCGAGCTCAATCGCATCACCAACAAGCGCTCGATCGATACCAAGGTAATCGTCGACGACGGCAGCACCGTCGTACTCGGCGGCCTGATCCAGGATCAGATCGAGGAAAGCCGGCAACAGGTACCGCTGCTGGGCCGCATTCCCTTGATCGGCGCGCTGTTTCGCTACAAGTCCGACACCAAGCGCAAGACCAATCTGATGGTGTTCCTGCGTCCGACCATCATCCGCACCGTCGACGACAGCTATCGCACAACTGCGGATCGCTACGACTACATCCGCGCCCAGACCAAGGAAAAAGAGGCTGAGCGAAATCAGATTCTCAATCGCTTCCAGCCGGCGCCGCCGCCGGCCGAGCCGCCGAAAACCTCCACCGACGAAAAACTTGGCCCGCCGGAAGCACCCGACGGGTCGCCCACCGTACAGTGACCGCGCTCGCCGCTCAGTCCGATCCGCACGCGCTCGATCCGAAATGGACCGACCGCCTGCCCTATCACTTCGCCAAACGTCACGGGGTCATCGCCGCGCGCCTGAACGACGGCGCGCTCGAGGTGTGGGCCCGGCCGGGCGTGGCCAGCTCGGTGTTGGCCGAGCTGCAACGCGCACTTGGGCAACCGATCCAGTTGCGCGAGTTGCCAGCGGAGGAGTTCGAAGCGGCGTTGCACCGCGCGTACGAGCGCGGCAAGAGCCACGCCATGGAGATCGTCGACGGCCTCGACGCCAACCCGGATTTAACCGACCTCACGCAAAGCCTGCCGCGCGTCGCCGATCTGCTCGAAAGCGAGGACGACGCGCCCATCGTGCGCCTCATCAACGCACTGCTGTCGCAAGCGGTGCGCGAGGGCGCCTCCGATATTCACATCGAGCCGTTCGAGACGCGTTCCGTGGTGCGCTATCGCATCGACGGCGTGCTGCGCGACGTGATCGAGCCGCCGCAGGCGGCGCACGGGCTCGTCGTGTCGCGCGTCAAGATCATGGCGCGCCTCGACATCGCCGAGAAACGCATGCCACAGGACGGGCGCATTACGCTGCGCCTCGCCGGCCGCCCGGTCGACGTGCGCGTGTCGACGCTGCCGACGGCGCACGGCGAGCGTGTGGTAATGCGCCTGCTCGACAAACAGGCCGGCCGGCTCACGCTCACCGCCATCGGCATGTCGGACGAGATGCTGACCACGCTGAACGACTTGATTCATCAGCCGCACGGCATCCTGCTCGTCACCGGCCCGACCGGTTCCGGTAAAACCACGACGCTCTACGCCGCGCTGTCGCAGCTCGACACCAACCGCCACAACATCATGACCGTCGAGGACCCGATCGAGTACGACCTCGACGGCATCGGCCAAACGCAGGTCAATCCGAAAATCGAGCTGTCGTTCGCGCGCGCGCTGCGCGCGATTCTGCGCCAGGACCCGGACATCATCATGATCGGCGAAATTCGCGATCTTGAGACCGCGCAGATCGCGGTGCAGGCATCGCTCACGGGTCACTTGGTCATGGCGACGTTGCACACAAACGATGCGGCCGGCGCGGTCACGCGCCTGGTCGACATGGGCGTGGAACCGTTCTTGGTCGCATCGAGCTTGATCGGCGTCTTGGCGCAGCGGCTGGTGCGTAAGCTTTGCCCGCAGTGCAAGCGCGCGCACGTGCCGGACGCGGCGGAGCGCCGTCTGCTGCAACTGCCGCCGACCGCCACAGACGGCGGTCGCATCTACATGCCGGTCGGCTGCCCGACCTGTTCCAACAGCGGTTACCAAGGCCGCAGCGGCGTGTTCGAGTTGCTCAGCGTCGACGACAAGATCCGCAGCCTCATTCACGACGGCGCCTCGGAAGAACGTTTGCGCGAGCACGCGCGCTCGCGCGGCATGGGCAGCATCCGCGAGGACGGGCTGCGCTGGGTGCGCGCCGGCGAAACCAGCCTCGACGAAGTGCTGCGCGTCTCGCGCGAGTAACTCGGCATGGCCGGCTTCGAGTATCAAGCGCTGGACGCACGCGGGCGCGCGGTCAAGGGCGTCATCGACGGCGACGCCGAGCGCCAGGTGCGCGGCCTGCTGCGCGAACGCGGGCTCACCCCGCTCGCGGTCAATCCGATCCACGAACAAGCCAAGGCCGGCGCGCCCGGCGGCCAACGCCGCTTCGCGCCGCGCGGCATATCCGGCACCGAACTCGCGCTGCTCACGCGCCAGTTTGCGACCCTGGTGCGCGCCGGGTTGACGCTGGAAGAATGCCTCAACGCGCTCATCGAGCAATCCGAATCCAATCGCACGCGCCACGTACTCGCCGGCGTGCGCGGGCGCATGCTCGAAGGCCAGTCGTTAGCGCGTAGCATGACGGCGTTTCCGCAGGCGTTCCCGGACATCTATCGCGTCATGATCGACGCCGGCGAGCAGTCTGGGCGCTTGGTCGAGGTGCTCGAGCGCCTGGCCGACTACACCGAGACGCGTCAGGCGCTGCGCCAGAAGGTTTTGCTCGCGTTCATCTACCCGGCGTTGGTGACACTCGTCGCCATCACCGTGGTCGGCCTGCTGCTGGTCTACGTCGTGCCGCAAGTCACGCGCGTGTTCACCAACACCGGGCAAGAACTGCCGATGGTGACGCGCGCGCTCATCGCCATGAGCGACGCCGCGCGCGCCACCGGCTTGTTCTGGCTCATTGGATTGGTCGGCGCCACGGTGGGCGGCGCGATCGCACTGCGCAACCCCGCCGTGCGCTTTCGCTGGCACCGGCAGCTGCTGCGGCTCCCCGTCGTCGGCCGCCTGATCCGCGGCATCAACGCCGCGCGTTTCGCCGATACGCTCGGCATTCTCACCGCCAGCGGCATCCCACTGCTGCCCGCGCTACAATCGGCGGTGCCCGTGGTCAACAATCTGCCGATGCGCGCCGCGGTGGAAGAGGCATTGAAGCAAGTGCGCGAGGGCGGCAGCTTATCGCGCTCGCTCGGCAAGACGCGGTTGTTCCCGCCGCTGGTGGTGCACCTGATCGCGAGCGGCGAAGCCAGCGGCCGATTGGACGCGATGCTGCAGCGCGCCGCCGAGGCGCAGGCGCGCGAGCTCGAAAACTGGGTCAAGGCGCTGACGGCGCTGTTGGAGCCGGTGTTGATATTGGTCATGGGCGCGATCGTGCTCTTTATCGTCATTGCGATTCTGCTGCCCATCTTCGAAATGAATCAGCTCATCAAGTGAGGTTAAGCATGGCAGTGAACACAACCCGCCGCGATCGCGGCCGGAAATTGCAGCGCGGTTTCACCTTGATCGAAGTGCTCGTGGTGGTCGTCATCCTCGGCATCCTCGCCGGCCTCATCGTGCCGCGCATCATGGACCGTCCGGATCAGGCGCGCGTGGTCGCGGCGCGCAACGATATTGGCGCCATCAACAATGCACTCAAACTCTATCGCCTCGACAACGGCACCTACCCGAGCGCGGATCAGGGATTGATGGCGCTGGTGAAAAAGCCCGAGACCGGCGACATCCCACGCAACTGGAAGAGCGGCGGCTATCTCGAACGCCTGCCGAAGGATCCCTGGGGCAGCGACTACCAATACCTCAATCCCGGCATTCACGGCGAAGTCGACGTGGTGAGCCTAGGCGCCGACCGGCAGCCCGGCGGCGAAGGCTACAACGCCGACATCGGCTCATGGAATCTCCAGTAATACAAACCGCATCAGCGAACCAGCTCCCCCTCTCCCTCCGGGAGAGGGATGGGGTGAGGGCGAACCTCGCGTGTACATGCCTTCCCCCTCCCTCATGCCCTCCCCCGCAAGCGGAGGAGGGAAGCGAGCCGATGCGCGCTTGTCGCGTGCACTTCTTTCTATCGGGCTTCACGCTGATCGAGCTGGTGGTGATCCTGTTGGTCCTCAGCGTCATCTTCGGCATGGTCGGTATCAATCTCACGCGCGATGACTCCGACATTCTGCGCGACGAAGGCGATCGCATGGCGGTATTGATCCAGTCGGCGCAAGAAGAAGCGATCATGCAGGCGCGGCCGTTCGCGCTCGTCCCCGTGCGCGAAGGCTACGAGTTCCTGCGCCTCGACGACAAAGGCAAACTTCGACCAATCGGCGCCGGCGACGTACTCGGCCCGCGCAAGCTCGACGCGCGCGTCGCCATCGACACTTTTGAAATCGAAGGTATGAAAGATGCGAAGGAGCCGGTGCTGGTCTTCGAACCGAGCGGCGCCGCGCCGGCCTTCACCATCGTCCTGCGCCTCGGCCAAACGAGCTGGTACGTCCAGGGGCAGCCGAGCGGCAAGGTGACGTCGACCCGCACCCCGTTGGCCGATGCGGCATAACCTTCACCGTTGCGCACACGGCTTCACCTTGATCGAGGTGCTGGTCGCGTTGGCCGTGCTCGCAATCGCGCTCGCCGCCGTCGTGCGCACCATGGGCCAATCGATCGACCTCGCCGCCGACTTGCGTGAACGCACCCTGGCGCTGTGGGTAGCGCAGGAGCGTGCGGTATCCCTGCAACTGAACAACACCTGGCCGGACCTGAGCGCCACCACCGGCACGGCCGAAATGGGCGGACGCGAATGGGAGTGGAAACAACACGCGACGGCGACCGAGGTGGCGGATATGCGGCGCGTGGATATTGAAGTCCGTACGCCGCGCTCGCCCGACCTGCGCGCGCGCCTATCGATTTTTTTGCGCAAGCCATGACGCGTATAGCAAAGGCTCGCGGATTCACGCTGCTCGAAGTGCTGGTGGCGATCGGCATCTTCGCGCTGTTCTCGACCATGGCCTACGGCAGCCTCACGCGGCTGCTCGAGAACCGCGAGCGCGTCGAGGCCGAGCGCCTGTTCTGGCGCGAATTGGCGTTGGCGTTCGGCCGCATGCAGGACGACTTCGCGTTCGCGTGCAACCGGCAAGTGCGTGATACCGACGGCCTTCAGCTGCGGCCGGCGTTTCGCGGCGAACCGACCGACCAACGCGCGCTGGCCGAACCAAGCGTCGAATTCACCCGCGGCGGCGTCACCTCCGTCGGCCCGCTGCCCGATCTGCAGCGTATCGGGTATCGCTTGGCGGATGGGATACTGTACCGCGTGTATTGGCCGGCGCTCGATCGTGCTCCCGACGCGCAGCCGGTGTCGGTTGCGCTGCTTGAGGATGTGGAAGAATTCCAGGTTCGCTACCACGACACGGCGTGGACCGACCATTGGCCACCGCTCGGTCAAACCGCGTTCCCGGCCTTGCCACGCGCCGTTGAAGTGACACTGAAACACCGTACGCGCGGCAGCTATACGCGCACGTTCCTGGTTCGACCGTGACCTGCGCCCGCGCCAAGCAACGCGGCGTCGCGTTGGTGACGGCCATGTTCATCATCGCCATCGTCGCCACGCTGGCGGCGTTCTTGGCGGTCAGCCAACAAGTATGGTTGCGCCAAGCGCAAAATCTCGCCGATCTCGGGCAGGCGGACGGCATTGTGCGCGGCGCCATCGAGCTCGCGGGCATCGCCCTCGTTCTCGATGCCAGGAACAATAAGTTCGACGCGCTGGATGAGGAATGGAGTAAACCGGTTGTCTTGCCTGTTGAAGGCGGATTTGTCACCATCGAGGCGAAGGATGCGCAGAGCCAGTTCAATTTGAACAACCTCGTCACCGGCACGGCGGGCAACCGGACGCTGAACCCGACCGAAATCGCGGTGTTCGAGCAATTGCTGGTCGAACTCGGCCTCGATGCGAACCTGAAAGGCGCGCTGATCGACTGGTTGGACAGCGATTCCAACGTACAGCCCGGCGGCGGCGCCGAAGACCTGGACTACGTCACCCAGCCCACGCCCTACCGCACCGCCAACGGCCCG
>JBKHXU010000175.1:0-23269 GCA_046565865.1 Gammaproteobacteria bacterium | reverse complement strand
ATTGGCGACGAGTTTCCGGCTGAGTATTGGGGCCGGTTGGAAAAGATGCTCGAGTATGTCGCGGCGATCATGGATGCCAATGGTCACGTGCCACAGTGGGGTGACGCCGACGACGGTTACGTACTCGTTCCCCCGCACGCGGGCGATTTTTGTCCATATCGTTCGCAGCTCGCAATCGGCGCGGTGCTGTTTGGACGCGGTGACTTCAAGAGCAAGGCGAGAACGCTTGATGACAAGGGCCGGTGGCTGCTAGGGGACCATGGCATCGGCGAGTTCGAGCGCTTGATTCCGGTAAATCCGGCGGCCAGGTTGCGTCGTGCTTTTCCGGACGGTGGTCACTACGTCCTCGGCGATGCTTTCGATACCGCGCAAGAGGTGCGCATCGTCGTCGATGCAGGTCCGCTCGGTTATCAGGCGATTGCGGCGCACGGACATGCCGATGCGCTGGCGTTTACATTGTCGCTCGGCGGGCATGAGTTCCTCGTCGATCCCGGCACGTACGCATATCACACCGAGCGCGCCTGGCGCGACTATTTCCGTAGCACCGCGGCGCACAACACCGTGCGCGTTGACGGCTTCGATCAATCAGTGAGCGGCGGCAACTTCATGTGGCTGCGCCATGCGAAGTCGGTCTGCCACGAATGGGAGAGCCGCACCGACGAGGACTATTTCGTCGGATCGCACGACGGCTATCAGCGCTTGTCGGACCCGGTCAGACACGAGCGCGGCATGTTGTATTACAAGCGCTCGCGGCGACTCGAGATTACCGACTTCATCGAATGCCGTGCGCCGCATTCGGTGGAGCGTTTCTGGCACTTTGCGGAAGACGTCGCGGTGGGTCTCGAGCCGGGCGGGGCGATATGGGCGGCCAAGGGCGGATGGCAACTGCGCTTGATCCCCGAAGGTGTCGCGGTAGCCGCGAAGGTGTACCGCGGTCGTCACAAACCGATGGCGGGTTGGGTGTCGCGTCGCTTCGGCATCAGGGAGCGCGCGACCACGGTGGTGTGGACGACCGCGATTGATGAAACTACCGAATTACAAACCGTAGCGGACATCACGGGTCCGTCATAACGACGAATGCAGGGATGCAGCGATGAAAATAAGTATCTTCGGGTTGGGCTATGTGGGCGCGGTGTCGGCGGGTTGCTTGGCGCGGCAAGGACATGCCGTTATTGGCGTGGACCCGGCGCAGACGAAGGTCGATCTCGTCAATGCAGGTCGGACGCCGATTATCGAGAAAGACATCGGCGAGATCATCGATCAAGTGGTGCGCGACCGCCGGCTGCGTGCGACGGGCGATGTGGCCGAAGCAATACGCGAGTCGGAACTGTCGTTGATCTGCGTCGGCACGCCGAGCCGCATGAACGGTGGGTTGGACCTTTCGTACGTCCGGCGCGTGTGCGAACAGATCGGCGCCGAGCTGGCCGACAAATCCGATTACCACGTCGTCGTTGCGCGCAGCACCATGTTGCCCGGTTCAATGCGCGACGTCGTCATACCGGCGCTTGAGCAGGCTTCCGGCAAAAAGGCCGGCGCCGATTTCGGCGTCTGCATCAATCCGGAGTTCCTGCGCGAGGGGACGGCGGTGCACGATTTTCATTTCCCGCCGAAGACGGTGATCGGCGAGATCGACAAGCGTAGCGGCGACTTCGTGGTGCAACTCTATCGCGACATCACGGCGCCGCTGATTCGCACCGACGTCAAAACCGCGGAGATGGTCAAGTATACCGACAATGTGTGGCACGCACTCAAAATCGGCTTCGCCAACGAGATCGGCAACATCTGCAAGGCGGTGGGCATCGACGGCCACAAGGTGATGGACATTTTTTGTCGCGACACCAAGCTGAATTTGTCGCCGTACTATCTGAAGCCGGGGTTCGCTTTCGGCGGTTCGTGTTTGCCCAAAGACGTGCGCGCGCTCACCTACAAGGCGCGCTCGCTCGATCTGGATCTGCCGATCCTGAACGCGATTCTGCCGAGCAACGAGCGCCAGATCGAGCGTGGCTTGCGCATGGTGATGGATAACGGCCACAAGCGCGTCGGCGTGTTGGGTTTCAGCTTCAAGGCCGGCACCGACGATCTGCGCGAGAGCCCGATGGTCGAGGTCATCGAGCGTCTGCTCGGAAAGGGTTATGAGCTGAAGCTCTACGACCGCAACGTGCGCATGGGCGGGCTCGTCGGCGCCAACCGCGACTACATCCTCAATCGCATCCCGCACATCTCGCGACTGATGGTCGAGCACTTGGACGAGGTGCTCGACTTCGGCGAGACGGTGGTCATCGGCAACGGCGACCCGGAGTTCCGCGGCGTGCCGTACCGGTTGCGCGACCAACAGCAGCTGGTGGATTTCGTACGCATCACGGAGGATCAGAAAGGGAACTACCATGGCATCTGCTGGTAGGCGCCGCGTCCTCATCATCGTCGAGAACCTGCCGGTGCCGTTCGACCGGCGGGTGTGGCAGGAGGCGACGACGCTCGTGGCCGCGGGTTACGAGGTGTCGGTGATCTGTCCCAAGGGTAAGAACTACGAGCGCGGCTACGAATACGTGGACGGCGTGCACATCCATCGCCATCCGCTGCCGATCGAGGCCAATGGCGCGCTGGGCTACGCGACCGAATACACGCTGGCGCTTTTCTGGCAACTGGCGCTCGCCTGGCGCGTGTACTTCGCGCGCGGCTTCGATGCCATTCACGCGTGTAATCCGCCCGATACGATCTTTATCGTCGGGCGGTTGTTCAAGCTGCTCGGCAAGCGTTTCGTCTTCGATCACCACGATATCAATCCCGAATTGTACGAGGCCAAGTTTGGTCGGCGTGATTTTTTCTACCGGCTGTTGTGTCGCCTGGAGCGCATGACGTTTCGCACGGCGGATATCAGCATCGCTACCAACGAATCGTATCGGCGCATCGCCATCGAGCGCGGCGGCATGCCGCCGGAGCGGGTATTCGTGGTGCGCAGCGGCCCGGATGTCAAACGGTTGCAGCGGCTGCCGGCGGATGATGCGCTCAAGCACGGGCGGCGATACCTGATCGGCTATGTCGGTGTGATGGGACGCCAGGAGGGCATTGATCTGCTACTGCGCGCCGTGCGCTACATCGCGCTGTCGTTGAAGCGGTCCGACATCCACTTCGGCCTCGTGGGTGGCGGGCCCGAACTCGCGGCGCTGCGGCGCTATGCGAGTGAGCTCGGTGTCGCCGACTACGTGACGTTTACGGGCCGTGTGCCCGATGCCGACTTGCTGCGCTGGCTTAACACCGCGGACGTCTGTGTGAATCCCGATGTCGCGAACGAGATGAACGATAAGTCCACTATGAACAAGATCATGGAGTACATGGCGCTCGGCAAGCCGATTGTACAATTCGATTTGACGGAGGGGCGCTATTCGGCGCAAGAGGCGTCGTGGTATGCGCGCCGCAACGACGAGGTCGATCTGGCGAACAAGATCGTCCGGTTGCTGGATTCGCCGGCCGAGCGTGCGCGCATGGGCGAATACGGCCGGCAACGCGTGCTGAGCGCGCTCGCCTGGGACCATGAAGCGCCGAAGTTATTGCAGGCGTACGATCATCTGTACGCGCTCAATGCGGCGCGCGCGGCCGGCGATCGGGCGGTGCGGTTACGGCGTAATGCGCGTTAGCACGATACCGACCGGCGCCGCCGGCAATCCCGACTGCGCGCTGCTCACCTCGAGCGCGCCCATCGTCGGCGGCGAGGCGCGCGTAGCGCCTGCGAGATCGATATCGGCGATACCGGCGTAGACCAACGGGACGCCGAAGGCGGCGATCGCCGCCAGCAACCCCAGCCGGCGTATGAGCGTGTTGGCCATGATTCCTCCTCTATTCTATACAGTGCCGCACACCGGCGCCGACCATGGCGACAGCGCGCCCTGATTGTTGTACGCGCGCAGCCGAAAGCAGACCGTCTGCCCGGTGACAAGGCCGAGATCCCGCTGCGCGTTATAGACGACGGCGGGCGCCTGGGCGTTGAAGGTGCCGCTGTCGAGCGCGAGATCCGAGACCTGATTTGTGGCGTCGTCGCCCGTCGGCCCGTAGTAAACGCGATACCCCGCAACAACGCCGTCGTTATTTGGCTGCCATGCGATCTGCAGCAACGATTCGCCCGAACCGACCGGAGGTAGCGGGATTTGTGTGTTGACGCCGCTCGACGACGTTCCCGCGACGCCCCCTGATTCCTGGCCGCTGCACGCTGCGAGCGCTGCGACACTCATCACCACCATCATTGAACGCAATGCCATCTAAGCTCCCATGTCATCGCCGCCGAATCGGTAACTGAACGGCTGCTTAGTCTGTAGTCACCTGGGATTGAGTATCGAAGCAAATATCCATTTTTCCAGCGCGGAAAGACGAGAGCCATAAGCCCACAGATAAGCGGGTTAATTGATTGCGGATGAGAGGATGTGCGTGGGGCACGCCAGCAAGACAACCCGGTGTTCTGTCGGGTGTTGCGTCGTAGGAGCTGTGTTATGGTACCGGCGATCAATAACAATTGGGTTCGATCGATTTGCGCACAACGGAACGTGGCGCTGCTCCTCGATTTTTGCTCGGATGCTGCACGCTTCGCTTGTTCGCGCGATCAGGGAACGGCGCATGACATCCGACGAAACCAAAAATTACATCGATCAACGGCTGCATGAGCTGGGTTTTGCGCTGCAGCTTGATGACCGCGGCTACGAGAGAATCCATCGTTTCACCAACGGCACCGAATCCGGCGTCAATCAGCTCTGCTTCAAGCTCGCCTCGCTCACCGCCGACAGCGACGAACGCGAGGTGACGACCGAGCGCGTGAGTAAGGCCATCGATGAGCTCGCGCGGATCGACGACATGATGCGCCGTGCGACCCAGTCGGATGTTCGCAGCGGGAACGACGAGCTGGAACGCACGTCGATCGACCAGTTGGCGGCGATGTTGGAAGCAAATGCGGCGGCGGCCAGCGCCGCCGCCGAGACGTATGCGCCACCGCGACCGGCGATGCGCAACAATAAAGCCGCCGCCAAGCGCGCCGCCGGCGAACGTCACCCCAAGATACTGATCGTCAACGAATCGAAGACGACGCGCGCGCTGTTGGTGAAGGCGTTGGCGCCTGATTTCGAGTGCATCGAAACCGCCGACGCCGAGGACGCCTGGCGTCGGTTGGTGCATCAAACGGATATCGAGCTCGCCATTACCGACGTCCGCCCGCACGATCGGGCGCAATACGATCTCATCGGTCGCGTGCGTTCCGCCTCGGCGCCGGCGCACCTGATCGGCCTGCCCATCATTGCCATGGCGGCGACCGAGGACGCCCACGCCAAGCAGCGCGCGCTGGTGGCCGGCGCCAACGACGTGATCGCCATGAACACCAGCGCCGGTGAATTGAAGACGCGGGTGTCGGCGCGCTACAAAGCCAGCCGGGTCGCGCCGCAGTATGGCGCGCCCGCGTCTAAGCCCGTCGCCGGCGAGCGCACGCCCGAGCGCAAGAAGAACGCCATGCCGCCGTCCGCGGCAACGCCGGTATCGCGGCCAGTGGTGGCCTCGTCGTCGATGGCGCCGTTGGCGCCGGGCCCCCTCGAAAGCGCGCGTCGTCCGTTCTTGAATGCGCCTGATTTGATGCATCGTGTCCCGGCTGCACCCAGTCGGGTCCTGGCGTGGCTCTATAAAGTCAGCTCGACCACCACCGTGACGCTGAGCGCGACGATACTGGTCGTGGTGTTGTTGGCCGCCATCATGTACGTGAATCGGGTGTCAGACAGTCCGCTGACCGCGCGCGGGCCGAAAACGCCGGTGCCCGCGCCGCAGACGAATGCCCAGCCCACGCCGCCGCCGGCACAGCCGACGTCGAATGAGCCGCAGGCGGCCGCACCGCCGGCGACCGAGCGCACGCCCGCGGATACGGCGAGCAAGCCCGCACCCATGGACGAACCGCGGCGGGAGCGCGAGGCGGCAGCGACCGTATCGCCGCCATCGTCCGCCCCAGCGCGCGCCGAGACGGCGGCTCCCGTTGAGCCGCGCGCGCGTCTGGACTCTGTGGCGCCCGCGGCGCGTGCGGTCGAACCGGATCGTCGGCCAACGGCGCCAGCGACCATGCAGGCAACACCGCTGCCGAGCGACAAGGCGGTCGCGCGCGATCCGCCAGCCGGTGTCGAAACCGATGTCGCGCGTGGCCCGGCAGCGGCCCAGCCGGTGCCGCCGGAGCGTCTGACGCGCGATGAGCTGGGGACGCTGCTTAAGCGGTTCACCTACGTCTACGAGGCGGGCGACATCGAGCAGTTTATGAATCTCTTCGCCGTCAACGCGCGTACTAACGATCGCGCGAATCGGGATGGCATCCGCCAAGACTACGAGACGTTGTTTCGCACCACCGATCTGCGTCAGTTCAAGCTGAGCCATATCAATTGGGATGTCGACGGCGATCAGGCGCACGGGTGGGGCAACTTCGAAGTGACGGTACGGCGCGCGGGCGATCAGGAGCTCCACAATTACTCCGGCAGCCTTACGCTGCACGTCGAGCGGATCGAGGGCCGGCCGCGCATCGTGCGTCTGTACCATGGCCAGCGGCGGGCCGGATCATAGCCGCAAGCGGGGTGGGATATGCCAACAAAAAAAACGGTGGGTTGTCGTTTGCGCATAGCAATTACATGCGCCGCGTTCATCGCCAGCACGCTCGCGGTGCGCGCCGAGTCGGTGCAGTATGCGCGAGCCATCGGCGAGCCGCCGCAGGCGGAGCCATCGCCCGCGCCGCGCCGGACGCCCGCGCCGACACCGCCGCCGGCGCCGGCCCAGAAACCGAGTGAGCCCGTGCCCGCCGAGCCGACGGCGGCGACGGACGAGCAGGAGACGGGGTTCCAAAAATCCTACATCTGGATCGGTCTTGGCGTTGCCGCCGCACTTGCAGCCCTGGGCGGCGGTGGGGGCGGGGGCGGCGGCGGGTCGACGCCGTCGCATTGAAGCGCAGACCGCGAGCGGTCTGCGCAAACAATAATAACCGAGGCAAGGAGACGCATGGCGACGCGACGCGGGCCATGGGCTCGCCGCATTCTATCGACGCTCGTCGCATGGCTGCCGCCGACGGTATTCGCTTCCGCGAGCATGACCGGGCAGAGCGGTTTGATCCAAATGCCGGACGCGCGCGTGCAGCCGGAGGGCGTGTGGCGCATCGGCATCAGCGAGGCCGATCCCTACCTCGCCGGTTGGAGCAGCCTATCGGTCTTTCCGCGCTTTGAGTTTTCCGGGCGCTTCACGCGCATCGACGGCGTTCCGGGTTTTCTCGATAACCCCGATTACGGCGCCTACAAAGACAAGGCGTTCGATGCCAAGGCCGTTTTGTGGCCCGAGCGGACGTATCTGCCCGCCGCCGCGATCGGTGTGCAAGATTTCACCGGGACGCATCTGTTTCGCGCCCGTTATGTCGCGTTGACGAAGCGCCTTGGCGATGCCGATATCACGCTCGGTTACGGCGGTCAGCGGATCGACGGTGTTTTCGGCGGCGTGCGTTACACACCATCCTGGCATCCATCGCTCGGGGTGTTGCTGGAGTACGACGCCAACCGATATACCGACGATTATCAGTCGGTGTTGTCCGGCGCTAATCGGCGCGACGGCGGCGTAAGCTACGGACTCGAGTATCGCTTCGGCTGGATTACCACGCAGTTATCGAAGCAAGACGGCGAGATCGGCGCGAATCTGTATGTCTCGGTGCCGCTCATGCGCCGCGAGTTCGTGCCGAAGCTCGATGAACCGCCCGCACCGTCGGTCGAGCCAAGCGGACAAACGCTCGATACCTGGCGCAACGATCCCGCCGTGTCACAGACCTTGCTGCAACGCCTACATGCAGCAGGATTTGCACGCACATCGGCGCGCCTCGATGGTGAGCAGCTGGTGTTGTCGTTGACGCATCCGCGCATCAGCACGATCGGGCGCGCGGTGGGCCGCGCCGCCCGCATCGCATTGGCGACCGGGCCCGCCGATGCGCGCGCGTTGGTGATTACCTATACGCACGACGACATGCCGCTTTTGACCTACCGCTTCACCGACCTCGACCGCCTGCGGCGTTTCTTCCGCGGTGAGTTGGACGAGGCGGCGCTGCGCGAGCACGTGGCAATCGATAGTTGGGATCCGGCGCTCGAACTGTCGGCGGAGGATACGGCGCTGGGGCCCACCGCGGCCGCACCGATTGATATGCGTTATGGGGAGGACGGTCACGTGGTAAGCCTGGAACAGCGTGACTCGCTGCTGTCGGGTTTCTATCTGGTGCCGATCAATGCCCGTATCTTCTTCAACGACCCGAGCGGCGCGTTTCGCTACGACATCTTCGCCACCGCCAACTACGACCAACGCCTGGCGCCGGGCTGGTTCGCCAACGCCGCCGTGCGGCTGTCGTTGAGCGAGGACGTGAGCGAAGTGACGCAGGCATCGAACAGCACGTTGCCGCACGTGCGCAGCGACATTGCCGAGTATCGACGCGAAGGCGAGCGACTGCGCTTGGAATCGTTGCTGCTCAACCGCTTCGCGCGCCTATCGCCGCTGCTGTATCTGCGCGCGTCGGTCGGTTACTACGAGGAAATGTACGCGGGCGCCGGCACGCAGCTTCTGCTGCTGCCGACCGACGCGCCGTGGGCGTTTGACATCGCCATCGATGCCGTGCGCCAGCGCGAGCCCGGTGACAGTTTTGGTTTTCGCGATTATCGAACCGTGACCGCGCTCGGGGCGCTGCATTATCGCTTCGCCCGGCGAGGCGTGACGTTGAGCGCGCGATTCGGCCGGTTTCTGGCACGCGACGAGGGCGTGCGCTGGGAGTTTCGGCGGCGATTCCGTTCCGGGGTAGAGGCGGGCGCGTGGTACACCGTCACCAATGCCGACGACGAAACCGGACCCGGCAGCCCCGGCGATCCTTATCGAGACAAGGGGCTTTTCGTTTCGATTCCGCTCAATACGATGCTCACGCGCGACACGCAGCGGCGTGCGGATCTATCGGTCGTCAATTTCACGCGCGACGTCGGGCAAATGGTCCGTTCGCCGGGCGATCTGTATTTGGCGCTGGAACGCGAGTTGGACTTAAACGCCATCGACACCAATGCCCTTACTCAGTTTGCCAAGTAGAAACCCGCTTGTCGGCGGCGAAACCTCGTCGCTAGTATGAAACCTTGCCATCGCGCAATCCCATAACAATAGCGAGGGTGGAATGGCTTACGTGTCGCGATGTTTGGCCCTTGGTGTTGCGGTTTGGTTAGCGGTCCCCAGCGTTACATTTGCGGCGTCGCCCGGTGGCGTTGCCGCCACCGCGACATCCGACGTCGAATTGTTGTCGGCGGTGCCCGATCCGGTGTTGCGCAAGCTAGTCGAGAGCGCGTTGCGCCAATTCAAAACCGGCAAGGCGGCAACTTCCGGTCTCAAGTCCGACGCCGAAGAGCTAAACGTAGGCACGGAGCAGGCGGATCCGACAAATCGCCGACTACAGCCCGGCGATACCGTGTTACTGCGGTTCGACACGACGCCGCCGGCCGAGAAGCGACGCGAGATGCAGCCACCGGCGGGGCTCACGGTACCGCCGCCAGTGCCGACACCCTCGCCACCGGCGGCGGTCGCTGAAGAGAAGACGCTGACGCCTGAGGAGCGCCTCAAGCTCGACGAGCAGCGCCGGCTGCGTAAAGCGTTGCTGCCGACCACGCAGGTGTTCGTGCTCGACACCTCCGGGGCGCTGGTGCTGGAGCATGTCGGCCGCATCGTGCTTGCCGGCCTGAACGAAGACGAGGCCGCGGCGCGCATCGCCGCGGAACCGGTATTCAACGAGTTATTCGTCTCGGTGCGGCTGCTGCCGATCGAGCCGGAACTGAAACCGTTCGGGCGCGACATTTTCACGGCGTCGCCCAAACGGCTGACACCGCCGACCGACATCCCGGTGCCGCCCGATTACGTCGTCGGGCCCGGCGATACGGTAATAGTGCAGATGTATGGCAAGGACAACGCCGAGCACGAGCTGATGGTCACGCGCGAGGGCATGCTGCCGTTCCCCGGCATCGGCCCGATCCCGGTTGCGGGGAAAAAATTTTCGCAGGTGCAAAAGGAGCTGCAAGAGCGCGCCCGACGGCAGCTCATCGGCGCGCGCGTTTCCGTCAGCTTGGGGCGGTTGCGGACCGTGCGCATATTCGTCCTCGGCGAGGTCGAGCGCCCCGGGTCGTATCCGGTCAGCGGGCTGGCCACGCTGACCAACGCCTTGCTCGCGAGCGGCGGCGTCAAGCGTCACGGGTCGCTGCGCGACGTGCAGTTGAAGCGTGACGGGCAGATCGTCGCGCGCATGGACCTCTACGATCTGCTGTTGCGCGGGGACAATCACGCCGATGCGCGCGTGCTCGCCGGGGACGTCATCTTCGTCCCGCCCGCCGGTCCAACGGTAGGCGTCGGCGGGCGCGTGCGACGGCCGGCGATCTACGAGATCAAAGACGAAAAGACATTGGCCGATATGCTGGCGCTCGCCGGCGGCGTATTGGCGGACGCCGATACCGGCGCGATCCAGATCGAGCGCATCACGCCGGCACGCACGCGCGCCGTCGAGGGCGGCGATCTGGCCGACCCGGCGGTGCGCGATCTCGCGATCCGCGACGGCGATACGGTACGCGTGTATCCCATCCAGAAGCGGTTGACCGAGACCGTGACGCTGGAGGGGCACGCCGTACGCACAGGGCCGCGACCGTGGCGACCCGGAATGCGGCTCACGGATGTGTTGCCGAGCTTGGCGGCGCTGCAACCGGATGCCGACGCGCGATATCTTTTGATTACGCGCGGCAATCGCGCCGAAGGCAGCATTGAGCTGTACAGCGCCGATCTGCTCGCGGCGTTGGCGGCGCCCGATAGCACCGCTAACGTCGAGCTCCGCGCGGACGACCGCATTCGCCTGTTCGATCGCCGCGAGGATCGGGCGACGCTGCTCAAGCCGCTGTTGGAGCGCGCACGCGCGAGCACCTCGCCGGAGCGGCCGCTGCGCGAGGTGACGATCGAGGGGGCGGTGCATCATCCGGGCCGATACCCGTGGTCGCCGGCCATGCGCGTGACCGATCTGCTCAAGGCCGCTGGCGGCCTGACCGACCAGGCATATACGTTGGAGGCCGAGCTGACGCGCCGTTTCACCGCCGATGGACGTTCACGCGAGCAGGCGCGACAGCTGATCGATCTGGCAACGGCGTTTAAATCCGACGACAAGAACGTTGCCATCGAGCCATACGATCAGCTGGTCGTGCGGCGTGTGCCGAAGTGGACCGAGGAGGGCACGGTCGAGCTCGCGGGCGAGGTGCGGTTCCCGGGCCGATATCCGATCGCGCGGGGCGAGCGCTTGAGCCGGGTGTTGCAGCGCGCCGGAGGCCTTACGGATTATGCCTATCCGAAGGGGGCCATATTCCTGCGCGAGTCGGTGCGTCAGCGCGAGCAGGAGTATCTTGAGCGGCTGACGGCGCAGCTCGAACGCGATCTTGGCGTGTTCGCGACCACCGGCCCCGAGCTCGGGGTCAAGAAAGAGGTGGCGATCGCGGAGGGCCGGGCGCTGTTACAGCAGATGCGCGCGGCCAAGGCGACCGGGCGCATGGTTATCAACGTCAACGCGCTGCTTGACGTGCGCGAGGGCTACGACATCGTGGTGCAGCCGGGCGACAAGCTGGTAATCCCGCAGCGGCCGGACGAGGTGACGGTGCTGGGCGAGGTGCATTACCCGACGTCGCATTTGCACGTGGCGAATCACTCGCGCAATGAGTACATACGTCTCAGCGGTGGCGTCACCGAGCGCGGCAACAAGCGTGCGATCTACGTGGTGCACGCCGACGGTTCGGTCAGCCCGCCGAGTCGCTGGTTCGCGAACAGCGTTGAAATCAGCCCAGGCGATACCGTGATCGTGCCGCTTAAGGTCGATCGTGTGAGCAACCTCAAGCTGTTCACCGATATCAGTACCGTTTTATTTCAATTGGCCGTCACCGCGGCGGCGTTGGACGCAATCGGAGTGCTGTGATGCTTCGAAAGGAGTCGATGACATGACGGATCTACCTCCACCCCAGGCCCGAACGCCGGCGGCGAGCGGACCGCTTCCGGAATACATGCCGCCCTATTTTCGTTTTGTCGACGAGACGGAAGTCGATCTCGCCGAATACGCGCGACTGCTGTGGCGCTCGCGCCGACTGATCGGTTCTATCGTTGTCGCCGCGGGTTTGTTGGCCGCCACGTGGGCCTTGACCATGCCGCCGGTGTATCGGGCGGAGGCGGTGCTGGTGCCGGTACAGCACGGGAAGGGCGACGGCATTTCCGGGTTGCTCGGGCAGCTCGGCGATCTCGCGGCATTGGTCGAGACCTACGTCGGCGCGCCGCGCGACCGCACGTCGGAGTCGATCGCAACATTGAACTCGCGGATTTTGACGCGTCATTTCATACAGCAACGCGACCTTAAGCCGATTCTGTTCGCCGATCGATGGGACGCGCAAGCCAAGGCGTGGCGCGCGGGCGAACGGGTGCCGACCGATGCCGAAGCGGTGGAGCAGTTTGATCGCGAGATCCGCCAGGTCCGGCTCGACCGGCGCACGGGGCTGGTTACCCTCGCCGTCGAGTGGACCGATCCGGTGTTGGCGGCACAATGGGCGAATGCGTTAGTGAAGGAGGTCAATGACCGGCGGCGTAACGACGCGATCAACGAGACCCGCACCAGCATCGAGTATTTGCAGCGGCAGCTGGCGCGGAACAACACCGTGGAGATCCAGCAGGCGCTGTATCGGTTGATCGAGGCGCAGACCAAGACCATGACGGTCGCGAGCACGCGCGCGGAGTATGCGTTTCGGGTGGTCGATCCGGCGGTGGCGCCGGAACGGCGCGTGCGGCCGCAGCGGACGTTGATGGTGGCGCTGGGAATGTTGCTGGGCTTGGTAATCGCCGTGGCCGTGGCGCTGGTGCGGAACGCGCTGCATCGCAAGTCGGCTAGCGCGATTTGAATGGCCCTTGCATCGCCGCGCGCAAAGTCTCCGGCGTGCCGATGTCGAGAAACGGCCGTTCCGATACGACGGCGCCCTCGACCGTGACGCCGGCGGCGATCGCGGCTTCCAGGATGTCGCCGACGAAGGTCTCGCGTGTCGATGTCGGGGCCGATGCCGCGGCAAGCGTGTTGTGCAAGAACTCGGTGAAACGGGGACGCCAAATCGCGTAGGCCCACGCATGCGTCAGTCCCGTCGGCCCCGGTTTGGGTATCACATGACGAACGCGGCGACCCTGTAGCTCGACGGCATCCATCGTATCGGGATCGCCGATCGGGAATAAACCCAGCATGACGTCGACCGGGCGCGCGCCAAACGCGTGGGTCAGGCGCGCGAGACAATCCTGCTCATAAACCAGTATGTCGGGAAATCCCAGCACCGCGATCGTGTCGCGGATTTCGTCATAGGCGCAATCAAGCGTATGCGGTACACCGGGCGTCGACGCGCTGACGATGTAGCGCAGGCGCACGCCGATCGCATTGCCATCGCCGAGCTTGGCTGGAATATCGTGCTTCCCTTCGCGAATCACCATGACGGCTTGCTCGATGCCGGCGCGCCGCATCTGGAGCAGCAGGTATTCGCACACCGGCCGTGCCGGCGAGTCGGCGGTGGCGATCGCAAGCAACTCCTTGCTGCCGCCGAGCCTGGAACCGAGACGTGTCGCGCGACCGGCGGCCGGGATTAGTCCAATGAATTTCAAGGATTTGCCGCCCCGGCCGCGGGCCGTGCGGAACGCGATGCATATATATAGATATCAGTCGCGCTGTTCACAGCCAGCCCCGCGGCATGTGCTAGGATAAATTTTAAGCAATTCAAAACTATAGCAGTCAATTCGCACACAAGGCTTTATCAATGCAGACCCCGGCTCTTTCGGTCCCCGCTAAGCGCGTCTCGGGTTGGGTGGCGGAGACAGATCCTAAGTATGCGCGCCCCTGGCTCGAGTCGCTGCCGCTCGCGAGCAGCGCCGAGGCCGCGCGTGAAATTTACCAAGCCCTCTACACCGTCAATCGTCTCGAGCTCGCCGCGGCGCGGCGGCGCGAGTTGATGGAGTTGTATGAAACGCCCGTCGCGATCGTTTGCAATGGACTGCAGACGCATCTGCTGAATGCCGCGCAACCACTGACACCGAAGAAGCGGCAGCTTGCCGAGTTTATCCGTCGCCTGCAAGTTGAAATGGCCTTCGGTTACAAGTGGTGCCTGCGCGATCTGGCGGTCACGCGCTTCCAGTGGGGCAAGGACGAGATGTTGTTACGTGCCGCGGAACGTGCCCTGTATCACCTGCGCGAGATACTAGTGCGTTCTTACCAGGTCTATATTCCGCACCCCGCCGACGTGTGGAAGGAGATGCATGAAATCTATCGCTTCATGGAAGCGCGCGAACTGAATACCAAACCCATCGAGGTGCAGACCGAGACCGGTGTGCGCGCGCTGACGGTCACGGACCGCTATGTACAGGCGCTGTTGCTCGGCGTGTCGCAGCCGTATCAGCTGCCGCAGTCGGCGTGTCAGCAGCTGTGTCTTTTTCTCGATGGCTATGGCAACCGCGCGGCGTTGATGCCCGCCGCCGACATTGCCAACCCCGTCGGCCATTTTCTCGTCGATCTCAACGCCGACGCGCCGCCGACGTCGTATCCGCGCGAGGCGTTGCCGGCGGAGCGCTCGCATCTGCGGGTGCTGAACACCATGAACCTGGTGCGCGCGGTGCAGGGTTTCATCGGCCGGTTGAAAAAGGGCGAGCGGGTTGCCGATCTGCAGTTGGGTTTCGACTGTCTCGAGGAGGCCTGCTCGGACTTGATGCAGCGGATGGTATCGGCGTGGGGATTGATGCCGCGGCGGCGCTATCAGCGCATGCGCCGCAACAGCCACATCTCGGTATGCGTAGGGTTGCCGGCGCTGCATTTTTTTGCCGGCGACCAAAAGCCGTTTTCGGTGCCGGGCGACGACGCGCCGACCGAAGCCGAACCGGCGCTGCTGCCGGAGATCGGGCCGTCCGGCCGCAGGGGCCCGTCCGATGATGCGCCGATCGGCGCGCCGGCGTCATCCACACCGAGCTTTCGCATGAACCGCTGGCACGTGCGCGACTCGAGTCCGCAAGGGATGCTGCTCGCGCGATACAACGATGTCAGCGGTTCGGTGCGCGTCGGTGATTTAGTCGGATTGCATCAATCCGGAAACACGCATTGGACGGCAGCGGTGGTGCGGTGGCTAAAGAGCCCTGAAGGGCAAAGTTTGGAGCTTGGCGTCGAAACGCTTGCGGTCGATGTCACGCCGGTCGCGGTGCGTGGCGATGCCGAGGACGCGACGTACCGGCACGCATTGCTGTTGCCGCCCAGCGCTACGCCGCGGCGCCCAGCGACCCTGTTGGTGCCGCGCGGGACGTATTCGGCGCAACAAAAGCTGTATCTGGTCGAGCCCGGTCGCGCCTTGCGCCGGGTGCGGCCGATACAGTTGGTCGAGCGTACCGTGGCGTACGATCGGATCGCATTTGCCGACGCGGATGGGTACGGCGGCTAGCGTCACTTGTCCGACACGTGCGGCTGTATGCGCTTTAACATCTCTGCATAAATTTTGGGATTGCCGCTGACGATATCGCCCGACTGAAGGTGGTTCTGACCGCCCAGCGGATCGCCCAGGCGTCCGCCGGCTTCCTCGATCAAGAGACAGCCGGCGGCCATGTCCCACACATGTAAGCCGAACTCCCAGAAGCCGTCGAGGCGTCCGCACGCGACGTGCGCCAGATCGAGCGCCGCCGATCCGGCGCGCCGCACGCCGCTGGTATCGATCATCAGCGCCCGAAACGTGTCGATCCAGACATCGAGGAATTTTGTCGAGCGGAACGGAAAACCGGTGCCGAGCAGTGCGTATTGCATGTCGGCGGTGCGACTGACGCGTATGCGCCGGTCGTTGAGCTGCGCGCCTTGGCCGCGGCTTGCGGTGAATAGTTCATTGCGCAGCGGGTCGAACACCACCGCCTGTTCCAGCTTGCCTTTATTTTGTAGCGCGATCGAAACCGCGAACTGGGGATAGCCGTGAAGGAAGTTGGTCGTGCCGTCGAGGGGATCGATGATCCATACGTACTGATCCCCGGGCTGCGAGCCGCTTTCTTCGGCCATGATGCCGTGATCGGGATAGGCGCCGCGCAGGATGTGAATGATCTCGGTTTCCGCCCGCCGGTCGACCTCGGTCACGAAATCGCTGCGCCCCTTGGACTCGATCGCCAACGTGTCGACGCGGTCGAGATGGCGCATAATCACGGTGCCGGCGCGGCGCGCGGCCTTGACGGCCGTGTTCAGCATCGGATGCATGACGAGGTTCCCGGTTGTAAAAGGCGCAAAAGAGCGCGCGATTGTATAAGGGAACGCGGCGTTAATCGAGTTGAACCAACCCATCGACGAGTCGAACCGACGTCCCGTGTCTTTGGACAATATCCGCATCGTGCTGGTGCGACCGACCCACCCCGGCAACATCGGCGCCGCGGCGCGCGCCATGAAAACCATGGCGCTGCCCAATCTTTGGCTGGTCGCGCCGTCGCGATTCCCGAGTCCGCAGGCCGTAGCGATGGCGGCCGGTGCGGACGATGTACTGACGCGCGCGCACGTGACGGCGGATCTGGACGCCGCCATCGCCGAGTGCCGGACCGTGTTCGGCAGCAGCGCCCGCTCCCGGCGCATCGGCTGGCCCACGCTCGACCCGCGCGCCGCCGCGGCGCGCCTGATTCAGGCGGCCCGGGAGGGGCCGGTCGCAATCCTGTTCGGTCAGGAGCGCGCCGGGCTTACCAACGAGGAACTGGATCGGTGCCATGCGCTGGTGCAGATACCGGCCAACCCGGCGTACTCATCGCTGAACGTCGCGAGCGCGGTGCAGTTGTTGGCTTACGAGCTCTATGTCGCCGCGCAAGCGGCGCCGGCACTGCCGGCAGGCGAACACCCGCCGGCGACCGCCGAAGAACTACAGCGATTCTACCGACATCTCGAGGAAGTCCTGGTTTCGATCCGATTCCTCGACCCGGAGAACCCGCGGCTACTGATGCGCAGACTGATGCGGCTGTTCAATCGGGCGGCGCCCGATCGGAACGACATCAACATCTTGCGCGGCATTCTCACCGCGGTCGAGCAGGCGCGGAAACTTGACAAGAATACGAGGGAATGAGCCTAATTAGTTTTCGCTGATTCTCAATCATGCGCCAGTTCATACAGAGCATACGTCGCCGCGATCCTGCGGCCCGATCGGCCCTTGAAGTATTAACGGCGTATCCCGGGATACACGCGGTCGCGGCGCATCGTGTCTCGCATCGGCTGTGGCGTTGGGGTTTCAAGTGGCTGGCGCGCATGCTGTCGCAACTCATGCGCTGGTTCACAGGGGTTGAGATACACCCGGGTGCGCGTATCGGCAAGGAACTCTTCATCGACCATGGCATGGGGGTGGTGATCGGCGAAACCGCCGAGATCGGTGATGGCTGCACGCTCTATCACGGCGTCACGCTCGGTGGCACCACCTGGCAGCGGGAGAAACGCCACCCGACATTGGGCGACAACGTCGTCGTCGGGGCTGGGGCCAAAATTCTGGGTCCGATCCACATCGGCGATAACGCCCGGATCGGATCGAACTCGGTGGTGGTCAAAGATGTCCCGGCCAATGCCACAGTAGTAGGAATACCGGGGCGGGTCATATCGACCGGCCAAGACTCGCGCACGCAGCAACGTAAGGCGATGGCGGAGAAGATCGGCTTTGACGCCTATGGCCAAACAGCGCAAAGCTCGGATCCCGTGGCATACGCCATCGATTGCATGTTGGATCATTTACACCAGATCGATCAAAAGATGAAAAGTTTGTCTAACGCACTTGATAACGCAGGGATAAAAGTCGATCTGAACTTGCCGGAACTTGATGTGGCGAGTCTTGAGGAACCGTCCGGTACGCCGCCCACACGTCCGGGCGATGCGGCTCCGCCGCCGGCTAAAAAATCCACCGGCAGCGGTTCGAGGTCCTGAATCGCGTCCGCATAGGGTTATCCCGAGCGAATGTACGGAGCGCTTGCGCGCTGAAATTGGCGTAAAATGAAAGGTATGTTTTAGAGTTGGAGGCAGTATGGCGATTACGTTGACCGAAACGGCAGCCCAACGCGTTAAGACATTCCTACAGAAACGTGGGAAAGGCGAGGGCTTGCGTTTGGGAGTGAAGACAGTCGGATGTTCCGGTAAGGCGTATGTGGTCGACTACGCGGACCTTATCGAGCCGGGCGATCGGGTGTTCGAGAGCCACGGCGTGAAGGTGATCGTGAACGAACAGAATCTGGCGTATCTAGACGGCACCGAGGTTGATTTTGGTCGCGATGGCTTAAGCGAAGGGTTCCGGTTTAAGAACCCTAACGTTAAGGGCCAATGCGGCTGCGGCGAAAGCTTCAGTGTTTAATTTTCCCCGCCGTGAATATTAGGAAACTCTGTTGATTTGCGTCCGCATACAGGACTAAAATAGTACGCATTCATTGAGGCCGGTTTTATATGCTGCGGATGAGCAAGCTTACCGATTACGGGACTATCGTCATGACCTATCTGGCCCGGGAGTCGAATCGGCTGCACGCCGCGAGCGAGATCGCCTTAGAGATTCAGGTGGCGGCGCCGACCGTGAGCAAAATCCTTAAGACATTAGCCCGCGAAGGACTCGTGGTTTCCCATCGCGGCGCCAAGGGCGGTTACTCCCTGGCGCGACCGGCGCGCGAAATTTCCATGGTCGAGATAATCGACGCACTCGAAGGCCCGGTCGGTCTTACCGAATGTGGGAGCACCCCGGGTGTATGTGCGCAGGAAGAATCGTGCTCGGTGCGCGCCAACTGGCAGCACATCAACAATGCGGTACGACAGGCGCTGGCCGGCGTCACCTTGGCGCAAATGGCGCAACCGGTGCACTTGGTAAGTCCGCCGCTGACACGTCAGCGCGCGAGCCTGTGAGGGGCAGAGGAGAGAAGCATGGCCACATCGAATAAAGACATCGAAGCCCTGATCCGCCGCGGCTACCAGCACGGTTTCGTCACTGACGTCGACGCCGATACGCTGCCGCCAGGACTGAACGAAGACATCATTCGCGCGTTGTCGGCGAAGAAGAACGAGCCCGCGTTCATGCTCGAATGGCGGCTCAAGGCGTACCAGCATTGGCTGACGATGCAGGAGCCGAAGTGGGCGCACGTGCAGCATGCGCCGATCGACTATCAGTCGATCGTGTACTACTCGGCGCCGAAGGCGAAGAAGGACGGACCGAAGAGCCTGGAAGAGGTCGATCCGAAGTTGCTCGAGACGTACGAGAAGCTCGGTATCCCACTGAGAGAGCGCGAGGCGCTCGCCGGCATCGCGGTCGATGCGGTGTTCGATAGCGTCTCGGTCGCGACTACGTTCAAAGACAAACTCGCGAGCCTCGGCATCATCTTCTGTTCGTTCTCGGAAGCGGTGCACAACCATCCGGAGCTGGTACAAAAGTATCTCGGTAGCGTGGTGCCGTATACCGACAATTTCTACGCCACGCTCAACTCGGCCGTGTTCAGCGACGGTTCATTCGTCTATGTGCCACCGGGTGTGCGTTGTCCGATGGAGCTGTCGACGTATTTCCGGATCAACGCGTCCAACACCGGCCAGTTCGAGCGCACGCTGATTATCGCCGATGAGGGCGCGTACGTGAGCTATCTCGAAGGCTGCACTGCGCCGATGCGCGACGAAAACCAATTGCATGCCGCCGTAGTCGAGCTGGTCGCGCTCAAAAATGCGCAAATCAAATACTCGACGGTGCAGAACTGGTATCCGGGCGATGAAGAGGGGCGCGGCGGTATCTATAACTTTGTCACCAAGCGCGGTGCGTGCCGCGGCAACAATGCGAAGATCTCTTGGACTCAAGTCGAAACCGGCTCGGCGATTACTTGGAAATATCCGAGCGTGCTGCTCGAAGGCGACAACTCGGTTGGCGAATTCTATTCAGTGGCGCTCACCAATCATCGGCAGCAGGCCGACACCGGCACGAAGATGATCCACATCGGCAAGAACACGCGCAGCACCATCGTGTCGAAAGGCATCTCGGCCGGGCGCGGACAAAATGCGTATCGCGGATTGGTGAAGGTGTTGAAGGGCGCGGAGAACGCGCGCAACTACACCCAGTGCGATTCGCTGCTGATGGGTGACAAGTGCGGTGCGCATACGTTCCCATATATCGAGGTGAAGAACCGTACCGCGCAGGTGGAACACGAGGCGACGACGTCGAAGATCAGCGATGACCAGCTGTTCTATCTGCGTCAGCGCGGGCTGTCGAGCGAGGACGCGGTGTCGATGGTGGTGAATGGGTTCTGCAAAGAGGTCTTCAAAGAGCTGCCGATGGAGTTCGCGGTCGAGGCGCAAAAGCTGCTCGGCGTGAGTCTCGAAGGCGCGGTTGGCTAAACAATCACGGGTGCACAAGATGCTGTCTATAAAAAATTTGACGGTGAATGTCGACGGTAAGGCGATTCTCAAGGGCATCAACCTCGACATTCGCCCGGGCGAAGTGCATGCCATCATGGGCCCGAACGGTTCGGGCAAAAGCACGCTGGCGCATGTCTTGGCCGGCCGCGACAACTATGAGGTGACCGGCGGCAGCGTCGAGTATTTCGGCAAGGATCTGCTCGCGCTCGCGCCCGAGGTGCGTGCGCGCGAAGGGGTGTTTCTCGCGTTTCAATATCCGGTCGAGATCGCCGGTGTCAGCAACATCTATCTGCTCAAGGCAGCGGTTAACGCCGTGCGCAAACACCGCGGGCTGGAAGAGTTCGACGCCATGGATTTCCTGACGTACGTCAAAGAGAAGATGAAACTGGTCGAGATGAAAGAGGATTTCCTGTATCGCTCGGTCAACGAGGGTTTCTCCGGCGGCGAGAAGAAACGCAACGAGATTTTGCAAATGGCGGTGCTCGAACCGAAGTTGGCGTTGCTTGATGAAACCGACTCCGGGCTCGACATCGACGCGCTCAAGGTGGTCGCGAACGGCGTCAACGCGCTGCGCAGCCCGGAGCGCGCGGTGGTGATGGTGACGCACTACCAACGACTGCTGAACTACATCGTGCCGGACCGCGTGCACGTGCTGGCGCAGGGGCGCATCGTGAAGTCGGGCGACAAGACCCTGGCGCACGAGCTGGAGCAACGTGGTTACGGCTGGCTCGAAACCGGAGCGCGGGCGTAACCATGACTGCTGCCGCCCCAATGGATACCTATCTTGCCGCACTCGCGGGTGCGCGCACGCGGTTGCCGGGCGATGGCGTGCCCTGGGTGCGTGCGCTGCGCGAGGCGGGTGCCAGTCGCTTTGCCGAGAAGGGTTTTCCGACGACGCGCGACGAGCATTGGAAGTACACGAACGTGGCGCCGTTGCTGCGCCAGATATACGCACCGCTCGCGCCGGCGGCGCACGTCGACGCCGCCGTCGTTGCGCGCGAGACCGCGTTCGGCGATTTGCGCGCGCACCGCTTGGTATTCGTAAACGGTTCCTATGCCGCAGCGCTGTCCTCGGTGAACGTCGCGGCGGGCGTTGTTGTCGGCAGCCTGGCGCAGCACCTGGCGCGGCCCGACGGTCTGGAGACGTATCTCGGTAGCGCGACGCCGACGGAAGGCCACGGATTCGCCGCCCTCAACAGCGCGTTCCTCACCGATGGGGCATACATCCGTGTGCCGGCCGGTACTGCTATCGAGCAGCCGATTCATGTGATCTATGTCGCCACCGCCGCGGCGGCGCCGCTCTTGATACAGCCGCGCACGCTTATCGTCGCCGAGCGTAGCGCGCAAGTCTCGGTGATCGAGCACTACGTGTCGATCGGCGATGTCGCGCATCTCACCAATGCGGTTACGGAAGTCGTCACCGAGCCGAACGCCGTCGTCGAACACTACCGCGTGCAACAGCATGGCGTGAAGGCGAGCCACATCGGCGGAACCTACGTGCGCCAGGCGCGCGACAGTCGCTTCACCTCGCACGCGGTCGATCTCGGCGGTCTCTTGGTGCGTCACGATTTGCGCAGCGTGTTGAATGATGAAGGCGCCGAATGTCACCTGAACGGACTGTACGTTGTCGATGGGCGTAGCCACGTCGACAACCATACCGAGGTCGATCACGCCAAGCCGCGCGGCACCAGCCGTGAGTACTATAAGGGTGTGTTGAGCGGCCGCGGTCGCGCGGTGTTCAACGGACGCGTCGTGGTGCGGCCGGATGCGCAGCACACCGACGCGGAACAGATGAACAACAACCTGCTGTTGTCGGACGATGCCGAGATCGACACCAAGCCGGAACTCGAGATCTACGCCGACGATGTGAAGTGCAGCCACGGCGCGACCGTAGGCCAGCTCGACAGCGACGCGTTGTTCTATTTGCGTTCGCGCGCGGTGGACGAAGCGGCGGCGCGCGATTTGTTGACGTACGCGTTCGCGCACGACGTGTTGAGCCGCATGCGCCTGGCCCCGATGCGCCTGGAGCTCGAGCGGCGTCTCACCAAACGCCTGCTCGCGGGGCGCGATATCAAGGAGCTGGAGTTGCTATGACCGCGGCCAACGAAACCGCATTGCTGCAGTCGGTCGCGCGCGTGGGTCGCGGTTTCGACATCGCGCGCATACGCGCCGAGTTTCCGATCCTGCATCAAAAGGTGCGCGGCAAACCGCTCGCGTACCTCGATAACGCGGCCACGACGCAGAAACCCAAGGCCGTGATCGACGCGCTCGATCACTATTACCGCGCGGACAACGCCAACGTGCATCGCGGCGTGCATTTGCTCAGCGAGCGCGCGACCGCGGGCTACGAGGGAGCGCGCGTCAAGATCAAGGAATTTTTGAACGCGCGCAGCCACAAGGAAATCATCTTCGTGCGCGGCACGACCGAGGCGATCAACCTGGTCGCCAGCACCTTCGGCCGCGCCAACGTGCGCGCCGGCGACGAGGTGTTGATCACGGAGATGGAGCATCACTCCAATATCGTGCCGTGGCAGCTCTTGTGCGAGCAGGTCGGCGCCAAACTCAAAGTCGTGCCGATCACCGACGCGGGGGAGCTCGAATTCGATAAATTCGAACAGCTCCTCAGCGAACGCACGCGCCTGGTCGGCGTGGTGCATTGTTCGAACGCGCTCGGCACCATCAATCCGATCAAACGCATCATCGAGCGCGCGCATGCAGTCGGCGCGGCGGTGTTGGTCGATGGGGCGCAGGCAGTGGCGCATCTCGCGGTCGATGTGCAGCAACTCGACTGCGATTTTTATGCGTTCTCCGGACACAAGCTGTACGGCCCGACCGGTATCG
>JBKHXU010000174.1:0-15530 GCA_046565865.1 Gammaproteobacteria bacterium | reverse complement strand
AGCGACTAAGACAACATGAAACCGAACGGTGTCACCCCGCTGTCGCGCCGCATTAACATTGCCGGAACGATCGCCCCACCGCCGCGCTCCTCGCGCGCGGGGGCAACGATCATCGTCGCGGCGGTCGCCGCATTGTCTCTCGTCATGGTCCTGCCGCATCCCCTGTGGGTCGGCGCGATCGCGGCACTGGTACTGCTGTTGCCGGCGGCCATCGCGTATCGGGCGATTTACGCGGTGCACGCTCTCGTGTTGTCGCTGTTGTGGATCGCGCTGGTGGCTGCCGTTCCGCTGCTTCGGCTCTGGCCGCTCATCCTGCTCGTGCCGTTGTTAGCGTACGCGGCGGTGGTGATTGCCGTCGCGCCGCTGCGCCGTTCCGTTGGGTGGCTGCGCCTCGGCTGGCTCGATCGCGGCACGCAACTGCTGATACTCGCAACCGTGGCCGTTTCTGCCGTGGCGCTGGTGGCTTGGGTGGCATGGACCAAACCCGACCTCGGACACCACCTGGCGCTGGTGCCGGACGTCCCGGTTTGGGTGCTGCCGTTGGCGGCCATCGCGTTCGCGGCGCTGAATGCGGCCCTGGAAGAGATCATTTTTCGCGGTGTGTTAATGGAGGCGCTCGACAGCGCGCTCGGCGCGGGCCACCATGCGATCGCCGTCCAGGCCGTCGCGTTCGCCGCCGGGCACTACCTCTCCGGGTTTCCCAACGGGGTATTAGGTTTCGTCATGGTGCTGGTGTACGGCATGCTGCTCGGGCTGATCCGCCGGCGCGCGGCGGGGCTGCTGGCACCGTGGCTCGCGCACGTCGCGGCCGATCTCGTGATCTTTTCGATACTGGTCGTAATGGTGTCTGCGGGCGGCGCCACGCCGTTGACAACGTGACCGTAGGTAGCGATGGTGTGCCGATCAGCCGCTCGATACATTGATGACTCCGCTGACGCTGTCGATCGCCGCATACGAGTCGCTGGAATGACCGCCGCCATACCGACGTTCACCGTGGCGTTCCCGCTGCGCGGCGAGTGGGTCGCCGCCCACACGCCGGCCGCGCGCGTGCCGAGCCACGGCACCGACGCCCTCGGCCAGCGCTATGCGTACGACTTCTTGCGCATCGAACCGGGGCGCGGCTGGAGGTTTTTTCGCGGCTCGGCGCTGCGCTATTGGCTCGCCGGCGTTACGCTCGACGCGTGCCCGGGGTGGCGCGCACCGATTTATGCGCCGTTCGCCGGCACGGTGATCGCCGCGCGCGACGGCTGGCCGGAACGCCGGCGGTTGCACCCACTTGCCGATTTGGCGCTGGTACTCACGGTGCTGCTGCGGCATCCGCGACTGCGCGGACCGAGAACGACGGATGACCTACGCCCGGCGCTCGGCAACTACATCATCCTCAAAATGCCGGACCGGGAAGTCTATGCGCTCCTGGCCCACGCGCACACGCGTTCGGTGCGCGTGCATGACGGCGACACGGTCACCTGCGGCCAGCACCTCGCGGACGTCGGACACTCCGGCAACTCCACCGCGCCGCATCTGCACTTCCAGCTGATGGACCGCGCCGATATCCGCCACGCGCAGGGGCTGCCGTGCGACTTCGAGCGATACGAGGCGCGGCGCAACGGCGCGTGGCGTGCGGTCACACACGGGATGCCCGGTTTGCGCGAGTTCATCCGCCATGACACATGACATCGTGCGCCATCCGCCGCAAGACGCCGTCACCGCGCTGTTGGCGGCGGCGCAGCTGCCGCTGGCGGATATCACACCCGCGCACCTGGAACATTTTTTCGGCGCCTGGAACGGGCCGGTGCTGGACGGCATCGTCGGTATCGAGCCGCTGGGATCGGCGGCGCTGCTGCGTTCGCTGACGGTGGCCGCGCCGCGACGCGGTGCCGGCCTGGGCGCGGCATTGTTGGCGCACGCCGAACGCTACGCCGCCGGACGCGGCGCCCGCGATCTGTATCTCCTGACCACCACCGCGTCGCACTACTTCGCGCACCGCCGTTACGCCGCGATAGCACGCGATGCGGCGCCGGACGCGCTGCGCCGGACGGCCGAGTTTTCCGCCTTGTGCCCGTCGAGCTCGGTACTGATGGTGAAGCATCTGTAGCGAGCGACGCATGTCCTTCAGCCATCGCGATCTTTGGGACACCGCCCACGTCAACGCCGCGCTGGCGCGGCGCGGCGTGTCCGAGGGCAAGGCGTTCTTCTACTTCATCGCGATCATGGCGTTCGATTGGATGCAGTTCACGCTCATACGCCTCGCGCCCGGCACGGCGCTACATGCCTGGGACTACGCCGACGCGCTCTTCACCCTGGCGCTGACGATCAGCGGGCTGGTGTTCTTGTTCCAGCGCAACGGCGGACGCCATGGCCGCGATTTCATCTACCGCTACTTTCCGCTGTCGCTCGTCGTCGGCTGGAAATTTCTCGCGGCCGCGATCGTGGCGCTGTGGCTTATCGATGTAACGGGCGACGATCCGGTGGTAACGGGCTGGGCCTCGGTCGCAACATTGGCGGCGATCAACGTGACGATGTTTCTGCGCATCGGCCAACACATGAGATGCGTTGCTGCGCACGCGACACGATCGAAAGGAAGGCCGCGTTGACTTACCAGCAACTCACCTATTTTCATCTCGCCACGGTGCTGCCGGCGTTCGTCATCGGATCGATATTGCTGGCAACGCCCAAGGGGACGCGCCCACACAAGGCGCTCGGCCGGGTCTACCTCGTGTTGATGATCGGCACCGGCATCATCACGTTGTTCATGCCGGCACATGTGGGGCCGACCGCGTACGGCCATTTCGGTTTTATCCATGCGTTCAGCGTGCTGACGCTCTATAGCGCGCCAGCCGCGTACCTGGCCGCGCGTCGCGGCGATATCCGCACGCATCGCGGGAACATGATCGGCCTCTATGTCGGCGGTATCCTCATCGCCGGCGGATTCGCGCTCGCGCCGGGGCGCCTGCTGCACACATGGCTGTTCGGCTAAGGCCCACGCACCGGCCGTCAGGACACCGCTCATAGAATGTCCGCAAGCGCCGAATTCACCGACTATGTGCTGGAACAGCTCGAGCCCGCGGGCGCGGTACGCACCACCCGCTTCTTTGGCGGCGTCGGCATCTGTACCGGCGCGACGCAATTCGCGATGATCATGGGCAACAGCCTGTACTTCGTGGTCGACGACAGCACACGTCCTAAGTACGAACGCGCCGGCATGCGTCCGTTCTCTTACCGCACGCGGCATGGGATCCGTGAGGTGCGCCGCTATTTCGAGCTGCCGGAAGAGGTGCTGACCGACCCGCACGAATTGCGGGTGTGGATGCGCGAATCGATCGACATCGCCAGCAGACGGCCGGCGACCAAACGCCGGCGCCGGCCTGCGTCGAAGCGCGTCGTCAAACGGCGGATCCGGCGCAACGGCTGATCCGCGCGCGGCATCCAATATAAGATGGCGGGATGCCGCACACGTCCGAGATCATTGACATCGACCACATCTATCTCGCGGTTTCCGACTTGCCGCGATTCGAACGCTATGAAGACGCTGTGATGGCCGCGCACGGATCCGACCCCGACGGGATACGCCTTGAAATCACCAAGTATCGCTCGGAGCGGCGGCGACGCCACGACCGGCGGGACGAGACATGACGCGGACCACGAACGATCCACGTGACGCGTTGGCGCGCGATGCGGTCAGCTCGCTCTATCGCCACGCGCTCGAACTCGCGGATCAGGCGCGCGACTTGATTCAGGCGGCGCTGCGGCAGGGCTTCACGGTGAAGCAAAAATCCGACGGCAGCTACGTGACCGACGCCGATCTGCGCGTCGAAGAGCGATTGCGTGCGCGCATCCGCCAGACGTTTCCGGAGCACGGCATTCTCGGTGAGGAATTTCCGACGCACGCGCCGGAGGCGGCGTTTCAATGGGTACTCGATCCGATTGATGGCACCGAGGACTTTGTGCATCGCGTGCCGACCTTCGGCAGCATCATCGCGCTTTACTATCGTGGGCAGCCGCTGATCGGTGTGCTCGATCATCCGGCGCTCGATATGCGCGCGGCGGGCGGGTTCGGTCTCGGTACGTTCTATAACGGCGTGCGCGTGCAGCTCGGCGACGCGAGCGCCGCGAATCTGCGCATCGTGTTGAGCGCGCGCGCCAACTTCGTGCGCTATCGCGACGCCGGCGATCGTTTCGATCGGCTGGTGCGCGCGTTTCCCAATCACCGCATTTATCGCTCGTGCTTCGGCCAGACATTGGTCGCGATCGGCGCCGCCGACGCGATGGTGGACTATCACGACCGCCCGTGGGATCTGGCGGCGGTGCCGATTCTCATCGCCGAGGCCGGCGGCGATTACCGGTTGCTGCATGAATTCGAAGCCGAGGGCGCGCCGGTGCGCAGCGCCGCGTTCGGTCGCCGGTCGGCGGTAGTAAAGATCATGGACGTCGTTGCGTGACAAACCCCTGCCCGGTCCGCGGTTTTAAAGTTGTCGACTCCCGCGACGATGCCGGTATCATTGCGCTGCATCCCCCCTGTACTTTTGTTTCCCGTGGAGATGGCGATGACTGAACTGGCATTCGTAGGAGACGTTCCAACCGAAGCACTTCGCTATAAATCCGAAATCCAATTCCGCCGCCTACTCGAAAAACTTCCCGTCGGTGCCTACACCTGCGATCCGGACGGACTGATTACGTATTACAACCAGCAGGCGGTGAAGCTATGGGGCCGCGCACCGGCACTCAACGACGCGGTCGATCGCTTCTGCGGTTCGTTCAAACTGTACGCCGCCGACGGCGCGCCGATCGATCACGACCGCTGCTGGATGGCGTTGGCGTTGCGCGATGATCGCGAATACAAAGGCCAGGAAATCATCATCGAGCGTCCCGACGGCACACGGCTTACCGTGCTGGCGCATGCCAATCCCATCCATGACGACAACGGAAAATTGATCGGCGCGGTGAACGTGCTGGTCGACATCACCGACCGCAAGCGCGTCGAGGTCGCCCGCGAGCAAGCCGAACGGCGCAAGGACGAGTTTCTCGCCACGCTGTCGCACGAGCTGCGCAACCCGCTGGCGCCGCTGCGCATGGTTTCGGAAATCGTGCGCGCCAACGGCAGCGGCAATTCGCGCCTGCAGTGGGCGTCGGGCTTGATCGAGCGCCAGGTCAAGCACCTTGCACGCCTGGTCGACGACCTGCTCGATCTCTCGCGCATCACCACATCCGAGGTCACCTTGGTCACCGCGCCGGCGGATTTGCGCGACATCGTGTGGCAAGCGGTGGAGATGAACCGCGCCGCCGTCGAGGCCAAGCGTCACAACCTTTGGGTCGACATCCCTGAACGCCGCTATATACTCGACTGCGATAGCGCGCGCTTGGTACAAGTGGTTTCCAACCTCCTAAGTAACGCGATCAAATACACCGGCCGCGGCGGCTCCATCCACATCGCCGCCAGCACCGAAGGCACGCATGTGGCGCTGCGGGTGCGCGACAACGGCGCCGGCATCAGCGCCGACGTCTTACCGTATGTGTTCGACATGTTCGTGCAGGGCAAACAAACGGTGGCGCGCTCCGAGGGTGGCCTCGGTATCGGCCTGACGCTGGCCCGACGCATCGTCGCACTGCACGGCGGCGACGTCACTGCGGCGAGCGACGGCCCGGGCAAGGGCAGCGAGTTTACTGTGCGCCTGCCGCTGGTCGGGCGCGTGCACATGAGCGACGAACACGCGGCCAGCAAGCGTCCGATCGCGCTGGCGCCGACGCGGCGGGTGCTGATCGCGGACGACAATCCGGACATCACCGAGTCGCTCGCCATCCTGTTGCGCCAATATGGACACGAGGTGCGGACCGCGGCCGACGGCGCCGAGGCGCTGCGGATCGCGCATGAATTTTTGCCGGACACGGCGGTGCTCGATCTCGGCTTGCCGCAACAAGACGGCTGGGCCGTGGCGCGTGCGTTGCGCGAAGACCCGCGCCATAAACACGCGCTGCTGGTGGCGTTGAGCGGCTACGGACAGGCCGAGCATCGGGAATCGAGCCGCACCGCCGGCTTCGACCACCATTTGGTGAAACCCATCGACACGGAAGAGTTGCAGGCGTTGTTCGTCAGCTCGCCACTGTCCAACGCATAGCGCCCCCGTGTCTCGCGGCGCCTTCGTCCTTGGCGCCGCGCTTCTGCGCGACGCCCCGGCGCTCGTATAATTGCCGCTCCAATACCGTGGGAGGTCGTATGCGCGTCGGGATTCGTAGTCTGTCGTTGGTGCTGGTGTTGCTGCTGAGCGGTTGCGGTTACAACACGCTGCAGCGCGAGGACGAGCAGATCAAGGCGGCGTGGTCCGAGGTGCTGAATCAGTACCAGCGGCGCGCCGATCTCGTGCCCAATCTCGTCAACGTGGTCAAGGGCTACGCCGCTCACGAGCGCGAGGTGTTGACGCAAGTGACCGAGGCGCGCGCCCGCGTCGGACAGATACAGGCCACGCCCGAGCTGCTCGCCGACGAACAGGCGTTCGCGCGGTTCCAGGCGGCGCAGCGTGACATGAGCAGCGCGCTGGCGCGGCTGCTGGTCGTGGCCGAAAACTATCCGCAACTCAAGGCCGACGCCGGCTTCCGCGATTTGCAAGCGCAGCTCGAAGGCACGGAAAACCGCATCGCCGTGGCGCGCAACCGCTATATCAAAGCAGTGCAGGACTATAACGTCACGGTGCGCTCGTTCCCGAGCAATCTCACCGCCATGGTGTTCGGCTTTGAGACCAAACCGAACTTCAGCGTCGATAATGAGCGCGAATTGGCGACACCACCCAAGGTCGACTTCGGTACGCCGCCAGGCGCCACGCCGGCGCCGCGCTGACAACCGCGTCGTTGCGAGCGGCCCAAACCGAAACCGCAATGCACCGCGAGATCGCTGCGTCGCCATCGGCTTCTCGTTCTAGCGGCGGCTTACGCTGGGCATCGCTGCTGGTGGCGGGACTGCTCGTCGTGGCCGCCATCGCCGAAGTCGCGGTGCCGCCGCTGCGGGCGCGCGTCACCGATCTTGCCAACGTGCTCACCCCTAGCCAACGCCAAGCGTTGGAACAACAGCTTGCGGCCTTCGAGGCGAAGCGCGGCAGCCAGATCGCGGTGTTGATCGTCCCCAGCACCGCGCCGGAGACCGACGAACAGTACAGTATCCGCGTCGCGGAAAACTGGAAGCTCGGCCGCAAGGGCGTCGATGACGGCGTGCTGTTTCTCATCGCGCTCAACGACCGCGCGTTGCGGCTCGAAGTCGGTTACGGTCTCGAAGGCGCGATTCCCGACGCCGTCGCCAATCGCGTGATCGAGGAGATTGTGGTGCCGTATTTCAAACAGGGCGATTACTACGGCGGCATCCGCGCCGGGCTCGATCGCATCATGCGCCTGATCGAAGGCGAACCGCTGCCGCCGCCCGAGAGGCGCGACACCTCGTGGTCGCGCTTCGAGCAACTCATGCCGTTCGCATTCGTGGCGGTGATCGTCGTCGGCGGTCTGTTGCGCGCGGTCTTGGGGCGGCTGTTCGGTGCCGGCGCCGCCGGCGGCATTGCCGCCGTGGTCACCTGGATCATCGCGAGCTCGCTGCTGGCGGCCATCGTGTTCGGCGTCGTCGTGTTCGCATTCACCCTGCTTGGCGGCTTCCGCTCGCGCGGTGGCGGTTATGGCGGCTGGTCGAGCGGCGGCGGATACGGTGGCGGTGGTTTTGGGGGCGGGGGTGGCGGCGGTTTCAGCGGTGGGGGCGGCGGCTTCGGCGGCGGCGGCGCCTCCGGGAGGTGGTGATGAACTGGCGCCGCTGGGTACGCCACCTGCTGCTGCCGCCGTGGCGCGTGCGCCAGCTATTCAGCGCCCGGACCGTGCGCGCTATCGAAGCAGCGATCCGCGCGTCGGAGGCGACGCACCATGGTCAAATCTGTTTCGCCATCGAAGCGGCACTCGAGTTCCGGCCGCTCGTACGGAATCAAACCGCGCGCGAGCGCGCGCTCGAAATATTCGGTCAGCTGCGCGTTTGGGACACCGAGCACAACAACGGCGTGTTGCTGTACGTACTGCTCGCGGACCACGATGTCGAGATCCTCGCCGATCGCGGCATCCATCGGCGCGTCGCGCCCGACGCCTGGGAGCGCATCTGCAAACAGATCGAGGCCGAGTACCGCGCCGGTCGTTACGAGGCCGGCACCGTCGCCGGCATCGCCGCCATCGGCGAGCTGCTCGCCGCCCATTACCCCGGGCCGCGCGGTAACGAACTACCCGACCGACCGGCGATCGTGTGACTACCAGATATTGTGCTTTTCCAACCCGGAAGGTACATTGCGTGGTGTTAGTTGCTCGCCGGCACAAAAAGCAAGGACATCCTATTGGCGGTCAGTGAGTCCCTCCCGGTCGAAGCCCGCGTGATGCAAGTCGTCTCGCGGCACATGGAATCCCTGAAGGATCACGTCGACGGCGGCGAGCTTCATGGCATCATCGCCCGCGCAATGCGCCGTTACCGCCGCGATGACCGCATCGACACCGCGGCGCTCGCCGACCTCCATACCCAGCTCGACATCTACGCGCGCGACCCGATCGCGCTGCCGAACATGCGCGTGCGCGCGCGCCTGCTGCAGCAACACATCGCCAGTTTTCTGCCGGATATCGAGACGGTCGTCGCGAGCGCCGAGATGCCGACCCTCGAGGCGCGGCATCTTACGATTGAATCCATCGAAGCGGCGCCGGCGCCCGATCCGGATACGGCGATGGACTCGGTACTCGAAGGCGTGCTGGAACGGCCACAGGAGCCGCCGCATGCCACGGCCGCGAGCGCGGAGAAGTATCAAGCGCTGCTGCGCTCGGAAAAAGACGCCTGGCAGGCGATCTACGGCACGGTCAAGGACTATCACAAACTAAAGCAGGCGTGGATGAAGAGCCTGGACGAGTTGGCGCGCCAGCGCGATGCGCTGGAACAAAAGCTGGTCGAGACCACGACCGCGCTGACCGCGGCCGAGATCGAACGCGAAGGGTTGAGGGCGGAAGTGGAAAAGTTGCGCAGCGCGCCGAACCGGCGTCCGCGGGCGCCGGTGGTACGCCTGGCGCTGCGCCCGAGCCACAAGCCCGGCACGTTCGTGCGGCGCGAGGGATTGCTGCATTGCCTCGAAGCCGAGGTCAAGCGCGTGCGTCGCGCCGCGCGGCCGCTCGCGCTCGGACTCATCGCGATCGAGGACATGCGATCGGTACAAGAAACGCACGGCGAAAAGGCGATGGAGGCGGTGCTCAACTGCTACACGCAAGAAATACTGGTGAACTTTCGTGCCTACGATATCGTCGCGCTGTATCGCGACGGCGTGTTCGCCGTGCTGTTTCCCGATACCGGCAAGGAAGGCGCGAGTCGCGCGCTGGAAAAGGCCGCCAAGCGCGCGGCTGAAACTTACCTTAGCGTCGATGAGCGCATCATCGCCCTGCCGCGCTTCGTGCACGCGTTGGTGCTGCACACCGCCGGCGAAGACACGGCCAGCTTCGTTAAACGCGCCGAAACCGCACTCGAGGCCGCAAAGAACGCGCCGGTCAGCGTCGTCGCCTGACGCTGTCCCCCGGTGTCATTCCCAATTCAGTTCTTGCGCGAACCCGGACGTCGCTTCCGCGGGGTCTTGTTCCTGCGAAGCGCAGGGCTAGGCGACGCCATGGCGCCGGAACCAATCGTGCATGCGCCGCCAACCGTCTTGCGCCGGCTGCGCGCGATAGCTCGGACGATAGTCGGCGTGGAAACCATGCGGCGCGTCCGGATACACCACGATTTCGGAGCCGGCTGCGCCTCGCTGGAGGCGCGCGCGCATCTGCTCCACTGTCTCCAGCGGAATCCCTTGGTCAGCACCGCCATAGAGGCCGAGGACCGGCGCCTTGAGCTCAGCCGCGATATCCAGCGGATGCTTCGGCGTGTTGTCGGTGATCGCGCTGGTCAAGCGCCCGTACCAGGCGACACCCGCGCGCACATTCTTGCTGTGCGCCGCGTATAACCATACGATGCGCCCGCCCCAGCAAAATCCGGTGATGCCTTGCCGCTTGGCATCGCCCTTGTCGTGCTTTGCCGCCCACGCAAACGTGGCATCGATATCGGCCAGCACTTGTTTATCCGGAACCTTGCTCACGACCTTCTCTTGGATCTCCTTAATCTCGGCGATCTTGGACACGTCGCCCTGGCGCGCATAAAGCTCCGGCGCCACGGCGAGATAGCCGAGTTTGGCGAGGCGCCGACACACATCCTTGATGTGCTCGTGCACGCCGAAGATCTCCTGCACTACGACGACGGCGGGAAAGCGCTCGCCGGTCTGCGGTCGCGCGCGGTACGCCGGCAACATGCCATCCGCGACCGGGATTTTCACTTCACCCGCGGTGAGTCCGGCGCTCGACGTTGTGATCGTAGCGCCGCTGACCGGGCGCACGGCGAGCGCGAAGCCCGAGGCCAGCACGCTGACCACGAAGCCGCGACGACTGAGTGCAGAATCGGGCATGCGAGGCACTCCATGATGAATGGGCCAGCCGCGATACTACGATCCCATCCCCGCGGCGTCCATGGTTGCCCGGCTGTTGACCCGGCGCGCCGAATCCCAAAAGATAGCCGTTCGCGCCTCTTGGGAGGGGAACCACCGGTGTCGCAGTCACATCCCATCGTTGCCATCACGGGATCTTCCGGGGCCGGCACGACCACGGTTCGGCAAGCGTTTCAGGATATTTTTCGCCGCCAAAACATCACGCCTGCATTCGTCGATGGCGAGGCGTTCTTGCGCTACGAGCGCGACGAGATGAATCGCTTCATCGGCAAGGGCCAGGCCGAAGGCAAGCAATACAGTCACTTCGGACCGGAGGCGAATCTGTTCAATCGTCTCGAAGCCCTGTTCAAAGAATATGGTGAGAACGGCACCGGCATGACGCGGCACTACGTCAACGAAGAGAACCAGCGCCAATGGGGCCAGGCGCCGGGCACGTTCACGCCCTGGGCCGCGCTGCCGGCGGACACGGACCTATTGTTCTACGAAGGGCTGCACGGCGGCGTGGTCGCGCGCGACTGGACGCGGCGGCAGATGAGCCCGTCGCACAACCCGTGGGTGGTGGAGCGCCGCAGCGCCGCGGGCGACGGCGGCGTCGATGTGGCGCAATACGTGGACCTGTTGATCGGCGTGGTGCCGGTGGTCAACCTCGAATGGATTCAAAAGATCCACCGCGACACGCGGGTGAAGGGATTCACGCCCGAGGCGGTCACCGATTCGATCCTGCGGCGCATGCGCGATTACGTGCACTTCATCACGCCGCAGTTTTCCATCACCGATATCAATTTTCAGCGCGTGCCCGTGGTCGACACCTCGAACCCGTTCATCACACGCGACATCCCGACGCCGGACGAGAGTATCGTCGTCATTCGCTTTCGCGAGCCGGCGAAGTTCAATTTTCCAAACCTGTTGAAGCGGCTGCCGGGCTCATTCATGTCGCGACCGAACAGTATGGTGATTCCGGGCGGAAAGATGCAGATGGCGATGGAGATCGTCTGCACGCCGCTCATTTGCAGTTTGGTCGAGCACCGCGGCAACGCGCGTGCGTGCCGCAACGAGTATGCGGTTCGTGGATAACCCGTCATTCCGAGCGCAGCGAGAAATTGACACGAAGTGTCATCCCGAGCCGTCAACAGGCGGCGAGGGACCTCCTGAATATCCCTCGCTGTCGCTCGGAATGGCCTGTGGGCCTTTCGCACTCGTTCGCGCATCGGCCGCTAACGCCGCGCCGGCTCCAGCGTTGCGTCCAGATTCAGTTCGTCGCAGAAGTCGGTGAATTCGTCGCGCAGCCGGCCGATGTGCAGCTCGGACGGGATGCTGACGCTCATGCTCACCGAAAACATCGGCGCGCCGGTGTTGGCCGCGGCGTAGGTCCAGGTGCTCATATCGTCGATGTCGATCTGGCGCTCGTCGAAAAAGCGTGCGACGTCGTGCACCACGCCCGGCCGGTCCAGCGCCACGATGTCGACCAGATACGGCACGCGCTTTTCGCGCACCGGACGCTCTTCGGTGCGCTGCGTCGTCATCGTTAATCCGAGTTTTTTCTGCAACGACGGCACCATCGCCTCGAGCTTGGCGATCGCGTTCCAGGTACCGGCGAGCATCATGATCAATGCGAATTCGGTGCCGAGCACTGTCATGCGGCTGTCGGTGATGCCGCAACCGGTGTCGACGACGGCTTCCGACAGTTCGCTCATGAGCCCGGCACGGTCTTTGCCGATGGCGGTGACGACGAGATATTTCTTAGTGGCGGCCACGGGCGCAGTGTAGCGGCGAAGCGCGGGTATTACGACCCGTTCTTGTCGATCAAATCTTTGAGCTTGGCGAACGGGTTGTGGGTCGCCGGCTTGGGTTTGGTGGTGACGCCGAAACTGGCGCCGGCGCCGCGCACCAATGTCGAATACTTTTGATGTTCCCAGTCGTGACAATACAGGCAGAGGTTTTCCCAATTGCTGCCGTCGGGCGGGTTGTTGTCGTGGTTGTGGTCTTTGTGGTGCACGGTCAGCTCGTGCAGATTCTCGCGCGTGAACTCGCGCCCGCAGCGCGCGCACACATGCGGGTGCAGCTTGAGCGACTGCTCGCGATAGCCGCTCATGCGCGTGTCCTGCTCTTTGCGCGCCTTGGCGACAACGGCGTCGAGCTTGGCGGTATCGATGGTGCCGCCCGGCGGTTTGCGCGGGCCGTAACCTTTTGGTGGCATATCCCAGTCTCCGCCGCTAAGAATACCAGACGCGCGCGCTCGGATGTCCTTCCGATTGACAGCGTCCCGCCCCCCGGTACACTCGCAACTATGTTCAACGTCACCCACCGCGTCGTGGTCCGCGCCGCCAACCAGCTGCGAGCTGTATGGCCCATTGCGCTGCCCGCGTGGCGGAGGAATACGACGAACTGATCTCGTAACAATCGTAATTCCGAAAAGGCCACCGGGCGCGAGTCCTGTGGCCTTTTTGTTTTTTGGGAGAAGGCGCATGTCGGTACCGGCCGCGTTTATCGCCGTCGTGATGATCTGGTCCACCACCCCGCTCGCGGTCAAATGGAGCGGCCAGGGTCCGGGGTTTCTATTCGGCGCACTCGGGCGCATGACGCTCGCCGCCGTTTTGTGCATCGCGCTGTTGCTGGCGCTGCGCATGTCGCTGCCGTGGCACAAGCAGGCGCGCCGCGCCTACGCCGCCGCGGCCATCGCCGTCTACGGCGCGATGCTGTGCGTGTACTGGGCCGCGCAACACGTGCCGTCCGGCCTCATTGCCGTGTTGTTCGGGCTGACACCGCTCATGACCACGTTGCTCGAACGCTGGCTGATCGGCGCGCACGCGCTCTCGGCCGCGAAACTGGCGGGCGCGGCACTCGGCGTGCTCGGGCTCGCGCTCATCTTTCAGGCCGGTACCGATCTCGGACCGCGCAGCACCGAGGGCATCGCGGTGCTGGTGCTGGCCGTGTTCGTCAATGCGCTGAGCATGGTGCTGGTCAAGCGCCAGAACGCCGCGCTCTCGCCGCTCGCGGTAACGACCGGTGCGCTGCTATATGCCGCGCCGTTGTTTTGGCTTACGTGGCTCATCGTCGATGGCCAACCGCCGGCGGTGCTGCCGGCGCAGGCGCTGTGGTCGATCGTGTATCTCGCGTCGATCGCCTCGGTGGTGGGGTTCACGCTGTTTTACTACCTGCTGAAACATACGCCGGCGAGCGCGGTCGCGCTGCTCACGTTGGTGTCGCCGGTGTTGGCGCTGCTGCTCGGCCGCATTATCGACCACGAGCCGGTGACGGCGCACGTATGGTACGGCACCGCGTTGGTGCTGGCCGGGCTCGGGCTCCACCAGTGGAGCGCGGACAGAGACGCGCCGACGGACGACGGCGCATGAGCCGGCGCGGCTACTGATTGCGCATGTAGGTCTCGGCCTCTTCGCCCGGATGCGGCAGCCCGGCGATGCGCCAGGCGACGTACGGGTTGCCGAACAGCACGTCGATCGCGGCGGCGTCGAGACCGGTACGCGCGTGCACCTGCACGATGCTCGGCGCCGCACCGAAGTCCTGGTACAGCGCCCGCAGCGTGTGCAGCACGCGCCAATGCGCCTCGGTCAGATCGTCGATGCCGTGCTCGCGCGCCAGCGCCGCAGCGCGCGCCGTGCCCCATTCGCCGGGCGACGATTGCTTCGAAACGTCACGATCCATGCCAGCGGCTCCTTGCTACCCCTAACGACAGCGATTGTGGGCGGCTCGCCCGCCGACGTCATCGGTGCATACCATTACTTGGTTTCCCGCGCCGTTGCACCGCGCGCTTAGTCCCGCCCGCCGGTATCGCCCGCGCGCGCCATGTAGTATAAAACCGCGGTTGCCAACCGGGGTGCCGCTGATGCCGACGTCCTCGCTTATCGAGCTACTCGCCGCCGCTGTACTCTTCACCGGCGGCCACTTCCTGCTCTCGGCGCCGCACGTGCGCGCACGCCTGGTAGCGATCCTGGGCGAGCCGAAGTTTCTCGCTATCTATTCGGTGATCATGCTACTCACGTTCGGCTGGCTGATCGTGAGTTATCTGCGCGCACCGATCGAGCCGGTATGGACGTCGGCGCCGTGGACGCACGGCGTCGCGCTCGGGCTCATGCCGTTCGCGTTCATTTTGTTGGTCGGCGGCCTGCGGCCGGACAATCCGACCGCGGTCGCGAGCTTAAGCGCGCGCGCCAACCGCGCCATCCCCGGCTTCTTCGCCATCACGCGCCATCCATTCCTATGGGCGGTGACGTTGTGGTCGATCGCGCATCTGCTCGCGAACGGCGACCGCGCCAGCATTGTGCTGTTCGGCAGCCAGCTCATACTGGCGCTGTTCGGCACCGTGGCAATCGACGGCAAACGCCGGCGCCGCGACCCGCAGCGCTGGCGCCAACTGGCATCGGAGACCTCCAACCTGCCGTTCGCGGCCATTGTCGCCGGCCGCGCCAAGCTCGCGCCGCGCGCACTGCTGTGGCCGGTGGCGCTGGGGCTTGCGTTGTACGTCCTCTTCCTCGCGGGTCATCATTGGTTATTCGGAGTATCGCCGCTATGAAATCACGCATCGGTTGGCTCACCGGCGTCGCGCTCGGCATCCTGTTCTTGGCGACACCGGCATTGTCCAAAGAGGTCGCCGGGGTCAACCTCCCCGACTTGGTGACGGTCGGGAACGCGCCGCTGAAACTAAACGGCGCCGGCGTGCGCACCCGCTTCTTTATCAAGGTCTACGTCGGCGCGCTGTACCTTAACGAGCCGCAGACCACTGCCGCGGCCGCGCTGGCCGCACCGACGCCGAAGAGCGTGCGCATGCACGTGCTGTACGACGAAATCTCCGCGGCCAAATTGATAGACGCCTGGAACGAGGGCTTTCGCGCCAACACCGGCGAGGCCGAGCGCGCGGCGCTACAGCCGCGCATCGATGCATTCAACGCCCTGTTCCCGGCCGTGAAGAAGGGCGACGTGGTGCGCCTCGACCTCATCGGCGATACCACTGAGGTGTGGATCAATCAGGAGCGCAAAGGTACGGTCGCCGGCCCGGACTTCCAG
>JBKHXU010000173.1:0-18605 GCA_046565865.1 Gammaproteobacteria bacterium | reverse complement strand
AACTTAATTCCGCATTCTCAAAATAAGAGAGGCGCAACCCTTACTTCTTCGGGCCTGAGTCGATCCTTGGCGTTCGGTCTTCGATCGCGCGATGTTGCCAAGGTGAATCGCCGTTACAGCGGCGAGGTTGATAAAACTCTACCCGAAAATCGCGATTTAGAGCCTGTCGGCTAGGCCGTTGGCGGAATGGCGTTCCAACGACCAAATCACATGCTCCCGTACCAGATCCGACGGATCGTTAATACGCCCGCTGAGCGCGACGATGGTATCCGGCGCGGTCGGAGCGTTGCCGAGGGCAACGGCGATATTGCGCAGCCAGCATTCGTAGCCGATGCGGCGGATGGCGGAGCCTTCGGTGCGGTGTAGGAATTCCGCTTCGGTCCAGGCGAACAGCTCGATGAGTTTCGGCGCGTCGAGTGTGTGGCGTGGGGCGAAGTCGGGTTCTTGGCTTTGCTGGCTGAAGCGGTTCCACGGGCAGACCATCTGGCAGTCGTCGCAGCCGTAGATGCGATTGCCCATCAGCGGGCGCAGCTCGATAGGGATTGAACCGCGCAGCTCGATCGTTAAATAAGAAATGCAGCGGCGCGCGTCGAGTTGGTAAGGCGCAAGGATGGCTTGTGTCGGACAGACATCGATGCAGGCATTGCAGGTGCCGCAATGTTCGGTGGCCGGCGTGTCGATCGGTAACGGCAAGTCGGTGTAAATCTCACCGAGGAAAAACCAGGAACCGGCGTCGCGCGTGATCAGGTTCGTGTGTTTGCCGATCCAGCCGAGCCCGGCCTTTTCCGCCAACGCCTTTTCCAATACCGGCGCGCTGTCGGTAAATACGCGGTAGCGGAACGGGCCGACCGCGGCTTCGATGCGCGTCGCGAGTTTTTGCAGGCGTTGGCGCAACAGCTTGTGGTAATCGCGGCCGAGGGCGTAGCGCGAGACGAAACCGAGCGTGCGGTCGTTCAGCACCGCGTCGGCGTCGGTCGCGCGCGGCAGATAATCCAAGCGTGCGCTGATGACGCGCACCGTTCCCGGTTGCAGCTCGTGCGGTCGGCTGCGGCGGGTGCCGTGCGCGGCCATGTAGCCCATCTCGCCGTGGCGGCCGGCGGCGAGCCACGTGTGCAGGTGATTTTCCGCGACGGTCAGCTCGGTGTCGGTGATGCCGAGCTGCTGGAACCCGAGCGCGCGGCCCCATGCCTTGATGTCGGTGGCGAGTTGGGCGAAATCCATGGCGGCGGGTGCGTGCTGTGCCGGGGTCATAGCGCCTATCATATATAAAGGGGCGGGCGAGCTCGTATTTGTTGGTTCTTGCTCCCTTGGAACGGGGGATTTTCCCCCTCACCCCGGCCCTCTCCGGAGGGAGAGAGGGAATGGCAGGGAGGAGGGTTTTGTGTCTGGGATCGGGAGATTCCTCGCTGCGCTCGGAATGACAGGAGTGATCAGATTGGCATGAATATTCGGAATCGCACGAATGATTGGAAGCAGGCGCGGTGACTCATGATTATGCCGGACGCGTTGTACCGGGCGGCGCAAGTGCGGGAACTAGACCGGCTCGCGATTGCGGGCGGTATACCCGTGGACGAGTTGATGGCGCGCGCCGGGGCGGCGGCGTTGGTGTTGTTGCGTACGCGCTGGCCGCGGGCGCGGCGGCTCGTGGTCGTTTGCGGGTCGGGTAATAACGGTGGCGATGGGTATGTGTTGGCGCGCCGGGCGCGCGAGAGCGGGCTCGATGTGTCGGTGGCCGCGGTCGGTGGTGCCGTGCGGGCCAATGCGGCGCAGGCAGCGCGTGCGGCGTGCGAGGCGCGCGGCGTACGGATCGGCGATGCGCGCGCTCTCGATGCGGGCGATGCCGATTTGATTGTCGACGGGCTGCTGGGTATCGGCCTCGATCGCGCCGTTAGCGGTGAGATGCGCGATGTCATCGACGCGATCAATGCCGCCGGCGTTCCGGTGCTCGCGCTGGATGTTCCGTCCGGACTCAACGCCGATACCGGTGCGATCATGGGAGTGGCGGTTCGCGCGGAGGCGACGATCGCTTTCATCGGGCTCAAACTCGGTCTTTATACTGGCGCGGGCCGGGCACAAGCGGGCGAAATTTATCTCGACACGCTCGGCGTGCCGCATGCGATCTATACAGAGGTAGCGCCAGCGGCGCGGCGGCTCACCGTTGAGCGGCTGCGCGGTTTGCTCAACAAGCGCCACGCCGACGCGCACAAGGGGACGTTCGGCCATGTGCTGGTTGTCGGTGGCGCGGCGGGCATGGCGGGCGCCGTGCGGCTGGCGGGCGAGGCGGCGTATCGCGGGGGCGCCGGTTTGGTGACGGTCGCGACGCACCCGGACCATGCGCCGATGGTAAGTGCGGCACGGCCGGAGCTGATCGCCCACGGCGTGCGCGCTGCGCGCGAGTTGATGCCGCTAGTTGCCCGCGCCGATGTCATCGCGCTCGGTCCCGGTCTCGGGGTGGAGCCGTGGGCGCAAGCACTGTGGGCGGCGGCGCTTGAGGCGCGCAAACCGATGATCATTGATGCCGATGCCTTGAACCTGCTGGCGCATGAACCGGTGCGACGTGACGATTGGGTGCTGACACCACACCCGGGGGAGGCCGCCCGACTGCTCGGCACGACTACGGCGGAGATCCAGGCCGACCGGTTGAGCGCGGTCGCCGAACTGCATGCGCGTTACGGCGGTACGATCGTGCTAAAGGGTTCGGGCACGCTGGTTGGCGGTGACGCCGTCACGACGGAGCTGTGCGACGCGGGCAACCCGGGCATGGCGAGCGGCGGTATGGGCGACGTGCTGACCGGCGTCATCGCCGGGCTCGCGGCGCAAGGGTTGTCGCTATACGACGCCGCGCGCCTTGGTGTCTGGCTGCACGCCACCGCCGGCGATGCCGCGGCGGAGGAGGGCGAGGCCGGTATGATCGCCTCCGATATTTTTCCGCATTTGCGTAGGTGCTTAGCGCACATTGTGAATGCCAAATGACGGTGTCTACTGAATTAAAATCGGCAAGTGCGGACGCGACCGAGCAGCATGGCGCGCGCCTCGCATCCGGTCTGACCGCGCCGGGGCTGCTATCGATCCGCGGCGCGCTCGGCGCCGGCAAAACCACGTTCGTGCGCGGGTTGCTTCGCGGGCTCGGCTACGATGGCCCGGTGAAGAGTCCGACATTCACCTTAGTCGAGCCCTACACGTTTTCCGCCTTCACGCTGTATCACTTCGATCTCTATCGCTTGAAAGACCCGCAAGAGCTGGAATTCATGGGATGGCGCGACTACCTTCAGGGCAACAGCGTTTGTGTGGTCGAGTGGCCGGAGCGGGGTGGCGCGCTTTTGCCTCGCCCGGACCTAGACGTTATGATCGAGGCAAATAACGGAGAGCGTCGTGTGCGACTAAGCGCGCATACCCCGGCAGGTGAGGCATGGCTTCGCGGATTGAAATGACATTCGGCCGCGCCGCCGCCGCTTTGCTCCTCGCTCTCGTTCCCCTCGTTTCCGCTGCCGTCACCGTCGATAACCTGCGTCAGTGGCGCGCGCCGGATCATACGCGCCTTGTGTTCGATCTCAGCGGTCCGCTGGAACACCGGCTGTTCACCCTGAGCGATCCGCACCGCATCGTCATCGACATCGACGGCGCGACGCTGTCCGCACCGTTGCCGGAGCTTGATACCAGCGGCCCGCTGCTCGCGGCCGTACGCAGCGGCACGCCGGAAAACGGTACGCTGCGCATCGTGCTCGATCTGAAAGACGAAACCCGCCCGCGCACGTTCGTGTTGCCGCCCGCCGGTCAGTACGGTCACCGCTTGGTCATCGACCTCTACGACCCGAAGACCGTCGAGGACGAGACCAAGCCCGCGCCGCCGGCGCCGAGGTCCACCGCTGCGCCCAAACCCCTGGTCATCGCCATCGACGCCGGCCACGGCGGCGAAGATCCGGGCGCGATCGGCCGCCGCTATCGCACGCGCGAGAAGGACGTGACGCTCGCGATCGCGCGCGAGCTGGCGCGCAAGATTGCGCAGACGCCGGGCATGCGCGCGGTACTGATCCGCGAGGGCGACTACTATGTCAGCCTGCGTGACCGGTTCCAAAAGGCGCGCAGCCAGCGCGCCGATGTATTCGTGTCGATCCATGCCGACGCGGTGCCGGGCAGGCAGGCTCATGGCTCGTCGGTCTACGCGCTGTCGGAAAAAGGCGCGACCGACGCCATGACCAAGTTCCTGGCCGATAAGGAAAACGCGGCCGACTTGATCGGCGGCGTGAGCCTGAACGACAAAGACGACATGCTGGCCAAGGTGCTGCTCGATCTGTCACACACCAAAACCATCTACGACAGCTTGGCGCTCGGCGACGATCTGCTCGCGGAGTTGAAACACGTGGGTCCGGTGCACCACCAGCGCGTGCGGCAGGCTGGCTTCATGGTGTTGAAGTCTCCCGATATTCCGTCGGTGCTGGTCGAAACCGCGTTCATCTCGAACCCGACCGAGGAGAAGAAGCTGCGCAGCCCGGCGTTCCAGCGCCGGGTCGCCGACGGCATATATAAAGGCATACGCCGCTTCGCCGCCAGGCTCGCGCCTGCGCCCGTCACCGCCAGCCGCAGCCACGTGGTGCACCCCGGCGAGACCGTGGCGAGCATTGCCCGCAAGTACGATGTGCACGCCGACGCCTTGCGGTTCGCCAATAACCTCGCCAACGGCGAGCCGAGCATCGGCAGCCGGCTTCACATTCCATAACGACATACTGAGGGAGGTACGATGTCGCGACCCCGGAAGTCGATTCATGGGGAGTGGTCCTCACGCTGGGCGTTCATTTTAGCCGCGGCCGGCTCGGCCATCGGTCTCGGTAACATCTGGAAGTTTCCCTATCTCGCCGGCGAATACGGCGGCGGCGCATTCGTCCTCGTCTACCTGCTGGCGGTCGCAGTTGTCGGTGTGCCGATCATGATCGCCGAGATCATGCTGGGCCGGCGCGGGCGGCAAAGCCCGATCAACACCATGCGGACGCTGGCGCAGGAGGAGGGTCGCAGTCGCCACTGGCGCTGGCTCGGCTGGATGGGCGTGTTCGCCGGATTTTTGATTCTCTCGTATTACAGCGTGATCGGTGGCTGGACCGTTGCGTACGTGTTTCGCGCCGCCGGCGGAAGTTTCACCCAGGCGTCACCGGCCGAGGTCGGTGCGGTCTTCGACCGCTTCATCTCGGACCCGGAAAAACTGCTCGCCTGGCACACGGTGTTTATGGCGATGACGATGGTGGTAGTCGCGCGCGGTGTACGCAGCGGTCTGGAGCAGGCGGTGCGCTACATGATGCCGGCGCTGTTCTTGATCCTATTGCTGCTGGTCGGCTATGCCATGAACAGCGGCGCGTTCGGCGATGGGCTGCGCTTCCTGTTCACACCGGATTTCAGCAAGCTGACCGCGACCGCGGTACTGGCGGCGCTGGGCCAGGCGTTTTTCAGTCTGAGTCTCGGCATGGGCGCCATCATGGTATACGGATCGTACCTGTCGCAGACCGCTTCGATCGCGCGCTCGTCGGTCTACATCGCGGTTGCCGACACCAGCGTGGCCATCCTGGCGGGCGTCGCGATCTTTCCCATCATCTTCGCCAACGGCCTCGATCCAGGGCAGGGCGTCGGGCTCGCCTTCAAGACGCTGCCGCTCGCCTTCGGCCAGATGCCAGGCGGCGCGCTGTTCGGTGCGCTGTTCTTTGCCCTGCTCGTGTTCGCCGCCTGGACCTCATCTATTTCGCTGGTCGAGCCGGCGGTCGCCTACCTGGTCGAGAACCGCGGCATGACGCGCGTGCGCGCCTGCGGCCTGGTCGGCATCGGTGTCTGGTTGTTGGGTCTCGGCACGATTTTTTCGTTCAACCTGTGGTCCGGCTACCGCCTGTTCGGCAAATTCACGTTCTTCGACGCCATCGATTTCCTTACCTCCAACGTCATGTTGCCGCTCGGCGGATTGCTGATCGCCGTGTTCGGCGCCTGGCTCATGTCGCGCAAGTCGAGCGAGGCGGAGCTGGCGCTGGCGCCGTGGGCGTACCGCCTGTGGCGCGGCGTCGTGCGCTACCTGACGCCGCTTGCGGTGCTCGCCGTCCTGCTCAATGTCACCGGCTTACTGAAGCTGCTGACTGGTTGAGGCGTCTTTGCACAGATAGATCCGCCCCAGTTTGCCAAGCCTGTCACCGGCCCGTCAGACGATCATAGACGACGGCGCCGCGCGCTCCGCGGACTGACCCAGACGCTCGTAGATCTGTTGCGCCAGGCAGTCGAGCTGAGTCTGATCAGTGATCGGTCGCCGGTCGCGCGTGTTTAAAAAGAACACGTCCTCGGCGCGCTCGCCGTAGGTCGAGACCTTGGCCGCGATCAGATTGATGTTGCAGTGCGACAGCGCCAGCGCTACCTGGTACAGCAGGCCGGGGCGGTCTTGTGCCGTGACTTCCATGATCGTCTGCTCGCCGTTGAGCGATGTGCTGAAGTTCACGCTTGTCGCTATCGGGAAATGTTTCAGCTGGCGCGGCAGATGCGTTTGGCGCGGATCTCGCCCGGGCCGCGGGTTCGACATGTGATCGCGCATCGCCGTGCGCAACTGCGCCAGCGCCTGCGGCTCTTGGATCGGTTGACCGGCGTGATCGAGCACCACGTAGGTATCGAGCGCGAAGCCGGAGCGTGTGGTGTGGATGCGTGCGTCCATGATCGACAAGTTCAACCGGTCTAAGCCGCTCGTCATCAGCACGAACAAATCCGGTCGGTCGGGCGTATAGATGAGAAACTCGCTGCCGCCCACCTCCGGCTGGTAACGCGTCGCCACCACCGGCCACTCGGCGCGCGCGGCGCCGGCGACGATCGTCTCGGCGTGCCAGGCGATGCTTTCCGCGTCGTAGCGCAAAAAATATTCCGGGCTCAGATCCTGCCAGAAGCGCTGGACGACTTCAGCGTCGCGATCGTTCAGCGCCAGATGCCGCAGCGCCTCCATCCGCAGGTCGGCGACATGCACCTCCAAGTCGATGGGCGTCGCCAGGCCGCGGGCCAGGACGCGCGCGGTGGCGCTATACAGTTGCGACAGCAAGCGGCCCTTCCACGCGTTCCAAACGTGCGGGCTCGTGCCGCGCATGTCGGCGACGGTAAGCAGGTAAAGATTGTCGAGGTGTTCCGAGTCACCGACTTGGCGCGCGAATGCCAGCACGACATCGGGGTCGGAGATGTCCTGGCGCTGCGCCGTCATCGACATCAACAGATGGTTCCGCACCAGCCACGAGACAAAGCGGGTGTCGTACTCACTGAGATTGTGCAGCCGGCAAAACGCCTCCGCATCGCGCGCGCCGAGCGTCGAATGATCGCCACCGCGTCCCTTGGCGATATCGTGAAACAGCGCGGCGAGATAAAGCCGCTCGGGTTTGACCAGACGCTCCATGAGCGCGCTCGCCATCGGAAACTCATGGCGATACTCCGCGACCGTGAAGCGGCGCAAGTTGCGCAGCACGAACAGCGTGTGTTGGTCGACGGTATAGACGTGAAATAAGTCGTGCTGCATTTGCCCGACGATGCGGCCGAACACGGGGATGTAGGTGCCGAGCACGCCATACGCGTTCATGCGCCGCAACACGTGCGTGATGCCCGTCGGTTGCCGCAGAATTTCCATGAACAGACTGCGGCAGGCGATGTGCTTGTAGAACAGGTGATCGACGCGTTTCAGTCCAGCGCGCAGCAGACGAATGGTGCCGGCGCGCACGCCCTTGATCTGCGGGTGTTGCTGCAACAGCAGGAACATCTCCAGCATCGCATACGGCGCGCGTTCGAACACGCGCGGGTGACTGACATCGAGAAATCCGTTTACCACGTTGAACCGGCGATTGAGCGGTTTGGTTCGGGGTCGACCGCGCGTCAGCAGCGCCTCCTGGAAGTGTTGCAGCAAGATTTCGTTCAGCAACGACAGTTCCTTGACGGTGCGGTAGTAGCGCTTCATGAATTGCTCGACCGCGAGGATGCCGCGCTTGTCGACGTAGCCGAACTGCTGCGCCAGCGCGCGTTGATGGTCAAACAGCAACCGATCTTCGCGCCGGCCGGCGGCGTAGTGCAGGCCGCAGCGCACGCGCCACAAGAAATTGCGTCCCGCCATCAGCGTGCGGTACTCATCCTCGCGTAGAAAGTCGCGCTCAACCAGTTCGTGCAGCGAGGTGGTGTCGAAATGCCGCTGCGTCACCCAGGCAATCATCTGAATGTCGCGTAAACCGCCCGGGCCTTCCTTGATGTTCGGCTCGAGGTTATACGCGGTGTCGTCGAAGTGGCGATGGCGCTCGCGTTGTTCCGCGAGCTTCGCCGGAAAGAATGTCTTGCTCGGCCAGATGCGCGAGGCGTGCGTCAACTCGCGCATGCGCTCGAACAATGCCGCGTCGCCATCGAGCAGGCGCGATTCCATCAAATTGGTTGCGACCGTGAGATCTTTCTTCGCCTCGCGCACGCATTCCTTCAATGTACGCACGCTGTGCCCGACCTCGAGGCCGATGTCCCAACAAAACCGTAAAAACGCCTCGATGACGGGCGCGGTCGTCGTGGTGTCGCCGCGGTCGAGCAGCAGCATCAGGTCGATATCGGACGCGGGATGCAACTCGCCGCGGCCGTAGCCGCCGACCGCGACCAGCGCAATCGGCGTGCGCGGCGTGAGCGATGTGCGATGCAGGCGCCACGCGCGCACCAGCAGTTGATCGACGAAGTGGGCGTGCGTGCTGACGATGGAGACGGCAAGGGCGCCTTCGAGGTAACGGCGCTTGATCGCCGCGCGACCGGTTGCGAGCGCCTGTTGGAACAGCGTCAGCGGCTTTGCGCCGGCGGCGAGGGCGGCATCGAACGCGCGTGCTTGGAACACCGCGTCGGCGCCGGCCATTTACGGGGCTTCCCCCGGCGCCAGCGTCAGAATTTCGTAGCCGCTGTCGGTAACGAGCACGGTGTGTTCCCACTGCGCCGACAGGCTGTGATCGCGCGTCACCACCGTCCAGTTGTCCGGTAGCAGGCGCACCGCGGCGGCGCCGGCGTTGATCATGGGTTCGACGGTAAAGATCATGCCGGGGCGCAGTTCGACGCCGGTGCCGGGACGACCGTAATGCAATACTTGCGGGTCCTCGTGAAACTCGCGGCCGATGCCATGGCCGCAATACTCGCGCACCACCGAATAGTTGTGTCGCTCGGCATGCGTTTGGATTGCATGGCCGATGTCGCCCAAGCGCGCGCCCGGACGTATCTGCTCGATGCCCTTGAGCAGACATTCCTTCGTGACCTGCACCAATCGTCGCGCCTGAATCGACGGCTCGTCGACGAAGAACATGCGGCTGGTGTCGCCGTGATAGCCGTCTTTGATGACGGTAATGTCGACATTGATGATGTCGCCTTTCTTGAGCTTCTTGTCGCCCGGGATACCGTGGCACACCTGATGATTGACCGAGGTGCAAATGGATTTCGGGAATCCCTTGTAGTTGAGCGGCGCCGGGATCGCCTTCTGCTCGTTCACGATGTAGTCGTGGCAGATACGATCGAGCTCGCCGGTAGTGACCCCCGGCTTGATATGCGGCTCGATCATGCGCAGTACCTCGGCCGCCAGGCGGCCGGCGACGCGCATCTTGGCGATTTCGTCGGGTGTTTTGATGGTGATTGGCATACGGGTTACCGGCGGGTTGCCGTATTCTCGGGGATTTAGACCGCGAAAAGAACCCCGCGTACCGTAGTCCTGATCGTTACAAGGGCCTGACACTTATGGTATAAAGGCCGCCCTCGGCGGGCCTGCCCGACCGGGGAGCGGTAGCAAAATCTTCGCGGGCCCAGGCCCGCGGCACTTAAACCCACACATGGGTCGACACGCGTATCCGGGTGCCTCGCGAAAGTGGGGTTGATACGTGGGACCCATGGCGGAATAACCCGACGGAGAGTATCCATGAGCAGCGTCACCATGCGCCAGATGCTGGAGGCCGGCGTGCATTTCGGCCACCAGACCCGGTTCTGGCACCCCAAGATGCGCCCGTTCATTTTCGGCGAGCGCAACAAAATCCACATCATCAACCTCGAGAAGACTCTGCCGCTATTCAATCAGGCGATGGAGTTCATCAAGAAGCTGGCGGCGAACAACGGCACCATTCTGTTCGTCGGCACCAAGCGCCAGGCACAGGACATCATCAGCGAGGCCGCGATCCGCTGCGGCGCGCCGTACGTGAACCATCGCTGGTTGGGCGGCATGCTCACCAACTATCGCACGGTGAAAAAATCGATCGAGCGCCTGAAGCTGCTGGAAAGCACGCTGGCCGATGCCGCGAGCGCGCAGAAGTTGTCCAAGAAGGAATTGCTGACACTGGAACGCGAGCGCGTGAAGCTCGAGCGCAGCCTGGGCGGCTTCAAGGACATGCCCGGACTGCCGGATGCGCTGTTCGTGGTCGATGTCGGCCATGAATACATCGCCATCGCCGAGGCGAACAAGCTCAATATCCCCGTGGTCGGCATCGTCGACTCCAACTGCAAGCCGGACGGCGTGGACTACGTGGTTCCGGGTAACGATGACGCGATCCGAGCCATCCGCTTGTACGCCCATGCCGCCGCCGATGCCGTGCTCGAAGGGCGCAGCCAGGCGCAAACCGCGATGCCGGCGGACGACGAAGAGTTTGTCGAGCTGCAAGACGAGCCGGCGAAGGTGAAGGTTGCATCCAAGCGTCGCGTGCCGGCGGCTGAGGCGCTTGCGGAAGCCGCGCTCGACGAACCGGTCGAGGCCGCGCCCGCCGCAGCGCCAAAAGCCAAGCGTCCTCCGGTACGCCCCAAGACCAAGCCGGGCGCCAAGCGCAGCGGTGAGGATGTAGCGTAGACGGCGAGCGAGCGAGGTAACGTCATGAGTATTACTGCAGGACAAGTGAAGGAACTGCGCGAGCGTACCGGCCTCGGCATGATGGAATGCAAGGCGGCGCTGGCGGAAACCAATGGCGACATGGAAGCGGCCACCGAGCTGCTGCGTAAGAAAGCGGGCGCCAAAGTCGAGAAAAAGGCCGGCCGCACCGCGGCCGAAGGCGCCATCGGCTTGTATGTCGCGGCGGACGGAAAGCAGGCGGCCATGGCCGAGGTCAATTCCGAAACCGATTTCGTCGCCAAGGGCGACGACTTCATGGCCTATGCCAACGCCGTCGCGCGTAGCGTGGCCGACCATCAACCGAACGACGTGGATGCGCTTTATGTGAAACCGCTGGCCGGCAACGGCGGCGGCACGGTCGCGCAGGCGCGCGAGGCGCTGGTGATGAAGCTCGGCGAGAACATCGGCGTGCGTCGCTTCACGCGCTATGCCACCAGCGCCGGCCGCATCGGCAGCTACGTGCACGGCCGCAAAATCGGCGTGCTGGTCGAGATCGAAGGCGGCGACGATACGTTGGCGCGCGACCTCGCGATGCACATCGCCGCGAGTAAACCCGAATGCGTATCGCGCGAGCAAGTGTCGGCCGCGGCCATCGCCAAAGAAAAAGAAATCTTCGCCGAGCAGGCGAAGGCGTCTGGCAAGCCCGCCAACATCATCGAGAAGATGGTCGAGGGGCGCGTGAACAAATACATCAACGAGGTCACGCTGCTCGGGCAGCCGTTCGTGAAAGATCCAGATACGACGGTTGAGAAGCTGCTCAAATCCAAGAACGCCAAGGTCGTGCGCTTCATGCGCTACGAAGTCGGCGAGGGCATCGAGCGCGGATCCAAGGACTTCGCCGCCGAGGTGATGGCGCAGGTTAAAGGCAGCTGACGATGACGGCGGCGCCTACTACCGCCGTGTATCGTCGAATCCTGCTCAAGCTGTCCGGTGAGGCGCTGATGGGCGCCGATGCCTACGGCATCAATCGCGGCGTCATCGACCGCGTGGCCCAGGACATCAAGGCCGTGGTCGCGACCGGCGTGCAACTCGCGATCGTCGTCGGCGGCGGCAACATTTTTCGCGGGGTTGCGCCGGCGGCCGAAGGCATGGACCGTACCTCCGCCGACCACATCGGCATGCTCGCCACCGTCATCAATTCGCTGGCGTTGCAGCAGGCGCTGGAGCGTGCGGCGGTGCCGGTGCGGGTGCAGTCGGCGCTGCGCATCGATCAGGTGGTCGAACCTTATATACGTCGGCGCGCCATCCGCCATCTGGAGCAGGGGCGGGTGGTGATCTTCGCCGCCGGCACCGGCAATCCGTTCTTCACCACCGACACAGCGGCAAGCCTGCGCGCCATGGAGATCGGCGCGGATGTTGTGCTCAAGGCGACCAAGGTCGATGGCATTTACGACCGCGATCCGGTCAAGCACCCGGACGCCAAGCGCTACGACGAGATCAGCTTTAGTAAGGTATTGGAGGATCGGTTACGGGTCATGGACGCGACCTCGATCGCGCTGTGTCGCGATCAAAATCTCCCGGTGCGGGTGTTCAACATCAACAAGCCCGGCATGCTGCTGCGTATCGTGCGCGGCGAGCGCGAGGGCACGCTGGTAAAGGCATGAGCCATGGTTGATACCGTTGATAGCATCAAGAAAGACGCGGAAACGCGCATGAACAAATCGCTCGAGGCGTTGAAGAACGACTTGAGCAAGATCCGCACCGGGCGGGCGCATCCCGGACTGCTCGAACAGGTGCGCGTCGACTACTACGGCAACAAGACGCCGCTCAACCAAGTCGCCAATATCAACGTCGCCGACGCGCGCACGCTTACCGTTACGCCGTACGACAAGAGCGCGGCCCAGGCGATCGAGAAGGCGATCCGCGAGTCGGACCTGGGTTTGAATCCCGCCGCGGCCGGCCACATCATCCGCGTGCCGCTGCCGGCGCTGACCGAAGAACGGCGGCGCGAGCTTAGCAAGCACGTGCATAAGGAAGGCGAGAACGCGAAGGTCGCCATCCGCAACGTGCGCCGCGACAGCAATCAGCATTTGAAGGAACTGCTCAAGAAAAAGCTCATCACGGAAGACGAGGACAAGCGCGCTGAGGCCGACGTCCAAAAGTTCACGGACCGTTTCATCGCCGACGTCGACAAGCTGGTCGCCGCCAAAGAACACGAAATCATGCAGGTGTAGTCGGCGCTTGATTTGGTACGCGCCATGACGAAGCCGTCGGGCCCCGATTCCGGGGCCGATTCCATTCCAAAACATATCGCCGTCATCATGGACGGCAACGGCCGCTGGGCGCGCCGACGCGGCCTGCCGCGCGTTGCCGGCCACCGCAAGGGTGTGGAGCGCGCGCGCGAAATGACCATCGCCTGCGGCGAGTTGGGCGTGCGCTACCTTACGCTGTTCGCCTTTTCGAGCGAAAACTGGCAGCGTCCGGCGAACGAAGTGCAGGTACTGTTGGAGCTGTTCCTGACCGCGCTCGATCGCGAGATTGCGAAGCTGCACGAGCAAAAGGTGCGGTTTCGCGTGATCGGCGATGCCGAGGCGTTCGGTCCTCAACTCGCCGCGCGCATTCGCGACGCCGAGGCGCTCACGCGCGACAACGACGTGCTTACGCTCAATATCGCCGCCAACTACGGCGGCCGCTGGGATATCACGCAGGCATGTCGCACGCTGGCGCAGCAAGTCGCCGCCGGTCGGCTTGAGCCCGACGCGATTACGCCGGCAAGCATTGAATCGCACCTCAGCACCCGCGGCATGCCGGAGCCCGATCTTTTCATTCGCAGCGGCGGCGAGCAGCGCATCAGTAATTTTTTGTTGTGGCAGCTCGCGTACAGCGAACTCTATTTCACATCGGTGCTGTGGCCGGATTTCGACCGCGCGCAACTCGATGAGGCGCTGGCCTCGTACGCGAGCCGCCAGCGCCGCTTCGGCAAGACCGGTGAACAGGTGGAAGCGACGCGCAATGGGAAATCTTAAGCGGCGTATTCTGACCGCGATCGCGCTGCTGATCCCGTTGATCGCGGCGCTGTACCTGCTGCCGACGGTGTGGCTGGTGCCGCTGTTCGGCATCATCGTGTTCGCGGCGGTGCTCGAGTGGGCGGGGTTGATCGGGCTGCGGGGTGGCGCGCGCGTATCGTACGCACTCATTGTCGTCGGTCTCGGTGCGGCGTTGACGTCCGCGGTGCTCGGGCAACCCGCCCTGGTATGGCCGGTGTTGGCAGTCGCGGCCGTGTGGTGGTTGTGGGCGTTTGTCGAACTGGGTCGCGATCGCGGTCTCTATTACCTGCGCGGTACGCAAGCGTTGGCGGGCGCCCTGGTGTTGATACCGATGTGGGTGGCGGCGATCTTTCTGCACGCGATGGATCCGCAACGCCCGCTGGCGTTGCTATTCGTGCTGGCGCTGGTGTGGATCGCGGATTCGCTGGCTTACTTTGCGGGTAAAAATTTCGGTCGGACCAAGCTCGCACCCCGCGTGAGTCCAGGCAAAACCGTCGAAGGCGTGCTCGGTGCGCTCGTGGGTGTGGTGTTAATGGCCTATGTTTGTGGGACAATCCTGTGGCAGTTCGAGGGCATGCGACTCGCCGCTTGGTTGGGTCTTGCGTTGTTCGTAACCCTGGTTTCGGTTTTGGGCGATCTTGCGGAAAGTAAGGTCAAGCGCGTTGCCGGCGTAAAAGACAGCGGCACCTTGTTGCCGGGGCACGGCGGGGTTTTAGACCGCATCGATGCCTTGACCGCGGCAATCCCGATCTTCGCCCTCGGCTGGTTGATGTTGTTGCACATACCGACATGAGCCATTTCGATACGATAGCGTCATCCGAGTCTGAAGCGCCGCTGATCGGCGTCGCGGTGCTCGGATCGACGGGTTCGATCGGGGTCAACACACTCGATGTCATCGCGCGCCATCCGGACCGGTTTCGCGTCACGGCGCTCACCGCTAATACCCAAGTCGATCGTTTGTTCGAGCAGTGCCGGCAGTTCAAGCCGCCGCTCGCGGTGATGCTCGACGTGCACGCGGCCGATGCGTTGGCCACGCGCTTGCGCGCCGCCGGCATCCCGACCGTCGTACGCGCGGGCGCGGACGCGTTGCAGGCGGCGGCGAGCGCCGCCGACACCGGAACCGTCGTGGCCGCCATCGTCGGCGCCGCCGGCCTCATGCCGACGCTCGCCGCCGTGCGTGCCGGCAAGCGCGTACTGCTGGCGAACAAGGAACCACTCGTAATGTGCGGCGATCTATTGATCGAAGAGGCGCGCACCGCGGGCGCGCGGCTGCTGCCGCTCGACAGCGAGCACAACGCGATCTTTCAGTGCATGCCGGCGGAATTTCGCCCGGGCGAGGCGCCGCGCTCGGTGCGGCGCATTTTCCTGACGTGCTCGGGTGGCCCGTTCCGGACCTTCTTCGCGGAGGCGTTGCATCACGTGACGCCGGAGCAAGCGTGCGCGCATCCGCGCTGGAACATGGGACGCAAGATTTCGGTGGACTCGGCGACGTTGATGAACAAGGGGCTGGAACTGATCGAGGCGTGCCGCTTGTTCGGCGTGGCGGCGTCCCAGGTCGAGGTCGTGATTCATCCACAGAGCGTCGTGCATTCGATGGTCGAGTACACCGACGGCTCGGTGCTGGCGCAGCTCGCGAACCCGGACATGCGCATCCCGATCGCGCACGCGCTCGCCTGGCCCGATCGGATAGAGTCCGGCGCGACGCCGGTCGACCTGTTCGAAATCGCGCGGCTCGATTTCGCGCCGCCCGATATGCATCGGTTCCCGTGCCTGCGCCTGGCGTACGAGGCGGCGGCGGAGGGCGGCAGCGCGCCGGCCATTTTGAACGCGGCCAATGAAGAGGCGGTGGCGGCGTTTCTCGATCGGCGCATCGGTTTCACCGATATCGCGCGTGTCATCGAGCAGGTGCGCACGCGTGTACCGGCGCACGCGGACAGCGGCCTCGATACCGTGCGCGCGGACGACGCCGCGGCGCGCGTCGCGGCACTCGCGATTATCGCCGCGCTCGGGCAACCCGTACGACAGGGGGCGGTATGATCGACATGCTTTACTACATCATTGGGTTCATTGTCGCCCTTGGCATTCTCATCGTGGTGCACGAGTTCGGCCACTATTGGGTGGCGAAGCGTCTCGGCGTCAAAGTACTGCGGTTTTCGGTCGGCTTCGGTCGGCCGCTATGGCAGCGGCAGGTGGGTGCGGATCGAATGGAGTTGGTGGTGGCGGCGTTGCCGTTCGGCGGCTACGTGAAGATGCTGGATGAGACCGAAGGCAGGGTCGATCCGGCCGAGCTGCCGCGCGCGTTCAATCGCCAGCCGGTGTGGAAGCGCATGGCGATCGTGGTGGCGGGACCGATGTTCAATTTTATCTTCGCCATCATCGCCGCGGCCGCCGTATATATGGTGGGCATTGAAGGGATCAAGCCCGTGGTGGGCAAGGTGCTGCCGGACTCCATCGCTGCCAAGGCCGGGTTTCGCGAGGGCGACGAGCTCGTGAGCATGGACGGCAAACCGGTGCAGAGCTGGGGGCAGCGGCGGCTGTATCTGTTTCAACAGGCGCTCGACCGCGAGCCAGTGCAGGTAGAGGTGCGCGATGCGCAAGGGCAGATGCACACACGCACGCTCGATCTCAGCGGGTTCCCCGCGGGCGACGTCGATCCGGCGGCGCTGGAGCGGCGCATCGGGTTGTATGGACAGTTGCCGGAAATCCTGCCGGTGATCGGCGGCCTCGAGCCCGGGCCAGCGGCGAGCGCCGGCATGCAAGTCGGCGATCGCATCGTGCGCGTGGACGGCAAGCCGACCGATACTTGGGAAGATGTCGTCAAGATCATCAGCGCCAATCCGGGCCGCGCGTTGCCCGTGACCATCGAGCGCAACGGCGTGCGCCACGAACTGACGGTGACGCCAGCTGCGGTGACACAAGACGGCCGCACCATCGGGCGGATCCAGGTACGGCCGCAGGTCGGCGAGCTGCCGGCTGAGCTGCGGGTGCTGGTGCGCATGGGGCCGCTGGAAGCGACCGGCGAAGCGTTCGCGTATACCTGGTCGATGTCGGTGCTGACGCTGGAGATGCTGTACCGCATGCTGATCCTGGAAGTGTCGAGCAAGAACATCAGCGGGCCGATCACCATCGCCCAGTACGCCGGGTATTCGGCGAAGATCGGTGTCACACAGTTCGTGCTGTTCTTGGCGGTGATCAGCATCAGCCTCGGCGTGCTGAATCTGCTGCCGATCCCGGTGCTCGACGGCGGGCATTTGCTTTACTATGTGATCGAGGCGGTCAAGGGCAGCCCCGTGTCCGAGCGAGTAATGGCGTTCGGACACCAAGTCGGGATCGTCTTGCTGGTGGGTCTCATGGTTCTCGCGTTTTACAACGATCTGACGCGAATCTTTCAATAAGTCACGATACCGTTTCGATACAAATATAATGAATCGATTGTATGCGGCGCTGTGCATCGGCGTCCTTGCTCCCAGTGTTGCCCTCGCCATAGAGCCGTTCGTGGTGAAGGACATTCGCGTCGAGGGTTTGCAGCGCATCGCGGCCGGCACGGTGTTCAACTACTTGCCGATCAAAGTCGGCGACACGGTGACCGAAAAAGGCGCGCAGGAGGCGATCCGGGCGCTGTTCAAGACCGGTTTCTTCAAGGACGTGCGGCTGGAACGCCAGAATCAGGTGCTGATCGTATCCGTCGTCGAGCGTTCCTCGGTCGCCGGTATCCGCATCGTCGGTACGCGCGAGTTTTCCGAAGAGGATTTGAAAAAGGCGCTTAAAGAAAATGGGTTGGCGGAGGGGCGCATCTTTAACAAGTCGCTGCTCGATCGCGTGGAGCAGGAGCTGCGCGGCCAGTACTTCAGCCGTGGTTACTACGGTGTGGTCATCAAGCCGACGGTGACGCCGCTTGAACGCAACCGCGTGGACATCAATATCGCGGTCACCGAGGGCAGGCCGGCGCGCATCCGCGAAATCACGCTGGTCGGCAACAACGAGTTCAAGGACAAGCCGCTGCTCAAACTGTTCACGTTGGGACCGGCGCCATGGTGGGCGTTCTTCTCCAGCCGCGATCAGTATTCAAAGCAGAAGTTGGCCGGCGACTTGGAGCGGTTGCGTAATTACTACCAGGATCGCGGCTTCCTCGAATTCAGCATCGACTCGACCCAGGTTTCGATCTCGCCGGACAAGGAAGATATCTATATCACCGTCAACATCACCGAAGGCAAACGATACACCGTCACGGATGTGAAACTCAGCGGCAAGTTCGTGGTACCCGAGAGCGAGTTGCGGCAACTGGTATCGGTCAAGCCCGGCGCGGTTTTCTCCCGACGCGAAGTAACGGAGAGCACAAAGCGCATCTCCGATCGCTTGGCGAACGACGGCTACGCCCTGGCCAACGTCAGCGCGGTGCCCGACATCAACAAGGAGAAAGGGCAGGTCGGCTTCAACTTGGTGATCGATCCCGGCCGGCGCACGTACGTGCGGCGCATCAACTTCACCGGCAACGTCACGACGCGCGATGAGGTATTGCGGCGCGAGATGCGCCAGCTCGAAGGCGGCTGGTACTCGGCGGAAAAAATTCAACGCTCGCGCGTGCGTTTGCAGCGGCTCGGCTTCTTCGAGGACGTGAACGTCGAAACCCCGGCCGTCCCCGGGTCGTCAGACCAGGTTGATATGAATGTCAGCGTCAAGGAACGGGCGACGGGGAACTTATTATTCGGCGTCGGCTATTCGGATTCAGAAGGCGTGCTGGTCAACGCCAGTATCACGCAGAG
>JBKHXU010000172.1:0-3097 GCA_046565865.1 Gammaproteobacteria bacterium | reverse complement strand
TACGCCAAAGATGAGCCGGCTATGCGAACGGGGTTTGAAGCGGGTGCAAAGGGCGAATGAAGTCAGTGTGAAGAGGGCAACAGGTAAAGCTCATTGCGAGCGAGTGAGCCTTTAGCCGCGAGCGATAGCGTGGCGGGAAGCAATCTCTGTAACGTAGGATCAAGGCCTTGAGAGATTGCTTCGTCGCCTTCGGCTCCTCGCAATGACGCGTGCTTTTGTAGGCGGCGTTCGCCCCTCCCATTCCCTCTGATCGCTCTCGCGCATCCCGCGCTCCGCGATCTTAGTGCGTCCCTGCACGTCACCGCAGCGGGGGAGGGTTAGGGTGGGGGTGGTGAAGTGGTTTTTAATCCCGCGGCAATTCCAACTGCGCGAGCACGCCGCCGCCTGGGGCGTTGGTCAGTTGTACGCGGCCGTGATGCAGCTCTGCGACTTCTTGCACGAAGCTTAAGCCGAGGCCCGTGCTCTTCTTGCCCGAGTGCGGGCGCGCGAGTGAATAGAATTTTTCGAACACCTTGCCGACGGCGTAGTCGGGCACGCCGGGTCCATGATCGCGCACAGCGATAACTATCGAACGCGGTGTCGTGCGCAAACTGATTTCCACGGTTTCGTTGGCCGGGGAAAAATCGATTGCGTTGTCGAGCAGGTTGGCGAGCGCGCGTTGCAGCAGGAACGCGTCGCCCTCGACGGTGACCGGTTCGCTCGGCGCCAACTTCAACGTCACGCCGCGACGGTGCGCGAGCGGCTGCGCGGCGGCAAGCGTATCGCCGGCTAAACGGACGAGGTCTATCGATTCCATCCGCTCGAGCCGACGTCGGCTTTCGAGCGCGGCGAGTTCCAGTAGCCGATCGACCAGTTCCTGGATGCGTTGCGATTCGCGCGCGATGTTGTCGATGAAGCGCGCGCGCTCGGCCTCCGGCATTTTTTCCTGCAATAGCTCGGCGGCGCCGCGAATGGCGGACAGCGGACTCTTAATCTCGTGCGTCAACGCCTCGACATATTCGGTCGCGTAGTGGCGGCCGGCGAGGGAATCGCGCATTTCCTGGTATGCCGCGGCGATGGTCGCGAGCGCGCGCCGCCCGAGGCGCGGCAGATTCAACGTGCGCTGGCGCCGCACGTAGCGAATATATTCGGCGAAGAACGCGAACGGCCGCACCAACCACACCGACACGATCACCGCCAGCACCAACACCGCGATCAGCGAGCCGACGCCGACGGCGATGGTCTTGTTGCGCGAGGCGTTGACGAACTGACCGAAGCTTGCGACCGGCTTGCCGACGGTGACGGCACCGACGATCGTGCCCGCCGCGTAAATCGGCGCGGCGACGTACATGACCGAGGTGCGCGGATCGTCGGCGACGTCGCGCGTGGTGCGCGCGCCGTATTCGCCCGCGAGCGCGCGTTTGACGTCGCGCCATGTCGAGTAGTCCTCGCCGGTCGCGCGTCCGAGCGAGTCGTACAGCACGCGGCCGTCGCGATCGGTGACATACGCGCGCAGTTCGACGCGCGTCTTGTGCAGCGCATAGATATGTACGTCGAACTGGCGCGCATACAACGCTTGGAACGCGGGGCCGAGTGTCGCGGTGTCGATGGCGCCGTCCCGCACGTCGCGCTCGATCAGGCTCGCGAGCAAGTGCGCCGTTTCGACCAACGACTCTTCGGCCGACTCGCGATAGCGGGTGTCGAGATCGGCGACGATGCGATACAGCAGGAACGCCACCCCGAGCACGTAGATCAACAGGATGCCAAGAAAGACGCGGTTGCGCGTGCTCATGAACCGTTGAGGGAGGCCGGCAGATCGTCGGCGAAGGCGTAGCCGATACCGCGATGGGTGCGAATCGGTTCCAGTTTGGGCGCGACCGCATGCAGCTTGGCGCGCAGCGTTTTGATATGCGCGTCCACCGTGCGATCGAAACTATCGCTCGGCTCGTCCCACACGAGTTCGAGCAATTCGTCGCGCGTGTACACGCGCCCCGGGCGCGTCGCCAGCGTTTTCAGCAGGCCGTATTCGTAGCGCGACAGCTCCAGCGCCTGACCGTAGTAGCGGATGCGGCGGCGCTCCTCGTCGATCGCGATCGGTGTGTTCGGTGCGGCTGGGGCGCGTTGCGTTTTTTGCACGCGGCGCAGCACGGTGCGGATGCGGGCGACAAGCTCGCGCGGCGAGAACGGTTTCGCCATGTAGTCGTCGGCGCCGAGCTCCAAACCGACGACGCGATCAATCTCGTCACTGCGCGCGGTCAGAAAAATCACGGGCGCGTCGGTCTGGATCTGGATGCGTTTGAACAGCGCGAAGCCATTCACGTCCGGCAGCCCGACATCGAGCACAATGAGCGATACCGCTGCCTCGCCGAGCCGCGTCAACGCGTCCGCGCCGGTGCTGCACAGCACCGGCTCGAACCCGTCGGTCGCGAGCGCATAGCGGATGGTATCGGCGATACCCGGTTCGTCCTCGACCACGAGAATGCGCGGCTTCATGCCGATAGCATAGCCAAATACCGCGCACCGACTGGCGTCGGCCGTCAGGCCGGGCATTCGCTCTTCGCTAAATGCGCCCGCCGCAGATAGTTTTGCAGCCGAATGTCGATGCCCGCGCCGGCAAGCAGCGCCGGATCGGACCGCGCCGCGGTCAGCCATTTATGCCGCAGCTCGCGATCGCCCGCGGTCAGTTCGTCGAGCCCGCTTTCCCATCGCCGGAAGAGTTGCTGCACCGTCGGGCTCGACACCGAGACGCCGTGGTTCATCTCATCCCGCAGGGCGGAGAGCAACTGCGGCCACTCGCGCTGCTTGGGACCGTTCGGGCGCAATCGCTGCAACTCGTCCGGACCCAAATGCTTGGCCCACAGCGCCGCGCTCATGTAACCGAACAATTCGATGTCGATCCCGTTTCGCGATTGATAGCCCGGCTCCAACAGCCGCGTGCCGTCGTATTCATGCAGCGTGTCGGGGTCCTCCATCGCGGAGCGGCGCAAAAGGTCGATCCAGTGCCGCGCCAAATCCTGTACCACCTGGTCACGCGGGGAAAACCCGCGGTCCTTGGCGTTGCGCATCGCGGCGATGAGCACCGGCCATTCGTCTCTGATTTTTTTCTCGTGCATTGCAA
>JBKHXU010000171.1:0-26662 GCA_046565865.1 Gammaproteobacteria bacterium | reverse complement strand
GGTCGCGGCCGGCGCTGAGCACGGTGGTGCCGGCCCCCTCTCCCCCGCCCTCTCTCACTTGGGGAGAGGGGGTTGAGGCGGTGTTGTTGGTGGTGGCGTTGTTGGTGACGGCGGCGGCGTTGAGGGTGAGGTCGCGGGCAGCGCTCGCATAGAGCGTGGCCCCGGGGCCGGTGGCGTAGAGGCCGGCGATGCGGTCGATGTTTGTGCGCTTACCCTGCGCGCTCGTCTGAGTGCGGGTGGTGCTGATGACGTTGAGGTCGCGGCCGGCGTCGAGGCGGAGGGTGTTTTCGGCGTCGATGCGCCCGCCTACGTTGTCGAGGTCGGTGCGCGTGGTGATGCCGATGGCGTTACCGGTCATACGGCCGCCTAAGTTCTTGACGTTTTCGGCGGTGAGGGCGAGGACGCGACGGCCGGCGAGGGTGCCGCTGTTGGTGAGGTCGCCGGTGAGATCGAGTTCGATGCGATCGGCGCTGATGAGGCTGCCGCTGCCGGTGAGGTCGCCGTCGTTGACACGGACGTAGAGGTGGGGGACGAGGGCTTGGGTGGTCTGGCCGTCGGGCAGGGTCACGTCCTTGGCCACCAGCCAGACGATGTCGCTCGTCAGCGCCGCGGTCTGTTCGGCGGTGAGGGCGATGCCGGGGCGGAGGTTCCAGGCTTTGGCGACGGTGACGCCGGCGTTCATGAGCGCCTGGTATTGGGCGTCGTCGTCGGTGTAACCGTCGAGGAAGCGCCGGCCGGTGAGGGCCAGCAGCTGTTCGCGGATTTGCATTTGCTCGTAGAAGCCGTCGCCGAGGCGTTTTTGCAGGGTCGCGGGGTCGAGGTCGAGGGCGTCGAGCAGGTAGTCGGAGCTGAGCCAGGTCTTGTAGTCGGCGAAACGCGGGTCGGTTTCGATGAGGTAGGCGCCCTGGGGATCGGGGTTCAGCGCGAACAGGCGGTTGTTGGGAAGGGCGGCAGTAAGCGGTACCGTGCCTGGGCCGATCGGGGACGCGGTTACGTTGCCGGTCGATAGCGCGGCGATTTGGGTGCCGCTGCCGGTGGGGGCGGTGTTTTCCGCCGTTACGGTTTGCGTCAGAGCGACACCTTGGACGATCGGCGCCGGGGTGTAAGGCGCCCTGTCGGCGCGCTGGTCGTCCAGGCCCCGACGCCGTTGGCGATAGAAGTGGGTGATGGTGCCGGTTTCGGTGGTGACGCGGCTGCCGGTTGTCTCGGTGTTGTCGATCGCCCCGGTGTCTCCGGTGAGGGCACCGCCGACGATGATGTGGCTGTTGTCGTTGCGCACGTGGTTGGCGGTGAGGCGCAGGGCGCCGCCGGCGAGAATTTGGGCCGGGTCGGAGTCGAGCACGCCGTCTTCTTGGACCACGCGCACGTAGTCGTAGCGATAGTGGTTTTCGCCGGGAAAGTCGGTGCCGCCGTAAATCGAGATGTCGGGGGTTAGCACCGCGATGATGCCGTCGCCGTGCTCGAAGAAGCTCACCGCGCTTGCCGGATAGCGGTTGGGCGACCCCGAGAGTTGGTACTCGACGACGTTGGCGCGCGACACCTCGACCGGACTCGGCGTGATACGAAAGTGCGCGTTGAGGTTGCTTACCTGGCGCGACGCCAGATCGAGATTGCCGAGCGCTTCAATCGTGGCGCTGCTGTTGACGATCGCGTCGGCCTGTCCGGTCGCCTGGTTGTTTGCATCGAGGCCGCCGCCGAGCGCCATGTCGCCGGCGCTGAAGATCCGTGCGTGCTCGCGGTTGGTGAGGCTGCGCGCGCCGATGTCGAGCCGGTCGCGGGCGGCGATGATCGGGGCAATGCCGTTTTCGGCGTCGTTGGTGACGGTGGTCGCGCCGATGGCAACGTGGTCGCCGTAAATGCGGCCGGGGCCGAGGTTGTTCAGGGCGTCGGTTCGGAGGATCGTCTCCCGGCCGTCGATGAGGCCGCGATTGGTGAGGGTGTTGTTCGCGGTCAGGTGCGTATTGCGCGCCGTCATTTCACCGGACGCGGTGTTGTCGATATCGGCGGCCGAAACGGCGAGCGTATTGCCGGCTTCGAGGCTGGCGCGGTTGACGACGGTGCCGGCGGTTTGGAGCGTGGCGTTGCCGGCGGCTTGAAACACGCCGGTATGAACGTAGTCCTGCGTCAGCCCGACATCGAAATCCCCCTGGCTCAAGACGCTGCCATCGCCGCTCAAGCTGGCGCTGTCGATACGAAGCCGCTGCCCGGCAATCAGCATGCCGCCGGTGTTCGTGATCGCGAGCGCTTTATTGGCGGGATTGGCGTCGGCAAGCGTCGCCGTTTGTGTCGCGGAGATGAGGCCCTGGGTATTGTCGGCGATACCGGCCACGGTGAGCGTCAGCGCGCCGGTCCCCGTTTGCAGTATTTGTCCGCCGATGTTGGAGAGATTTTGCGCGCTCGCCTCGAGTTGCGTGGCCTCGACGTGGGCCCGATCGGTGCGCAGCGTTTGCGCGGCATTGGCGGTCAACGTCTGGTTCGCCGCGACCGTGGCGCCGGTGATATCGATGTCGCCGGTGGTGGCGTGCAGATGCAGGTTCTGTCCGTGGGTCTCGCTGCCGGACAAGTCGAGCGACTGGGCGCTAAGCGTTTGATCGCCCCCGCTCAGGTTCTGTCCCTGCGCGACGATGGCTTGCGTGGCATTGATCGTTAGCGCGCCGCTCGTGCCGATGGTGCCGTCGGTTTGGATACCGGCGCCGAGCACCGAAGTCGCCGTACCGGTGACGCGGCCGGTCGCGCCGTCGGCCGTGAGCACGGCGTTCCCGCGCGCGGCGATGACGCCGCTGTTGTCGATGTCGCCGCGGGTGCCGACGGCGACGTCCCCTTGGGCATATACCGTACCGCTGTTTCGTACGCCCGCCTGCGACTGAAGGCGCGCGTGAGTGGCGGCGTCGATGCGGCCGGCGTTCTCCAGTCGGCCATCGGCGGTCACCACGACATCGCCCACGCTCGCGCCGATGTGACCGGCGTTGCGCACGCCGACACCGGCCTCAGTGCCGACGAGCACGATCTTCCCCGCATACATGCCGCCAAGCTGGGCGACATCGATGGCGAACAGCGGCGTCGCGCCGGTTCCTGTGGTTGCCGTGGCGTGCGCCGGATCGGCTTGGACGCGGTTGGCCCCGGTGGTAACGGTAAGATCGTTGGCCCACAGACCGGCGTTGATCGCGACCGAGCGCGCGATGAGGTCGGTGTAGTCGACTTGACGCGCGTCGAGCCCGGCGCCTTGTACCGTGACCGTGCCCTGCTGTACCAGGTAGCCGTCGAGCTGGCCGCTGCCGCCGAAGAGTGGCGCGCCGGTCGTCAGCGTCGCACGATTGGCGTTGATAAAACCGCAACCGTCGCAGGTGATGCCGGCCGGATTGGCGATCACTACTTGGGCGCGATCACCGCCGACTTCGAGGTAGCCGTTCAGCAAACTCGGGTTGTTGGCGTTGACCTCGTTGAGGATGACGCGCGCCGTGCCGCCCGCGAGCCACGGATTACCCTGAATCCACCCACCGAGTTGAGTCTGTGTGTTCTTGCGTGCGTTGTTGAGGATCGCGCCACGATTGTCGACGTCGAAACGGCTGTAGGCGTTGCGCGAAACGCCCGCCGCGCTCGGGGTTTGGATGTTAACCAGCGGTACGCCATTGGCCGCGTTGAGCACGGTCGGTTGTTGGTTGGCGCCGGCGGCGGCGTCCGCCTCGATGTCCGCTTGTGCCGCCATCGGCGGCAATAATGCCGCCGACGCAAGCAGCGCCAGGCGTTTTAGCGAACGCGATGAGAACTTAGATTGGAGGTAACGCGGAACCACGAACCAACAGCGGACGGCACGTCCGAGTAAAGTACGCACAGTTGAACTCCCCTTTCAAAAACGCCCGCCGTTTTTGTGCCGTCCCTGGCGCCGCTATCCTCGTAGTACGGCGTACCCGAATCTAATCGGCTTCGACCAAAACCGTCAACCGGTCGAGCGCGGCGACTGTCGTGATATCCATCAAAACATACGCCTAGAAAGAACTGCTGATGTTGAACCCAAAAGCCGGCGTGTCGGTTTCGAAACCCGTAGGCCGACTTAACGGCCGGCCGACGAAAACATCGTATCGCCACCGTTTGCCACCACCACGCAGACCGATCACGCCGCCGACCAGGCTCGTACCCACCAGCTCATCGCTCGTCGGTCCGCCGACCTTGCCCCAATCGACGCCTATATAAGGTTGCACGAGCGCGTTCCCGGTCACCCACAGGAGGGTGTTGCGAAACCAGTAGCCGCGCTCGGCCGCCAGCAAACGCTCCCCGTCGAATCCGCGCACGGTATAACGCCCGCCAATACCGAAATAGTCCTGGGGAATGAGGCGCGTGTGGTTCCGCTGGACCCGCGTGGCTGCGACATACGCCCATTGTTTCCCGGCGAACGCCAACGGAAGTTCGAGTTGGGCATCGAAGGTTAGAATCGTGGGGCGCGATGTCCCCTCGCCGAACTGCTCTTCCGGAGCCGGCAGGCTGTTGAAAGCGCCGGTACCCTGGCGCCACGCGAGGGCGGCTTCGAGGACGCTCGAACCCAGGGTCGCGCGGTGTGTGACTCCCGCCTTCCATCCGCCCATGCGCCGGCGCTGCACCTCCACTTCCGTATCGTCGATGAAATTTCTGGATTCCCGCAGCCAGCCCGATACCGTTCCGATCGTCCGGCTGGTCGCGTCGCGGTGGAACACCCGAGACACGCTCACTTCGGCGTTGTTGCTGGTGCCTTTATATAGGTATACCTGACTGGCGCCGGCGACGGACTGGTGATAGCCGTATCGGCTCGCCGTCAACCCCAACAGCCAGTACCCAAAGGGGGCCGAATAGTGGGCCGTATAGTTTCGGTTGCCGTAGTCGCCGCCCTCGCCGCTACCTAGTTCGCTGCCAAGCGAGACGTAGAACAGATCGCTCAAGTTCAGTCCGTTGTCAACGGAGAGCGTCATGCTGCCTTGATACTTTCCCGTCGCCTTCGCCCCCGAATCGTCGGCCGAAACATGGAGCCGGTAAGTCGACGATTGGCGCCAGGCGACGATGAGGTCGCTCTCGCCAGGCGCCGGTGCCGACGACGACGAAACTTCAGCGGGCGCAATCTGGATGTCGGCATCTACGGTAGGAACGCGCTTGAAATTTTCGATGCCCTGTTCGAGATCGCGCAGATCGAGAATCTTTCCGGGATGCACGGGCAGCGCATTCCATAAAGCGGCGTGCGGAGGATGCCGTTCCGGAAAGCGCAGCGTGCGACGACCGATGAGTATGGCGCGCCGACGACCATCGGCACCGTGGGTGCTTTCCCAGGCGGTGGCCGGGATGTCGGAGGGGTCGGCAAAATGAATGCCGCGGATGCGGCCGGGGATCAGCGTAAGCGCAAGTGTACCGTCGCGAAGATCCTGAGGTTCAGCAAGCACGCGCGTGGTGATATAACCGCGCGCGATCAGCGCATTCTGGATGCGCTTCATTATGAGATTGATACCGTTTGCACCCAGGCAACGCCCTGTCGCTTTGTCGATCTGACCATCGTCACGCCGGTTCGCAAAATCAAGCGCCCACGTAAATCGATCGGCGCTGTCGCCCGAAAGCGAAATTTTCCGGATGAAAAAGCACGGAGACTCGTCGGGAATGCGGGCGGCTTCGGACTGCGGCTCCAACCGCTCGAAACGAACGTCCGGGATTTGTTCCTGCCGTTGACGCAGCAAGCGTTCACGCTCCTGCTGGCGCAGCGACTCTTGATTGGCGGCCTCTTCCGGCGTCAGCGTCTGCGCCCATGCGTTAACCACGGAGGCACTCGCCATACCCAATACGATCGCTCGAAGCCACGTTAGCCGCCAGGCGTTCGACGTCCGCCAGGCAGGGACGAATGAGCTATTGGTTGGCATGCTCGAAGCGTATGCGACCGGCTACCAGATACCAACCCCGCATTTTATTCGCGCCCGCGCATAGATAATCGGCTTAGAAAAACTTGAAACTGGGAGATCCCTTCTCCCTCCGGGGGGCCGGTGAGGATGGAGGATAGAACATTCAAGTGTTTAATCCGCTGGCCCCCTCTCGGAGGGCAAGGGGATTTTTGAGTTGTACCACCGCACCAACCGCTGTGGCGAGACGCCAAGCGCGTACAACGCGCGCAGACACCACATGCGCACGATGGTGCGCAGCACGCCGTGCGCTTCCCAGCGGCGACTGGAGGTGATAACTGCGGCGGTCGACCGTGCCGGTCGCCCGAACCATTTAAGGCGCGTGCACAGCTCGATGTCTTCCATCAACGCGATGCGCGCATAGCCGCCGACGAGCTGAAACGCGTCGCGCCGCACGAACAGCGCCTGATCGCCGGTGGCGATGCCGGTCAAGCGCGAGCGTAGATTCATCATGCGCTCGACCACGCGCAGCAAGGGGTGGCGCCCGCTCAGTCGCACCGCAAAAAAGCCCCACAGCGCACCATCGGCGACGGCGCGGCGCACCGCATCGAGCGCGGTCGGGGGCAAAAGCGTATCGGCATGCACAAAAATGAGAATGTCGGCGTGCGCGGCGGCTGCCCCGGCATTCATCTGCGACGCGCGCCCCCGCGGCGCCTCGAGTACTTGCAGCCCGGCCGGTGCCGGAATGTCGCGCAGGCTGTTGCGGGAGACGGGATCGCCGGTATGCACGACGATCAATTCATCCGGCTTGAGCGCGCTCAGCCGCTGTATCGCGGCGCCGAGCAACGGCTCATTGAACGCGGGAACAACCAACGCGATCGACGTGCCGGCGTCTCGCCCTACTGCGGCAAGGGGCGTCAGCGCGAGCGCGCCGCCAGGCGCTGGCGCGCCAGCTTCAGCAGCAGCACCAACGGCAGCGCGCCGTGCATGAAGAGATCGAAGATGTCTACCGGCTGCGTCAAACGTCCCGCCGCCAGCATTTTTAGCTTTTGCCATAGATGCGGCTCCGGACTGACTGGGGCGATGCCCAGCAAGACCGCGCCCACCACCAGCGGAATCATCGGTATCGAATCCAACCAGCGCAGCGGCGAACGCGCGGGGCGCGGTGAAGCGTTGTGCGTCACGATGCATTAACCTCGACGTCAGAATGGGGCGGTTGAATCACCGGCGCATGATACCCGTTCGCGCCGGGCGCCGACACGGCGGGCGGGGTGGCAAAAAAGGCGTGAAATCGAGTAATGTGCCAGTTCCCTGACCGGAGCGCCCGTGTGCCCGTTCACCTTCGCAGTGCGTTGGTCGCCATCGCCCTACTTCTATCCGCATGCGCCGCCGCGGCACGCATGACAACAACGAACGACTCCGCGCCGACGGCGCAGCCGGCACGCATTATCGTCAAAGTGCGCGAAGCGCGGTTGCTGGATGCGACCTATCGTTATTTACGTCAGCAGGCGCAACAGGCGGGCGCGACCCTCACGTATGTACGCACGCTGTACGACAACGTGCATTTGTATGCGATCGGCGGAGCAACTCCCGATGCCGCCGCGCAACTCATACAACGGTTCGGCGCGCATTCTAATGTAGAGTACGTAGAACCCGATCGAATCATGCGACATCAGTCGCCGCGTCCTGACGAACAATAAGAGGGAGCCATGACTACCAGCAAGCGGTGGATCGCCGGGGGCCTGGTTGCGGCATCGTTCGCCGTGCTTGGCCCTGCAACCGCGCAGTTTTCTGCAAACCTTTCCGCCACGGCCGGCGCGCAAAAGGCCGTCGCCGATCGCCTGATCGTCAAGTTCCGCCCACGAACCCCCAACCCGAGCGACGTGCGCGCATTGAGCGCCAAGGCCGGCATACCGTTTACCCACTTGCGCGCCATGTCGGACGGCGCACAAGTGGTGCGCCTGCCGTACCGCATGACGACCGAGGAGGCCGAGGCGATGGCGCGCGTGGTGCAAGCGGACCCGGATGTCGAATACGCCGAGGTGGATCGGATTTTCCGGCCGCTGCTAGTTCCGAACGACACACGCTATGCGGGCCAATGGTCGCTGCATTCTTACGCCGCGCCGGACAACGTTGCGGGCGGCATGAACTTGCCGGGCGCGTGGGACATCACGACCGGTTCCGCGGGCGTGGTCGCGGCGGTGCTCGATACCGGGATCGTTTCGCATTCGGATATCGATTCCGCGCGCCTCGTCACCGGCTACGATTTCGTTTCGGCGGACCCGGGGGGCGGGTTCTTCGTCGCCAACGACGGCGATGGTCGGGACAACGACCCCAGCGATCCCGGCGACTGGGCGACGTCGGCCGATGTCGCCAACCCGACGACACCTTGTATTGAAGCGTCGCCCAGCTCGTGGCACGGCACCCATGTCACCGGCGTCATCGGCGCCCGTTCCAACAACGCCGCCGGCATTGCCGGCATCGACTGGACTGCGCGCATCTTGCCGGTGCGCGTGTTGGGGCGATGCGGCGGCTACGCATCCGACATCGCCGACGGCATACGCTGGGCGGCGGGTATCGGCGTCGCCGGCGTGCCCGCCAATGCCAACCCGGCCGCAGTCCTCAACATCAGCCTGGGCGCCTCGGTACCGTGCAGCATGACACCGACCATTCAGAACGCGATCAGCGACGCAATCGCCGCCGGCGCCACCGTGGTCGTGGCCGCCGGCAACGAAGGCACCGACGCCGCGAACGCGAGTCCGGCCAGTTGCACCGGTGTCGTCAGCGTCGCGGCCACCACCCGCACCGGGGCGCGCGCGTCCTACAGCAACTTCGGTGCGAGCGTAGACATCGCCGCCGCCGGCGGTTCGCAAACGTTCGCTAACGATCCGAACGGCATCGAATCAACCGTCAACAGTGGCGCCACGACGCCGGTAACGGGCGGCTCCGCGTACGCGTTCTATCAGGGCACCAGCATGGCGGCGCCCGCGATTACCGGCGTCGTCGCCCTGATGTTGTCGGCGAACCCCGCGCTGACATCAACGCAAATTGCGGCGCAGCTACAAGCGAGCGCGCGTGCGTTTCCCACCGGCACCGGGAGCGATTGCACACCGGCGCTATGCGGTGCGGGCATTGTCGATGCCGCCACTGTGGTGGCCGCGGTGCAGCAGACGGTCACCGTGGCCACATCTGACGCCGCGGCGGCCGAAACCGACACCACGCCGCCGGCGGCCGCCGACCTGGCGACATTCGTCGTGACCCGCGCTGGACCCAATACGTCGGCACTGACCGTCCAGTACACGCTGGGCGGCACGGCAACCAACGGCGCCGACTACGAGGCATTGCCCGGCAGTGTGACCATCATGGCGGGTTCCGACTCGGCAATCGTCACGATCACCCCGCGCGGCGACAATCTTCCGGAGGGCGACGAGACGGTAACGCTGACGCTCGCGCGCAGCGCGCGCTACATGGTCGGCAGCGCCGCCGGCGCGCTCGCGACGATCGCCGACAACGATCCTGCTTTCCGACTCAACGGCAGCGGCGGCGGCTGCTTCATCGCCACCGCGGCGTACGGCACGGCGTTGGCGCCGGAGGTGGAGACGTTGCGCGTCCTGCGCGATCGGTACTTGATGACGAACGCCGCTGGTCGCGCCATTGTGAACGGCTATTACCGCGTAAGCCCGCCGATTGCGGATTTCATTCGCGAGCGAGACCGGTTGCGCGCGCTGGTACGTTGGGGGCTAACGCCGATCGTAACGCTGTCACGGTGGCTAACCGGACCGCAAAACGATGCGGCGAGCCGAGCCGGCGCGGACGCGCGCGATTGACGGCGTATCCGGCGCCTGTGGCGACGGCTCAATCGAGCCGCTGATCGCTACTCGAAATGGCAGATGTAGTCCAACAACTCTGCCACCTCGATATCGAACGACGACTTGCCCGGCACCTCAAAACTCTGGCCTACCCGGTACTCGCTCCAGGTCGATTCGCCGCTGCGTTTAACGCGACACCGCCCCTGCTGCACGTCGATGCGCTCAGGCGCGTCGGTATTGAAATGGTACGTGCCGGGCAACATCACTCCCAGCGTCTTGCGTTTGCCATCGGCGGTGATAATGGTGCGGGACGTGACTTTGCCGCCGTCGTAGATGTTGGCCTTCTTTTTTACCTCGACGTTTTTGAAACTCATCTCGAAACCTCGCGCTGGGAAATCGGTGACGTAGGCGATGGCGCCGATGCCGCCGCCTCACCAAGCAACTCGTCTATCTTCGCCTCGACCTTGCGCGCACGTGCGTGCCCGCTGTGCATCTCACCAACATAGACGGCGCGGATGTCGCCGCGCCGATCGATCAAATAATACGCCGGCCAATACTGATTGTTGAGCGCGTTCCAGTACGAATAGTCGTTGTCCAGCATCACCGGGTGCGCGATGCCAAATTCCTTCACTTTGCGTTCGACCGCGTCGCGCGCGCGCTCGTGGTCGAACTCGGGCGTATGCACGCCGATCAGCTGCAAGCCCTGAGACTGATATTTCTGTTCGACCCGCTTGAGCCAGGGAATCGACCGGTAACAGTTCCAGCAGTCAAACGTCCACACGTCCAGCAACACCACGCGCCCACGCAACGCCGCGAGCTCGAGCGGCGCCGAATTGATCCATTCGGCCGGTTGCCGATGGGTAAACGCCGGTGCCGGCCGGGACGACGCCATCTCCTCGACACCGGTGGCGACAACATAGCGGTAGCCGAATACCAACGTTGCGCCAGCAAACAATGCGATCACGGCGGTACGTACCATCGCGGCCCGGCTCGGCCGCGCCAGAAACCTGTTGGGATGTGCTGCCATATGCCTCCAGACGTGTTTTCCAAGCGTAGCCGCAAGCGCGACCACAAAACAGTACCCTACGCGAACCGTCGCAAATGATCTCCCGCCATTGAAAGTAAACCGATCGAACTATCCGCGCCGACGATAACTTTGGTACGCTTCGCGCCGATGCCACAGCCGTTCACGCTGATCCCACATCCGGCGCTCCCAACGGCGGCGCTCAATGGGATTGCCGGACACATCGAGCGGACACCGAGCACGTTGGTGCTGAGATTTTTGCTGATGGGAGACCTTAACCGCATACGCATACCACCGCGCCAGCTGCGCGGCTTCGCGGACAACCTTTGGCGCCATACCTGCTGTGAGGCGTTTCTGCGGCGAGAGGGTCAAACCGCGTACCATGAGTTCAACTTTTCGCCGTCGGGCGAATGGGCCGCGTATGCGTTTGCGCGCACGCGCGAACGCATACCATCGGATCCGGTGCGCACCGCCGAACTCGATCCACATGTCACGGTGTGCCGGGGCGAGCGTCAGCTAGAGCTCGATGCGGTCATCCGTCTCGATCGCTTGTCGCTCGATAGCGGTAAAGTGATGCTCGGCCTCGCCGCGGTCGTTGAGGACACGAGCGGTTCGCTATCGTACTGGGCGCTGCGCCATCCGCTCGATACACCCGATTTCCATCATCCCGACGCATTCGTACTCACACTCGATGAAGTTCGGCATTGATCGCCTGCTAGAGGAACCGCGCCTGCGCCAGCCGCTGGCGGGCAAGCGCGTCGCCCTGCTCGCGCACCCGGCGTCGGTGACGCGCGATCTGTCGCACTCACTCGACGCGCTGGCGACATTGCCGGAGATCAAACTGACCGCGGCCTTCGGCCCGCAGCACGGGCTGCGCGGCGACAAGCAGGACAACATGATCGAGTCGCCGGACTATACCGATCCGGTGCATCGCATTCCGGTGTTCAGTCTCTACGGCAAGGTACGGCGGCCGACGCCGGCGATGCTGGACACGTTCGACGTGCTGCTGGTCGATCTGCAAGACCTCGGCTGCCGCATCTATACGTTCATCACAACATTGCGCTACATGCTGGAAGCGGCGGCGCAACACCGCAAAACCGTCTGGGTGCTCGACCGCCCGAATCCCGTGGGGCGACCGATCGAAGGCCTGACCTTGCGCCCCGGTTGGGAGAGCTTCGTCGGCGCCGGCGCGCTGCCGATGCGCCATGGGCTCACGCTCGGCGAACTCGCGAAGTGGTTTGTAAAAACGTTGCGCCTCGACGTCGAATGCGAGGTCGTGACGATGGAAGGCTGGCGACCTAGCAGCGCGCCCGGATACGGTTGGCCGCTCGGCGAGCGCGCCTGGGTCAACCCCAGCCCCAACGCGCCCAATCTATGGATGGCCCGCTGTTACCCCGGCACGGTGATGCTCGAAGGCACGACGTTGTCGGAGGGCCGCGGCACCACGCGTCCGCTAGAACTTTTCGGCGCCCCGGATATCGAGCCGCGGCGTTTGATTGCGACGATGCAGACATTGGCGCCGTGGTGGATGCAGGGCTGTCGCCTGCGCGACTGCTGGTTCGAGCCGACGTTTCACAAACACGCCGACAAACTTTGCGCCGGCGTGCAAATCCACGTCGAAGACCCGAGCTACGACCATGTGGCATTTCGCCCATGGCGCTTGCAGGCGCTGGCGTTCAAGGCGTTGCGTAAACTGCGCCCCGACTATCCGCTGTGGCGTAATTTCCCATACGAATACGAGCGCGACCGCCTTGCCATCGATGTCATCAATGGCAGCGAGTTGCTGCGCGAATGGGTCGACGACAATACGGCCAACCCCGCCGATCTCGACGCCCTCACCCAGCCGGACGAACACGCCTGGCGCACGGAACGCGAGGCGGTGCTGCTGTATCGCTGACGCGACACCGACGGGCTGTTCGCGGGTGCGTCGGCCCATAATATGATGGCGTTCGCCGGTTCGAGGATGCCCCATGGCACTCTACGCCTTTACCGTCTTCCTCAGCGCCTTCCTGTTGTTCCAGGTGCAGACGCTGCTCGCGAAGTGGTTGCTGCCGTGGTACGGCGGCGTGCCAGCGGTCTGGACCGCGTGCCTGCTCTTCTTTCAGATCACATTGCTCCTCGGATACGCGTACGCGCACGGCCTTACGCGCCTGCCCGCGCGCTGGCAGGCGCGGCTGCATTTAGCGGTGATCGCGGCCGCACTCGCCGCGCTGGCCGCGACCGCCCTCGCCTGGGGCACGCCGCTGTTACCGGCGGACACCTGGAAGCCGCTGGGCGATGAGGATCCCGTGTGGCATCTCACGGCGCGGCTCGCGCTCGCGGTCGGCGCGCCGTTTTTCGCACTGGCGGCAACCACGCCGCTGGTGCAGCACTGGTACGGAGGCGAGCGCCGTCGCGCACCCTATCGGTTGTACGCGCTGTCCAACCTGGGATCGTTGCTCGGATTGCTGACGTATCCGTTTGTGGTCGAACCATTGCTGCCGCTGCGCTGGCAGGCACACGTGTGGTGGCTCGCTTTTTTGGCGTTCACGATCGGCATCGCCGCGCTCGCCTGGCGCGCGCGCCGCATACGTAGCCTCACAGCAGTCGGTCACGGAGCGACCGCGAGCCGAGCACCGACACGTGGCGAGCGAACTTTATGGTTCGCGCTGCCCACCTGCGCCTCGGTGCTGTTGCTCGCCATTACCAACCAGCTCTCGCAAGAGATCGCGGTCGTGCCGCTCATCTGGGTGCTGCCGCTGTCGCTATATCTCGCGTCGTTCATCTTGAGTTTTGCCGGCGAGCGCTGGTACCCGCGAAACGTCTACCTCGCCGCCCTGGTACCGGCGCTCGGGCTGGTCACACTCACGCTCGAATACAGCGTCAGCGCGACGTTGTGGTCGCAGGTCCTGCTCTACAGCGGCGGACTTTACATCGCCTGCATGGTGTTGCACGGGGAGCTGGCGCGGCTCAAGCCCGCGCCGCATTACGCCACCGCGTTCTATCTCACGATCACGGCCGGCGGTGCGGCGGGCGGTCTGTTCGTCGGGCTCGTTGCGCCACGCGTGTTCCCCGCGTACTGGGAGTTGTCGCTGGGTCTATGGGTGTGCGCCGCGCTGGCGCTCATCGTATTGTGGCGCGATCGGTCCTCGGTACTGTACCGGGGTACCGGCACGCCGGCCTTGCTCACGCTGTTTAGCGCGGGCATGGTGTGCGTGTTCGCGTTCGCCGATCAGTGGCAGGCCTTAGCCCGCATCGTGGTGGCGCCTTGGACGTACGGCATACTGGCGACGCTCGCCCTCGCCGCCGCCACGGCATACGTGCTACAGCGGACGACAGCACGCGTCGGCGGCGATGCGATGGCGCTCGTCGGGCGCGGCACACATCGACCGGGTCGCGCGCTCGCTGTCGCCGCCGCGGTGGCAGTTTTCGGAATCGCGCAGCTCGCGCCGATGTACGCGTCGACCGAGCACCCAATCGCGAAGGCGCGAAATTTCTTCGGCATCGTCGAGGCGTTCCCGGTTATCGACGCCGACGGCACCGGATGGCTCAAGCTGCGTCACGGGCTCACCGTCCACGGCTGGCAACGTCTCGCGCCGGGCGCCGAACCCGAGCCGCACGGTTACTACGCGCGCGAGAGCGGCATCGGCCAGGCGCTCGACGCGCACCCGCTGCGCCGCGCCGGCGAGCCGATGCATGTCGGCGTGGTTGGGCTCGGAACCGGTACGCTCGCGGCCTACGGTCGCGACGGCGACGTGTTTCGTTTCTACGAGATCAATCCGGCAGTGACGCGCCTGTCGCAGGCGCCGGGTCGCGTTTTCACCTACCTGCGCGACAGCCGCGCGACCATCGACGTCGTGCCGGGTGACGCGCGCCTGTCGCTCGACCGCGAACGCGGTCGGGGGTTGCAGCGCTTCGACGTGCTGGTGCTCGACGCGTTCAACAGCGGCTCGATACCGGCGCACCTGCTGACGACCGAGGCAATCGCGCTCTACCTCGCGCGGCTTGCGCCCGAGCACGGCTTGCTCGCACTGCACATCAGCAACCGCTTTCTCGACCTGCGACCGCTGGTATGGGGGCTCGCCGAGGCGCACGGCTTGACCCTCGCGCTCGTGGAGCACGCAGATACGGATGCCGACAGCGGCAGCGTTTGGGCGCTGCTCGCACACCGCGCCGAGACGCTGCCAGTCGCGCCTTCGGTGCGGCCACCTGACTTGCGCGCGGTGCGCTGGCGCGACGACTACACCAACCTGCTCACTCTCATTCGGCCGCCGCAGTCGCCCGCGCGCGCGGCGTCGCCCGCGGCCCTCGAAGCGGCGGCTACCGCGCTGGATCCGGGACGCTGAACCGCGCCGATCGCGGCCGTCGCGCGATTGGCGCAAAATGCGCGCATGGTGGTCCGCGGTTTCATCTTGCAGGCAAGTTATCGAGTGCAGACGCTAGCCGACGCGCGCCGCGTGCCGGTCGTGCATCTCTACGGTCGGCTCGACGACGGCAACACCTTTCTGCTACGAGACTTTCGCCAGCGCCCGCATTTCTACATCCGCGCCGATGCGGCGCCCGCGGCGCAGGCGCTCGGCGCACCGACGCCGCAGCCGACGGACCGGCGCAACTTCGCCGGCGTTGCGGTCGCGCGCATCGAGGTCGACACGCCCACCGACGTACCGCCGCTGCGCGATCGGTTGCAGGGCGCGGGAATCGAGACTTTCGAAGCGGACGTGCGCTTCGCCGTGCGTTATCTCATCGAACGCGGCATCAAGGGCGGATGCGAGATCGAGGGTGACGCCGTGCCGGGCGACGGCATTACCTGGGTGTTCGACGATCCCCTGCTCCGCCCGGCGCCGGTTCGTATCGAGCCGCGCGTGTTGGCATTCGACATCGAAACCGACGCCAAGGGCGAGCGCCTGCTCGCGATCTCGCTGTATGGGCCGGATGTCGATGAAGTGCTCATCGTCGACGACCGCGACCGGCCGCTGCCGGAAAAATCCATCCGTTGTCGCGACGAGCTCGCGGCGCTCGATGTCTTCACCGAGCGCGTACGCCGCCTCGACCCCGATGTGTTTACCGGCTGGAACATCGTCGACTTCGACTTGAGCGTGCTGCAAAAGATCGCCACGCGCTTGCGCCACCCGCTCAACCTCGGCCGCGAGGCCGGCGCGCTGCGCATCCGCAAGGCCGAGGGCTACTTCGGCAGCGGCAACGCGAGCGTCCCGGGCCGCTTGGTGTTGGACGGCATCGATCTCCTGCGCGGCGCGTTCGTGCGCATGGACGATTATTCGCTCGACGCCGTGGCGCGCACGGTGCTCGGCGAAGGCAAGGCGGTCGCGGGCGATGTTCGCGATCGCATCGGCGAGATCCTGCACAACTACGAGCACGATCTGCGCGCGTTCGCGCGCTACGCGCGCACCGACGCGCGGCTGGCGTACGAGATCGTGCTGAAGCTGGATTTGGTGCGCCTGGCGTTCGCGCGCAGCGCGCTAACCGGGATGACGCCGGATCGCGTGGCGGCGAGCATCGCCTCGTTCGACTTTTTGTACCTGACCGAGCTTGAACGCCGGCGCGTGGTCGCGCCGAGCGTACGCTCGGACGATTCGAGCGTGCACGCCGCGCAACACGGCGGGCACGTGCTGGAGCCGGTGACGGGGCTGCATCGCAATGTGTGGGTGTTCGATTTCAAGAGCCTGTACCCGAGCATCATTCGGACCTTCAATATCGATCCTTTGGCCTACGTCGCCGAACCGGCGCCGGACGCCGACGTCATCCGCACCCCCGGCGCCGCGTTTCGGCGCGCGCCGGCGATCCTGCCGCAGATGCTGGATGCGCTGTTCCCGCAACGCGAGGCGGCGAAAAAGGCTGGCGACCAGGTGGCGTCCAACGCGATCAAGATTCTGATGAACTCGTTTTACGGCGTACTCGGTACGCCGGCGTGCCGGTTCCACAACGCCGCGGTCGCCAACAGCATCACCGGCAGCGGCCGCGAGCTGCTGCTGTGGTCCAAAGACTGGTTTGAGCAGCGAGGATATCGCGTGCTCTACGGCGACACGGACAGCCTCTTCGTCAGCGCCGGTGCGGGCGATGCCGACGCGGCGAAGGCCGCCGGTCCCGGTCTGGCCGCGACACTGACGGAGGAACTTGCGCACCATATTAAGGAGCGCTGGGATGTCACCAGCCGCCTCGAACTCGAGTTCGAAAAGCTGTATCGCAAACTGTTCCTCCCGCGCGTGCGCCATGGTACCGGCGGGGCGCGCAAGCGCTACGCCGGGGTCGTGCATGGCAGCGGCACTGACGAGGTGGAATTCGTCGGCATGGAAGTCGTGCGCCGCGATTGGACCGCGCTCGCCAAGCAGGTGCAGCGTGAGCTATATCAGCGGCTATTCACCGATCAGTCGGTCGACGCCTACCTGGTCGAAGTGGTGCAGAAGCTTCGGTGCGGCGAGCTGGATGAGGCATTGGTCTACCGCAAAAACCTGCGCAAGCACGCGGACGACTACACCGCGACCACCCCGCCGCACGTCGTCGCCGCGCGTAAATCCGCGCAGCCCACCGGCCGATTGATCCAGTACGTGATCACCACCGCCGGACCCGAACCGGTCGATAACATCCAACACCCGCTTGACCGCGAGCACTACGTGGAAAAGCAAATCAAGGCCGTCGCCGAGCCGGTACTGACGACGCTCGGACTCGATTTCGAGCGCGTGATCGGCGACAACCGCCAGCTCGACATGCTGTCGCTGCTCGACAGACCCTAATCCCTCACCGGCGAACACCGGAGAATTGTCGTGCCAGCGCTATACCCGCACAGGTTGGTCCGATTTCCTCACCGCTGGGCCGGCCAGCAAAACCGGGGGTATCCCTTGGCGCATCGTCCAACGGCTGTTTAATTTGTCTACTTGGGACATAGACTGCGGAATCACATCGCACGCCTCTGTCTCATGCCTAAATCAAAACGCGACCTCACCAAGTTTCTCAAATTCGGTCTGATCGGGCTCTTTGCGTTGGCGCTGCTGCTTTTTTTCCTGTTAGGCGGCCACGAATACCTGAGCTTCGACGCCATCAAGGAAAGCCGGGAGAGTCTTATCGGTTACAAAGACGCGCACTTCGCGGTAACGCTCGTCGCGGCGGTTGGCATATACATGATGTCCACGGCGTTCAGCCTGCCGATCGCGAGCATTCTTTCGCTATTGGCGGGGTTACTGTTTGGACGCTGGCTTGGGGCCGCGGTGATCGTCGTCGGCGGCGCGCTCGGGGCGACACTGTTGCTCATCGCGGCGCGGTACGTGTTCACCGATTTTTTCAAACGCCGCAAGCACACTGTCGGCCGCTTACACGCACTGAACGAAGGTTTCTGTCGCAACGGCTTGCTATACGTGGCGTTCCTGCGGGTCGTGCCGGTGTTGCCGTTCTGGCTGGTGAACCTGGGGGCGGCGTTCACCAAGATTCCACTGCCGTCGTACATGGCCGGCACCGTGTTGGGCATGGTGCCGATAAGTTTCGTCTGGGCGCAGATGGGCGAGAAGCTCGAAACCATCAACTCCCCCGGGGACGCGATTTCCGCCCCCATTATCATTTCGCTGAGCATCATTGGCGTGCTCGGCATCGCCGGTCTGGTGGCGAAAGAATATTTCTTCGCGCCAAAGGCGAAGCGCTCGGCCGCACGCGCGTAGACACATCGAAAGCAGGGACGCCCTAGCGTCCCGGTTTTTCGTCCTCCGCCCGAGAAGCGTTGTGTTACGATCGACGGGTCCCGCTACGAAGCGCGTACACCGTGGACGCTACGGCATTTGGCCAAGGAGGCCGCAATGAAAGCGCTGCGCTATCACGGCAAACACGACATCCGTTGCGATGTCGTCCCCGATCCCATCATCGAACACCCGCGCGATGCAATTGTTAAGGTATCGAGCTGCGCCATTTGCGGCTCGGATTTGCATCTCTACGACGGCTTCATGCCGGGCATGCTGAACGGCGACATTGTCGGCCACGAGTTCATGGGTGAAGTCGTCGAGGTCGGCAGCGGCAATCGTAAGCTCAAAGTGGGCGACCGCGTCGTCGTGCCGTTCACGATTTGTTGTGGCGAGTGCGAGCAATGCCAGCGCGGCAACTATTCGGTGTGCGAGCGCAGCAACCCGAACAAGTCGGTGGCCGACAAAGTGTTCGGCCACGCGACGGCGGGACTCTTCGGCTACACCCATCTCACCGGCGGTTATGCGGGCGGACAGGCCGAGTACGTGCGCGTGCCGTATGCCGATGTGACACCGGTGAAAATTGAAAACGGCTTCACCGACGAGCAGGTACTTTTCCTGGGCGATGTCTTCCCGACCGGGTGGCAGGCCGCGGTGCAGTGCGACATCGAACCGACCGACACCGTGGCGATATGGGGCGCGGGGCCGGTAGGCCAGTTCGCCATTCGCAGCGCGATATTGCTCGGCGCGAAGCAAGTGATCTGTATCGACAATCTCGAGGACCGGCTGAGCATGGCGCGTGCCGGCGGCGCGATCACGATCAACTTCGACAGCGACAGCGTGATCGAGCGGCTGCAGGAGCTGACGCATGGCAAGGGCCCGGAGAAATGCATCGACGCCGTCGGTCTCGAGGCGCATGCGACGCGCAGCATCGATTCGCTGTACGACCGGGTGAAGCAGGCGATGTTTCTGGAGAGCGATCGACCGCACGTGCTGCGCGAGATGATGTACGTGTGCCGGCCGGCAGGCATCCTATCGGTGCCGGGCGTTTACGGAGGGCTGGTCGACAAGATCCCGCTCGGCGCGATGATGAACAAAGGCCTGCAACTGCGCACCGGGCAGACGCACGTCAATCGCTGGACCGACGAGTTGTTGCATCTCATCGAAGACAAGCAGATCGATCCGTCGTTCGTGGTGACGCACATGGGTTCACTGGAAGACGGCCCCGCGATGTACGAGAAATTCCGCAACAAAGAGGACGGCTGTATCAAAGTCGTTCTCAAAACCCATTGAGGTAATGCCATGGCGAGCGACAGTAAGACACGAAAGCACCGGCAGCGCCCGGTCGATACCGTGGCGCGCGGGCTTGGCTGGTTCAGCGTCGGACTCGGTTTGTTGCAGTTGCTCGCGCCGCGGACGGTGGCACGCGGCATCGGTATGGGCCGGCGCACCGGCGTTGTCCGCGCCTATGGCGCGCGCGAGATCGCAACCGGCGTCGGCATTCTGCTATCCAAGCGGCCGGCGCCGTGGATCATCGCCCGCATCGCCGGCGATGCGCTCGATATGGGTACGCTCGCCCCGCGTTTGACCGGCCGCAACCGGGCGCGGCGCAACAGCGCAATCGCGCTCGGCGCGGTTGCGGGTGTCGCCGCGCTCGATATCGTCAACGCCAAGCAACTGTGCGAGCACGAGCGGAGCCTGCGCGAGCCGCGGCGCGATTACAGTGCGCGTAGCGGCTTTCCCAAATCGCCGGACGAAATGCGCGGCGCCGCGCGTAACAATGGGGCGCAGCGCGTCCCGCGGCGGTCCAAAACCGACTCCGTGCAGCCGCGTCTTAGCAGCTAATGCCGCTAGGCAAATTGCCTTTAAGGAATGCCACGGGTGAAGCAGGATCAATCCACTATGTAGACTAATACGATGCATGGTGTGACAGCAGACCCGCACGGACGCGAGGCGACTAGCCCCGAGGAGATTCCACGCCGCGGCTGGAAAGATATTCTGCTGCGCCTGAAAGACCAGCTCAGCGAAGACAATATCTTCTTCATCGCCGCGGGTGTCGCGTTCTACGCGTTCCTCGCCATCTTTCCCGGAATCGCCGCAATGGTGTCGATCGTAGGCTTAATCGCCGACCCCGCCGACGTTGAAGAATGGGTCGGCGCGGCGAGCGCGGTATTGCCGCCCGATGCGCTGGCACTGATCCGCGACCAGGTGCATGCCATCGTATCCACGCCCAACGAACGCCTCGGCTTCAGTCTGCTCGTCAGCATCACGCTGGCGCTGTGGAGCGCGACCGCGGGCATCAAGGCGCTCATGACCGCCCTCAACATTGCGTACGAAGAGCGGGAGCGTCGCGGATTCCTCAAATACTATGCCACTGCGATTATGCTCACCGTCGGGGCCGTGTTGTTCGCGCTGCTCGCACTGGTGTTGGTCGCGGCAGTGCCGCCGTTGCTGAAGGAACTGGCGCTGCCGTCGGCGCTGGAAAAATTGCTCGGTCTCGCGCTGTGGCTGTTCGTGGGCGGCGCGTTCATCATCGGACTCGCCGTGCTCTATCGGTACGCGCCAAGTCGCGCCAAGCCGCGCTGGCGCTGGGTGAGCGCGGGCGCGGTGGTGGCGACATTGCTTTGGGTCGCCGGCTCGATCGGCTTCTCGTTGTACGTCGCAAACTTCGGCGACTACAACGAAACCTACGGCGCGCTCGCGGCGATTGTGATTCTGCTGACGTGGTTCTATCTCACGGCCCTCGTGGTTTTGATCGGCGCCGAGCTCAACGCCGAGATGGAACACCAGACGCGCGTCGACAGCACCGAGGGCCGGCCGAAACCCATGGGCGCGCGCGGGGCCAAGATGGCCGATACCCTCGGCGAAACCCGCTAGCTCGAAAGCGCCGCCCCGCCCCCGGCGATCCGAACACTTTCAAAAACACGCGTTAAAAAAACGGCGCGCCAACCGACGCCCGCCCGGAACGTTGATTGCGCCGGGCTTACCGGTAGCGGTCGAGAAGGCGCTTCTACATCGGCACCGGCGTCGCGCTTGCGGCCGCACGGGCGGCGTTTCCGCTTTGCTCAAGGTAGCGGCCCAACGCCTGCGCCAGACTCGGCAGCAGTCGCGCCCGCTCCGTAGCAAGCGCACTATATCGTGGGCGCTTCGCGAGATAGTTCATACGCATTGCCGGGACCGGCTCCAAGCTCGACGCCGCGATGCCGGCGATGGCGGCAGCTCTTGCCGCCAGCTGATGCCATGTGATCGGCTCGCCGTTGGTGAGGTGCCACAGGCCGCTCTCGCCATCGATCAATAAGTCCAAGCAGGCGTGCACCAAGTCTGGGACATACGTGGGCGATACCGTAAGATCGTTCGCCGCGACAAACCGTTGTTGTGCTGCCAAGGCACGTAACGCGAGGGTGATGAAGTTATACGTATCCCAGGGCCCGAAGAAGGCGCTGGTTCGAACCACGAGCGCCGCGGGATGTTTATCGAGCACGTACCGCTCGGCGTCGGCCTTACTCCGGCCATAAATGCTGAGCGGTTGCACTGGATCCGATTCCACGTACGGCGCGTCCCGGCTGCCGTCGAACACGAGATCGCTCGAAAACGTCAACAGCGGCAACCCGTGTCGTGCGCACGCGGCGGCCAGTAGCGCCGGACCCAATGCATTTTCGCAATAGCAGCGGGCGCGCTCGCGCTCGGCGTCATCGACACGAACATAGCCCGCAGCATTGACGACCGCCCACGGCGCGTAGCGTTCGAGCGCGCGCTCGACCGCGGAGCGGTCCATGATGTCCATGTCACACCGCGCGAGCACCCGGTGCGCCAAGCCGCGCGCACGGCACAAGCGCGCGAACGCCTGCCCGAGTGTACCCGTAGCGCCGATTATCAAGATCGGCTTGGCATCGTCGGACGCTTGCCACGGCGATGGGGCCACCATGCCTGACTGCCCTCGTCCCTCTCCGCGACTGGGGTGCGACCGGGCGAGAGACGCATTGCCTTGTGCGTCGTTCGGGGCATTGCGAGCAGCGGAATGACACTGCACGTCTCGTACCGGCACACCAAGCGATACCGGCGGGCACAAGAAGCGATCAGGTCGACACCACCATCCGGGTCCGGCGAGCGCCGGGTGCGACGGTGTTTTGCCGACGGCGAGGTCGCGCATGAGACCGGCGAGCGCCGTCGGCCGCAATGTATCGCCCCGGATATCGAACGGTCCCGGCTCGTAATAATCACGGCACTCCGTCACTAAGCAATTCCAATCGAACGAACCGAGCAACGCCCACACGGTCACCGCACGCACGTCGGCGCCCTTGCGCTGGGCGTCCTCGGCCGCGTGCCAAATGTCGCGCAGCCAGCGCATCTGATCCTCGCGCGATGCATCGATGTGCGCCTCGGTGATCGCAAGCGGTATGCCGTAACGTTCCCATGCCTCGGTGAGCAATGGACCGACGCCGATTGTCGGTTGTTGCAGCGCTCGCGCGGCCTCAATGTCGGCGTAACGATGCCGGCCATTGCCGCCATCGCACCGCGCCGGATAGTTTTGATAGCGTTCATCCAGCAGTCGCTCGCTGGTGATGTAGTAGTTCACGCCGATGATGTCGGGCGGACACGGATGACGCTCAAACCATTCGAGATCGCTCGCCGGGATGCCGACGTACGTCAGCCAGCTCCATATGGGATGCGCGCGATCGACCCGGCCGCACAAGAGGTCCCACGACAGCCAGCGGCGCTCGTTCTCGAAATCGGCTTGGTAGGCGAGCAGCGGCGTGCTGTGCACTTTACCGAGATCGTCGGTCTGCACCAGCTTCGCCTGTGGGTTCACGCGCCGGATCGCTTGCATCGCCAACACTACGGCGCGGCACTGATTGACCAGCGCGCGCATGAACGTGTGCACGTCATTTCCGTGCGGGTACCACACGCCGTACAGCCCGCTGAAGCGCGCGGTGGTCAGCGGTTCGTTGACCGGCGTGTAGTGATCGATCCACGGGTAGCGCGCCGCAACCGCGCCGGCATATTGGGCAAGGCCGTCGGCGAAACCAGGATCGATCAAGCTGGTATGGCGTGGGCCGCTGCCATGATGCACCAGCCCGGCGATGGGCGTGATGCCGAGGTCCCGCAATTGCGCAAGCCGCGCATCGGGCCAACACCAATCCGCTGCGTCCAAACCGTGCGGCGCCGTGCGCTCCCACAATATCGGATAACGAAGCGCCCGAATGCCGAGTGTCGCGAACTGCTCCAGATCGTCATCCCGATAGGCGTGGCCGTTGCGCGTAAGTTGGCAGTGGTAGCGGTCCTGGACGCGATTGACGGTGCATTCCACCCCACCCCACAGCTCCAAACCCGGGATCGCGCTGTGCCCGTAAGACGGCATGAGCTACAGCGCGCTCGGTTCCACCGAGCCGCCCGAAACAATGCGCGGCGCCTCGCTGCCCATGGGAACGCGCGGGGTGGCGCCGAGCTTCGGCAACACATACTCCGCCGCTTTGAGCGCGGCGCCGACACATTGATCCATGTTGTAGTAGCGATATTGCGCTAGCCGTCCGACAAAGGTCACATCTTTCTCCTTGGCGGCCAGCGCATCGTAGCGCTTGAACAGCGCTTCGTTCGCGGGACGCGGCACCGGATAGTAAGGGTCGCCTTCGTCCTGCGGATACTCGAACACGACCGAGGTACCCGCGTGACGTTGCCCGGTAACGGTCTTGAACTCCGTCGTGCGCGTATAGGCGTAGTCGTTTGGATAGTTGACCGTGCCGACTGACTGATAGCGCGCCATGTCGGCGTAGTGCACGTGCCTGAACTGCAATGACCGATACGGCAATCGACCGAAACAGCAACGGAAATAGGCGTCGATCGGGCCGGTGTAAACGATATGACACGCGGACAGACGCTTGCGTAGCTGGAAGAAGTCGACGCCGACTTCGACACGGATGTTCGGGTGATCCAGCATGCGCTCGAACATACGGGTATAACCGTTGCGCGGCATGCACTGGAACACATCGGTGAAGTAGCGATCATCGTGATTCGTACGCGTCGGGATGCGCGCGGCGACGGTTGCCGCGAGCTCCGCCGGATCGAGTCCCCACTGCTTGCGCGTGTAGCCGCGAAAAAACTTCTCGTACAAATCGCGGCCGACGGCGTTGAGGACCACGTCCTCGCTGGTCTGGATGCGTTCGCGCGGCTCGCGCACGCTCTCATAGTAGGCCTGCACCGTCTCCTCGGTAAGCGCCAGGCCGTATAGACGGTTCAGCGTATCGATATTGATCGGGATTGGCAGTAACTGCTGGCCGACTTTGGCGAGCACGCGGTGTTCGTATGGGCGCCACTCGGTGAACTGCGACAAGTACTGGGCAATGCGCATTCCATTCGTATGGAAAATGTGCGGCCCGTACGGGTGTATCAGTACCCCATGGGCATCCAACGTGTCGAACGCGTTGCCGCCGATATGCGGTCGCTTGTCGATGATCACCACATCGCGACCTTGACTGGCGAGCCTTTCGGCGACGACGGCACCGGAGAACCCGGCGCCTACGACGAGGACATCTACTTTCATGGCACTTCCCTATGCTGGAGACAATGCGATTGGCAGTCCGTGCCAATCGATAAACTAATGCGGTGACGACGCTTCCGCTATGTGACGGCGCATGGCGGCCACAATCGCTTCCCAGGTAGCCGCATTTGCGCACTCGATGCCCTGCTGCAATCGATCCTGGTTCGGCTGGCTCCACGCGCACTCAATCGCGCTGATAAACTCGGCATGCGACCGCGCGATCTCCACGATCGGCGTAAAGTTGCGCACGACGTCGGGGACGGCGGTGGAAACGATGGGCTTACCGGCTGCCATGTATTCCAATGTCTTCGTCGGATTGATGTATTGTGTCGCCTCATTGAGCGCGAACGGCATGAGGCAAACGTCGAATGCCTTGACGATCGCCGGCAGCTCATCGTACCGCCGCTGCCCGAGCCAATGCAGATTCGTCCGTTGCGGCAGCGTCGCCGCATCTACCTTGGCAAGGGGACCCACCATCACGATGGACGCCGCCGGCAGTGCATCGCCCAGACTCGCGATCAATTCGTAGTCCAGGCGTTCATCGATCACGCCGTAGTAACCGAGAACAGGCCGCGGCAGCGCCGCGAGTTCCTTCGGCGGCTGCGTGTCGGCGTGACGCGCGCGCGCAAAATGCTTGGCATCGACACCGCAGCCGTAAAAGTGCACGTTGCGGTGGTGTCGCGACTTCGAGGCGTATAGCTGATACCCACCGGTAAAAACGACATGTGCCTTGGTCAACAGCAATCGCTCGCGTACCACGATATCGGCCGGCGCGAAACGAAAATTGGCGAGCTCGTCCATGCAGTCGTACACGACGCAGCTGGCGTCGAACCGACCCAACATCACCGGCGCCGGCATCGGCGAATAAAACCACTGCACCGGACGCTGAAATCGGCCGGCGAGCAACGGGTGCGAAGCGAGCGCCGGTTGCAACAACCTCAGTGTCTCTAGGCTTTGCGCATCGGCGGTCGATATGTGGGGCGCCACGTGCGGCACTACGCGCACGACATTCGGCTGCGGCTCCGTGATCGCGAGATGCGGCTCGGAATCGGTTGCGAGCGGTTCTTCGATGAAAAGCACCGGGCTTTGCGGGGCCAGGCGCGATAATAGCTGTTGCGGCCGCTGCCATACGAAGTCCCACCGCAGATGACTGTGCACCACGAAGCTGCTGGGCGCAGGTAAATCGGCGACCGCAGGGTCGAACCCTTTAGCGGCGAAAGGGTCACAAAGCGCAGGTGAGGAAACTTCGGTGTCGAACTTGGGCTCGGCGCGTGATGCATCATCCATGCCGAGACAGTAACACAGCGCTTCTCGGATATGACGGAAGCCGGGTTAAGGTTCCTTTAAAATACAGTGTTTCGGCTAAGTCCGTGGAGCTAACAGTGACAACCGAGGCGTATCCCCGGCCGCAACTCGAACGGCCGTCATGGATTTCCCTTAACGGCCGGTGGAAGTTCGTGTTTGACGACGAACATCGCTTCGAAAGACCCGACGACGTGACCGAATGGTCGCGCGAAATCATTGTGCCGTTTCCACCCGAGTCAAGAAACAGCGGCATCGGCGATCGCGGATTCCACGGCGCGTGCTGGTATCAGCGCGAGTTTTCCGTGCGCGCCGACGGCGGCCGGGTGCTTCTGCATTTCGGCGCTGTCGATTACGAGGCCGAGGTTTGGGTCAACGATGAGCTTGTCGCGCATCACGAGGGCGGGTTCACGCCGTTCTCCGCCGACATCACGTTCGCGCTCAACGCCAACGGCAATCAGAGGGTAACCGTGCGGGTGGAAGACGAT
>JBKHXU010000170.1:0-9644 GCA_046565865.1 Gammaproteobacteria bacterium | reverse complement strand
GGCGATTCCCCGACGTGAAATGTCTTTGCACGGTCGAGCACCGCGCGATCGGCGACCGTCACGCGTTCGTGTTGGCGCAAATGTTCCAGCCACGACTCGACCACGAACATCTCGGTGAAGCGTCCCGCGTGCGCGGTATCGCGCAGCAGCGCCCAGTTGAACGCGCCGTCACGTCGGCGGATACGGCGCACACGTTTCATGATGCGCTGAAAATGCCGCGTCTTCGCCGGGTCGACATGGTATTCCACCGTCACCACCACCGGTCCCTGATCGCCCGCGATCGGTTCCGCCACCGTCGGCGCCGGCCAGTGCACCGACGGCGACAGGTCAATGGTGTCGCCGCTCGCAAGCCGCAGCCGGTACGTCGCCGCCAGTCCCACGCACAAGCCGAGCGCCGCCGTGCCGAACGCGATGGAAAAACCGAAATGATCCGCGACATAGCCCCACACCACGCTGCCGAGCGCCATGCCGCCGAAGAAGGTAAGGATCGACACCGACAACGCGCGCCCGCGCACCCAGCTCGGCACCACCGCCAGTATGCTCGAGTTGAGGGTAGAGAGAATCGCGAGCCACGCCGCGCCCGCGAGCAGCACCGCGAGATCGACCACGATCTGCGTTCGCACCAGCGCGAGCACGCCGAGTGCAGCGGCGAAGAGAAGCGTGGCCGCCGATACGAGCTGCTGCGACGACAACCGCTCGCGCACGCGCGGCAACAACGTCGCCGCGAGCACCGCGCCCGCGCCGAAGAATCCGAGCAGCACGCCGTACCCCGTCGGTCCGCGGCCGTATTCGAAGCGCGCCAGCGCCGGCAGCAGCGCCAGCAGCGCCACCGAGAACACGGTAAAGGCGAGCGAGCGCGCGAGCACCGTGAGCACCAGCGGCGCGTGGCGCACATAACGCAATCCGGCGCGCACCGCGCCGAGCATACGCTCCGCCGGCAACACCGCCTCGTGCGCCGGTCGCTGCCAGTAATACAGAACCAGGATCGTGCCGAAGAACGACACCGCATTGAGCGCGAACGTCGCCCCCGGCCCCGCGCTCGCGATAAGCAGTCCGCCAATCGCCGGCCCCACCGAGCGCGCCAGATTGATCGCCGCGCTATTGAGCGAAATCGCCGCCACCAACTGCGAGCGCGGCACCAGCTCCGGCACGATCGCGTGCCACGCGGGCGCGTTGAACGCGGTGCCGATGGCGAGCGAGGCGGTCAGCGCGAGCAGGAGCGATGGCGTCGTGAGATCAAGCAACGTCAGCGCCGCCAGCGTCGCCGCGCTCGCCAACATCCAAAATTGCGTAACGAGCAGCAACCGCCGCCGGTCGATGACATCCGCCAACGCACCCGCCGGCAGTGCCAACAAAAACATCGGCAACGCATTCGCCGCGCGCACCAGCGCGACCATGACCGGGGAGGGCGAGAGAGTCGTCATGAGCCACGCCGCGCCAACATCCTGCATCCACGTCCCCATGTTCGACGCGAGGGTCGCGATCCACAGCGCTCGATACACCGGTGCGCGCAGCGGCGCGAAGGCGGAGGAGGTGTTATCGCTCGGCAATGGAGGTGCCCTTTTGTGTCATCTTGCCGGGCTGGAGGTTCGGGGGACGAAAATTAGGGAGATAAACCAAGAATTTTTAGGAACGTGAATTTTCGATCTCTTTTGAAAATTCGCGCTCTATGGTGCTTATAAAAGTCTCCGCCTGATCGATCGCCGTCTTTGCTTGCGGGGCGGTTACTTCACGACCGATATAGTCTGAGATCAGGCGTAGTTCGGCCACGCGATTCAGCGCCTTGCCTGACTCGATAGGTAATCGTCCTGGTTTGACCAGACAAAGACTGAATGCCGAGATGAGGCCGCTGTGTGTCTTAATGGCGTTGGCTTCAACCGGCGCACCGGAAACAGCGATAGCGGCGCGCGCGGCATCGAACATCGCGTAGTACGCGCGGTTGCAGGAACCGTTTATGTCGCCGTCAGCGAGCAGGAGCCGCGCCGATGTGATGGCGCGCCGAGCACGGTCCATCAGTTCAATAGGCGTCAGAGGCGTACTCCGTCACGGTTGATGCTGCGCAACAATGACGGGCTGGCATGTTGTTCCGGGTGCTTCCATTCGTCCTCCCACACCGGCACTGGTTGGATCAATATGCCGGTATCCAATAGCACCTCGTAGGCGATATCGGCCAACGCCAGTTTCGTATCGACAAATTCACCGTGTGCCCCGCGCAGGAGGACTGCGATATCGGCATCGCTGTCCGGGCGATGGTTCTGTCGGGCACGACTCCCAAACAGAATGGCGCCGGACAAGTCATAACGATCCGCAACCTTGGCAAGGAAGGTGCGCGCCGCTGCCGCGGTTTGTGGATCAATTTTGTCGAGCGAGTCCATTGATGCAATCCGACGTCGGTTTTGCCTAATGATAGGACAGTGACGGGGCGGATGTAACGGGGTGTGTCCTGCAGTGTCCTACTCCGTTGCGTCGTAGCGCAAGGATAAAGCCCTATTCTGTCATTGCGAGGAGCCGAAGGCGAGGAAGCAATCTCCATGGATCTCCGACACGGAAATTGCCTGTGCCGCTTACCGCGTTAACTTTTTCGTATTAATTCATGAATGGAGGCGGATTTGTTAAAAATATTAGAATAAGGGTCGCGGCATAAGTTTTATACATTAAGTCCGGGTAACGTTGGCTACACCAAACCAATCACCCACCGCACGAGAAAGAACCCCGCCACCCCGAGCAGTACCAGCAGGAGAATGAGCCCGAGCACGATCATGACCCCGAAGAGCCGCGTCGTGCGCTCGGTCTTGCTCGGCCGATCGAGCCAGGCGTCGAGCAGGCGCACGTTGCGCTGATTCGCCTTCCACGCGGCATCGAACACATCGCCCGCGAACGGAATGATCCCGACCACGCCTTCTATGCCCACGTTGAGCGCCATGCGCAGCAGCACGATCCGCGGCGCGCCCAGCCGCGCCGCCTGGTTCACGATGTAGCTCGATATCAACACGCCAAGGAGATCGCCGATCACGGGAAAGAGACCGAGCAACGCATCAACGCCGACGCTGAGCCGCGTGCCCGGGATCGGGATCGAGCTATCCAGCAGCCACGCGAGCCGGCGCAGACCTTCACGCGCCTGATGTGTGCCGGCTGCCTCCACCGATTGCACCTGGCCCGAGCGGTTGACGGAAATCACGCGCGGGGATCGTTTCATTCGGCCAGAATGCGTTTGTGAGCCCGAAAGCGCAACGGGATAACAGCGTAGGCATACGACGCATATTTAAGTAACGGCGCTGTCATTGCGAGGCCGCGTTTTTTGTGGCCGCGGCAATCTCCCTATCCCTGGCACGCATGCTGATTGCTGGTGGAGATTGCTTCGTCGCTGCCGCTCCTCGCAATGACAGAGGGCGGTGGTCTGCGACCCATGACTCGACCGCGCCCGCAGTCGCGCCCGCAGCCCGCGCATCACGAATCGGACAAGATTGGGTTACGATCCCGGATGCGTGCGGATATTTATTGCGAGCTACCCAAACATCGTTGCCCTAATCCCCTCCCTTCTCCTGGAGGGAGAAGGGAGAAAGTAAACCCCTCTCCCTCCGGGAGAGGGCAAGGGTGAGGGCGCTGTTGAGACGGCACAAACTGGATCCCGCCCCCGCGGGAATGACGAACGAGCATTGATCAATTCTTACCGAGCCAACGAAACCGAAAAACACCAATGCCCCATAACGTTGCCCTCATAACCACGCTCGCCGTCGGCTTCGGGCTGGCCCTCATCATGGGTTTCCTCGCGGTGCGCCTGAAGCTGCCCGCGCTCGTCGGCTATCTCGTCGCCGGCATCATCATTGGCCCCGCGACCCCGGGCTTCGTCGCCGATATCGAGCTGTCGAAGCAGCTCGCCGAGATCGGCGTGATGCTGCTCATGTTCGGCGTCGGGCTGCATTTCTCGTTGAGCGATCTACTGGCCGTGCGCCGCATCGCGCTCCCGGGCGCGATCGTGCAGATCGCCGCCGCGACCGGGCTCGCCATCGGCATGACGCAACTATGGGGCTGGAGTTTCGGCAGCGGCGTCGTGCTCGGTCTCGCGCTGTCGGTCGCGAGCACCGTCGTTCTGCTGCGCGCGCTCGAAGATCGCGGCCTGCTCGATTCGGTCAACGGCCGCATCGCGGTCGGTTGGTTGGTGGTCGAGGATTTGGTGACGGTGCTGGTATTGGTGTTGCTGCCGCCGCTCGCCGGCTCGCTCGGCGGCAATGCCGAGCAGCACGGCAACGGCAATATCCTAACGACGCTGCTCTACACCCTCGGCCAAGTGGCGATCTTCGTCGCGCTCATGCTCGTCGTCGGTCGGCGCGTGTTCCCGTGGTTGCTGTGGCAAGTCGCCCGCACCGGCTCGCGCGAGCTCTTTACCTTGTGCGTCATCGCCGCCGCTCTCGGCATCGCCTACGGCTCCGCCGAGTTGTTCGGCGTCTCCTTTGCGCTCGGCGCGTTCTTCGCCGGCATGGTCCTGCGCGAATCGCACTTAAGCTATCGCGCCGCGGAAGAATCGTTGCCGCTGCGCGACGCGTTCTCGGTGCTGTTCTTCGTCTCCGTCGGAATGTTGTTCGACCCGCAGATCCTGGTACGCGAACCGCTGCAAGTGCTCATGGTCGTCGCCATCATCCTGTTCGGCAAATCGCTCGCGGCATTTTTAATCGTGCTCGCCTTCCGCTACCCGCTCAACACCGCGCTCACGGTCTCCGCGAGCCTGGCGCAGATCGGCGAATTCTCATTCATCCTCGCCGGCCTCGGCGTCACGCTCGGAATCCTCCCGGTCGAAGGCCAGAGCCTGATCCTCGCCGGCGCGCTCATCTCGATCTCGCTCAACCCGTTAATCTTCCGCGCCATCGAACCGGTGCAAGCGTGGATACGATCCCGCTCAGGATTGGCCCGCATGCTGGAGCGCCGCGACGATCCCCTGGCCGAGCTACCGACCACGGTCGACCAAAACCGCCTCACCGGCCACGTAACCTTGGTCGGCTACGGCCGAGTCGGCCGACAAATCGGCGAGAGCCTTACGGAGCGCGGCATATCGTTCGTGGTCGCCGAACAAAATCGCGAGCTGGTGGAGGAGCTACGCAACCGCGGCATCCCCGCCGTCTCCGGCAACGCCGCCGACCCGGCAGTACTGATCCAGGCCCACGTCGCACGCGCACAGATACTGGTGATCGCCACCCCCGACACCTTCGCCGCCCGCCAAATGATCCAAACCGCCCGGGCCCTAAACCCCAGTATCGAAGTCGTCGTACGCACCCACAGCGCCGAAGAAGCGGAGTTGCTCCACCGCGAACACGCCGGAAAGACATTCATCGGCGAATACGAACTGGCATTCGCCATGACCCGCTACATCCTCGATCGCGCAAGCGGCAGGGTAGAGCGGGCGGTTGTAGACCGGAACACCTAAGTGTCGCGTGTTGTTCAAACATTCCCGGGAATGCCGCGAAGTGCGCTCCTCGCGCGACGGTCACGCCGGAGCGCGCTTGCGCGTCGCGATCAGGCTTGCGACCACGCTGCCGCCGATGAGCACGGCAACGACGGTCAGCGACGCCGCGACTGGCATGTGGTACCAGGGCGCGATCAGCATCTTCGTGCCGATAAACGCGAGCACCATCGCGAGGCCGTACTTCAGCAGATGGAAACGGTCGGCGACGTCGGCCATTAAGAAGTAAAGCGCGCGCAAGCCCAGAATGGCGAAGATATTCGAGGTGAACACGATGAACGGGTCGGTGGTGATGGCGAAGATCGCCGGAATCGAATCGACCGCGAACACCAGGTCCGAGGCCTCGATCAGGATCAGCACCAGGAACAGCGGCGTGAAGTAGCGAACGCCGTTTTTGACGACAGTGAACTTCTCGCCGTTGTATTTCTTCGAAACGCGCAGGTGCCGACGCGCGAAGCGCAGCACCGGATTTTTCTCAAGATCCGGTTGCTTTTCCGCCATAACCAACATGCGTACGCCAGTGATAACCAGGAACGCACCGAAGATGTACAGCACCCAACTGAATTCGCGCACGAGCCAGGCGCCAGCCAGGATCATGATGGCGCGCATGACGATGGCGCCGAGCACGCCGTAGATCAGCACCCGCCGCTGGTACTCGGCGGCAACGTGGAACGAGGAAAAGATGAGCAGGAATACGAAAACGTTATCGACCGAGAGCGATTTTTCGATCAAATAGCCCGTGAAGAACTCGAGCGCCTTACGCTCGGCGACCTCGGGCCCGACGGTGCCTTGCAAATACCACCAGAGCCCCGCGTTGAAGAGCAGCGCGAGACTCACCCACACCAACGACCACGCCGCCGCCTCCTTGACGCTCACCTTGTGCGCCTTGCGCCCGCCGAAGACGAAGAGGTCGAGCGCCAGCATCATCACCACGAACGCGGTGAAGACACCCCACATCCACGGTTCGCCGATGGAGATAGCGTCATTCATTGCGTTTGCCTCTGTTACCGGCGTCGCTTCGCGCGCACCCGACCTGCGCGCACCGCGCGCCGCCCGCGTGGCGCGGAGTTCCAGGCGATCTGAAACTCAATCTCCTCGGCGCCGCCGTCGCGCTCGTGCACAATGGCGCAGGCCGCGGCGCGCGGTACCGCAACGCGCCGGCCCGCGACCTGAAGCGCGAAACCGTTGCCGCGCTCGAGCGCGTCCGCCAGCCGCCGTAGCTTGCGGGCGAAGGCGTTGCGGGAATACTGTCGTTCGATCTCGCGCATGGTTTCCCTCAGTCGAACAGATCGCGCAGGAACGACTTATGGCGCTTATGCCGGTAGTCGTCGTCACGGTAGCGGCGCTCGCGATCGTCGGTGCGCGCCCACTCGCCGCTTGGGCGTTCGGCGCGCTCGATCAGCTTGTCGAGCTCACCGCGATCGAGCCACACGCCGCGGCATTCCGGGCAGTAGTCGATCTCGATGTTCTGGCGCTGCGTGATCGCAAGGTGCGTCTCTTTGCAGGTCGGGCATTTCATCGGTCATCTCCTCGGGTTGCGGTTGTTTCCTTAATACGGACGTATGCCGCCGTTACCGCGCGCCTTGCTGCAGCACGGCGATCCGTTCTTCGATCGGCGGGTGCGTCATGAACAGGCGGCGTAGCCCGTGTGCGATGCCGCCGCTGATGCCGAAGGCGGCCAGTTGGTCCGGCAGCGGCGCCGTGCGCGCGGCGGCGAGGCGTTGCAGCGCGGCGATCATCTTCTGCCGCCCGGCGAGCGTCGCGCCGCCGGCATCGGCGCGGAATTCGCGCTGACGGCTGAACCACATCACGATGATGCTCGCGAGAATGCCGAGCACGAGCTCGGCGACGATCGCCGTCACCCAGAACGCCGGGCCGTGGCCGTTCTCGTTGCGGAACACCACGCGATCGACGAGATGCCCGACCACGCGCGACAGCACGATCACGAACGTGTTCACCACGCCCTGGATCAAGGCGAGCGTCACCATGTCGCCGTTCGCGACGTGGCTCACCTCGTGCCCCAGCACCGCCTCGGCCTCGTCCCGGCTCATTGCGCGCAGCAGGCCGGTGCTCACCGCCACCAGCGCGTTGTTGCGGCGCATGCCGGTGGCGAAGGCGTTTACCTCGGGCGCGTCGTAGATCGCCACCTCCGGCATGCCGATCCCGGCCGCGCGCGCCTGGCGGCGCACCGTCTCGACCAGCCAGCGCTCGTCGTCGTTGCGCGGCTGCTCGATTACCCTCGCGCCGGTGAAGCGCTTGGCGGTCCACTTCGAGATAGCGAGCGAGATAAACGCGCCGCCCATGCCGAACACGGCGGCGAAGACGAGCAGCGACTTGATATCGAGCCCGACCCCTTGCTCGTCGAGAATGCGCTCCACCCCGAGCAAACGCAGGCTGATGGACAAAATGACCAGAATGGCCAGGTTGGTAGCCAGGAATAAGACGATGCGTTTCATTTGTTTTTCCGCTTTCGCGCCTCAAAAGCCGGCGAGGGGCCGGCGAACGCGAGCAGTGTAGGCGCGCGGTATACGGTATAAAATTCGATCGTTACGACATAACCGTTCGAAAAGCCCGAAGCATCGATGCGCGGTCTCAACTACAACCACCTCTACTATTTCTGGACCGTGGCCAAGGAGGGCGGGGTGGCGCGCGCCGCCTCCGTGCTGCACCTGACGCCGCAGACCATCAGCGGCCAGCTGCGCGTGCTGGAGCGCACGCTCGGCGGCAAGCTGTTCATGCCCGTTGGGCGCAAGCTGGTCCTGACCGACACGGGGCGGCTCGCGTTCAGCTACGCCGAGGATATCTTTCGTATCGGCGCGGAGATGCGCGAGGCGCTGGAGGGCCGCGCTGGCGGACGACCGCTCGCGTTCACCGTCGGCATCGTCGACGTGGTGCCAAAGATGATCGCCTACCGCCTGCTCGAACCCGCGCTCGAGCTGCCGCAACCGGTGCGCATCGTCTGCCGCGAGGGCAAGCTCGACGCGCTGCTCGCCGACATCGCCGTGCACAAGCTCGACATGGTGCTGGCCGACACGCCGATCGGCGCCACCGCCAACGTGCGCGCGTTCAATCACCTGCTCGGCGAATGCGGCGTCACCTTCTTCGCCGCCCGCAAGCTCGCGCCCGCGTATCGCAAGCGCTTCCCGAAATCGCTCGACGGCGCGCCGCTGCTCGTACCCGCGGCGAACACGGCGGTGCACGGGGCGTTGATGCAATGGCTCGACCAACGCGACGTCCGCCCACGCATCGTCGGCGAGTTCGACGACAGCGCGCTCATGAAGTCGTTCGGCCAGGCGGGCGTCGGCGCGTTCATCGCCCCGCGCCTGATCGAGAACGAGGTCATGCAGCAATACGACGTGCAGCCGATCGGCCGCACGAACGAGGTGCGCGAGCGCTTCTACGCGATTTCCGCCGAGCGTAAACTACGGCATCCCGCCGTCGTCGCCGTCACGCACGCCGCCCGGCTCGCGCTATCGGCGAAGCCGTCCGCGGCGTAAGCGGGAATCAAACCAGGCACAAAGGAGTGGCCTCATGTACCAGCAGATTCTTGTCGCGTTCGATGGCAGCGAGATCAGTCAAAAGGCGTTGAACGAGGCGATCCGCCTCGCGGCGCAGTGGCAGTCGCACTTGCGCATCGTGCACGTCGTCGACGAAGTGTCGCTCAATCACGAAACCGACTTCGCGGACCTAGGGAAAGTAACGAGTCGCTTTCGGGAATCGGGTCTAAAGGTGTTGGAGCAGGCCGACGCCATCGCGCGCCAAGCCGGCGCCAACTACGAAACCAAACTCCTCGAGATCGACCGCCTCACGCTCCACATCCCCGACCTCATCGCCGCCGAAGCCGACGCCTGGCCCGCCGACCTCATCGTCATCGGCAGCCACGGCCGCCGCGGCATGCGCCGTCTGATCCTAGGCAGCGTCGCCGAAGGCGTCGCCCGAATCTCGTCCAAGCCGTTGCTGCTGATCCGCGGCGAGTGACGGCGCACGAGCGCCGTCCTTAATAGTGCGGCGGGGGCTTTTCGTCCTCTAGCGGGCCGACGGGGGAGGGGGCTGCAGCGCGCAGTCGGTCCTTGAGCGCCTGAATTTCCCGGATGAGCGCTTCAATTTGCTGCTGCTGGCGGGTGACCACGTCGTTTAGCGTCTGCAACGTATATTCATGAAAGGCAAGCCGACTCTCCAGTTCAACTAT
>JBKHXU010000169.1:0-2539 GCA_046565865.1 Gammaproteobacteria bacterium | reverse complement strand
GATCGTGGACTACGCCGCGCCGTACGGGGTGTTTTCGGTAGCGCGGCGCTACGACCCCGAGCTGGACGTGTTCCTGATCGCCGATGCCAATCGGCCGGTGCAGACCCAGGCCGGGTTTACCGTGCTGGCCAACTACACGTTCGACGACGAGCCGGCACTGGATGCATTCCTGATTCCGGGCGGGTTCGGCACGCGCCAGGAAATGCACAACCGGCGACTGTTCCGCTACATCGAAGGCCTGCCGGAGACGACGTTGCTCACGAGCGTGTGCACCGGCTCGTGGATCTACGCGCGCATGGGTCTGCTCGACGGCCTCGCCGCGACCAACCGCAAAGAACCGGATCGGCTCGAATCGTCGAGCCTCGGCATGATCCCGATCGACCGCTTGGCCAAGCTCGCACCGGCGTGCCGCGTCAGCCGCGCGCGCGTGGTCGACAGCGGCCGCATCGTCACCGCCGGCGGCATCGCCGCGGGGATGGAGATGGGGTTTCACCTGCTGCGCCGCGCGGGCTATGCCGACGACTGGATTGCCGATGTCGCGCGCACCATGGAGTACAGCGCCGCGTACCAGATTTATCACCGCGACGTGGAGTACACCACGCGCGCCGCGCGCCCGAAATCGTCCGTTAACGCTGGAGAATAATCATGTCGATCTTTCGCAACCCGTTCGATCCGAAGCAAGCCCTGACCTGCAGCTGCGGCCGCCACACCAATCAAGCAGTGCACGATGCCACCGTCCAAGCGGGTGATGACGCGCACCGGCGCGTGCTGGAAGGCGCGGTGATGCGCGCGCTGTTTCCGCGCGACGCGGCGCGCCGTCGCTTCTTGCAAGCGGTCGGCGTGGGCACGGCGTATGCGGCGATCGCATCGATGTTCCCGTTCGGCGCACTCACGGCGCGGGCGCAAGAGAAAGGCGCGCTCGAAAAGAAAACGCTCAAGGTCGGCTTCGTCCCCATCACCTGCTCGACGCCGCTCATCATGGCCGGACCGATGGGCTTTTATGCCAAGCAAGGGATCGAGGTGGAGCTGACCAAGACCGCCGGCTGGGCGCTGGTGCGCGATAAGATGCTGAGCAAGGAATACGACGCCTCGCACATGCTGTCACCGATGCCGCTCGCGATCTCGCTCGGTGTCGGCTCGGTGGCGCAACCGATGCGCGTGGCGGCGGTGCAAAACACTAACGGCCAGGCGATCACGCTGGCGTTGAAACACAAGGACAAGCGCGATCCGAAGCAATGGAAGGGCATGGTATTCGCGGTGCCGTTCGAGTTCTCGATGCACAATTTCCTGCTGCGCTACTACGTTGCCGAACACGGCCTCGATCCCGACAAGGACATCCAGATCCGCGTCACGCCGCCGCCGGAGATGGTGGCGAACCTGCGCGCCGGCAACATCGACGGCTTCTTGGGGCCCGACCCGTTCAACCAGCGCGCGGTATATGACGAATCCGGCTTCATTCATATCCTGAGCAAGGAAATCTGGGACGGTCACCCGTGCTGCGCCTTCGGCGTGTCGGACGCGTTCGTGCGCGAAAATCCGAACACCTTCGCCGCCCTGTACCGCGCCATCCTCGACGCCACCACGTATGCGCGCGATCCGGCGCACCGCAAGGACATCGCTGCTGCCATCGCCCCGGCGAATTATTTGAATCAGCCGGTGCCGGTGATCGAGCAGGTGTTGACCGGCCGCTATGCCGATGGCCTGGGGCAGGTCAAGAATGAACCGAACCGCATCGACTTCGATCCGATCCCGTGGCACGCGCTCGGCGTATGGATGCTGTCGCAGATGAAGCGTTGGGGCTATCTCAAGGGCGACGTGAAGTACCGCACGATCGCCGAACAGGTATTCATGATGACCGACGCACGCAAGCGCCTGGCGGAGATGGGTCTCAAAGAGCCGCAACCGAAGAAAATCGTGGTGCTCGGCAAGGCGTTCGATCCGGCCAAGGCCGACGCCTACGTCGCGAGCTTCAAGATCAAGAAGGCGTAACCATGACGCAACCGGCGATCAAGGCGGCGATCCTGTCGGCCGCCCTCCTCGTCGTGCTGCTCGGTGTGTGGCACCTCGCCACCGTGCGCCCGGCGGCATCGACCGGCGCCGGCGACGAGTACGCGCAGCTCATGGGCAAGGGCACGAAGCAGGCCGATGGCCTGCCGACACCGGGCCAAGTCGGCGAGACCGCATGGCGCCGGCTGGCGGACCCGTTCTACGACAACGGCCCGAACGACAAGGGTATCGGCATCCAGCTCGGGTACTCGCTCGCGCGTGTCGGTTTGGGATTTTTATTCGCCATCCTGCTCACGATCCCGCTCGGATTTTTAATCGGCATGTCGCCGGTCGTATCCCAGGCGCTCAATCCGTACATCCAAGTGTTGAAGCCGATCTCGCCGCTCGCGTGGATGCCGATTGCGCTCTACACCATCAAGGACTCGACGATCTCGTCGGTGTTCGTGATATTCATCTGCGCCGTGTGGCCGATGCTGATCAACACCGCGCACGGCGTGGCGTCGGTCAAGCGCGAGTGGCTCAACGTCGCGCG
>JBKHXU010000168.1:0-2265 GCA_046565865.1 Gammaproteobacteria bacterium | reverse complement strand
TCTCTTATTTTGAAACTTTGCCTGAATAACGATAGTAATGATCGAGGAGAGCGACCCGATCACGGCACCGACAAGCGCCGCTACCAACGGAATATAGATCTCGCTCATGGGACGCTCCGATTGTCGATCTAACTAGAAGTAGGCTGCGTGTACAAAGGTACACACAATGGATACAGGTAACCATTTATGTCTACATCTAGGCAGTAATGGCTACATGTAGGCATTGGTCAGCGCTCCTGGATCCGGTCTTTTAGTCCCAGCCGCACGGCTTTAACCAAGCGCATCTTCCAAAGCTTCTTTTCCGCATCCCATTGTGCGCCGGCTTCTTTTACTTTTTGCCTGAGATCCGATTCTCCATAAGCGACGCGTACGTGGACGATACGGTTGCCGTTGGGGAACAGTTCGCGGTCCAGTGGGCGGCGAGGTTGGAACGGGGCTTCGTCGACGATGAGTTCCACCGTTGTTAGGCGGCGTTGGCGCGCGGCGTCGTGGCGATAGCGCACGAGCACCAGGCGTTCGCCGTATTTGCGTTGGAAGCGCTGGGTGCCCGGCTGGCCGGACGGTATCGTTGTTGGAACATCCATTCGCGACCTTCCTGGGCGTCGGTGGATGGTGTCGCCGCTGTTGCGCGGCATGGCGTTGCGCGGGTATTAAGGCATTTTCGGCGGTTGTCGGCAACAGGAAGTGAATGCAGAGCCTCACCGAAAGTGGCTGCCCCTCCGCATGCCCTCACCCCAGCCCTCTCCCGGAGGGAGAGGGAGGAGAAGAGCGACGGCGGCTAACTGCGTAGGCGTTTAGTCAGCGTTGCGACGACATCCGCGAGCGGCAGGTCGCTCGCTTGTTTCTCACGCCGGCCTTTGTATTCGATCGTGCCTTTGTCGAGGCCCTTGTCGCCGATGACGACGCGATGCGGGATACCTATTAAGTCCATGTCGGCGAACATGACGCCGGGGCGTTCGTTGCGGTCGTCGAGGAGGACGTCGAAGCCGTTGGCGCGCAGGTCGTCGTAGAGTTTATCGGCGGCGGCGCGGACGCGGTCGGATTTTTGATAGCCGATGGGGACGATGGCGATGGTGAACGGCGCGATGGGATCGGGCCAGATGATGCCGTTGGTGTCGTGGTTCTGTTCAATGGCGGCGGCGACGACGCGCGAGACGCCGATGCCGTAGCAGCCCATGGGCATGGTGACGGCGGTGCCGGCTTCATCGAGTACGGTGGCCTTCATCGCTTCGCTGTATTTCGTGCCGAGCTGGAAGATGTGGCCGACTTCGATGCCGCGGCGGATGGCGAGGGTGCCGTTGCATTGATTCGATTGCGAGGTGGGGCAGGGGTCGCCGGCGACGACGTTGCGGATGTCGGCGACGATGGGTTCGGGGCAGTCGCGGCCCCAGTTGACGTTCTTTAAGTGCTTGCCGTTTTTGTTCGCGCCGCACACGAAGTCGGCGAGGCGCACGGCGCTCTCGTCGGCGATGACGGGGATGTCGAGACCGACAGGACCGATCGAGCCCGGTTCGCAGCCGGTCGCGGCCTGGACTTCGCCCGCGGTGGCGAATTCGATGGGCTTCGCGACTTGCGGCAGTTTCACGGCTTTAATCGCGTTCAGCTCGTGATCGCCGCGCAGCACGAGTGCCACGATGCCGCCCGTGCCGCGCACGAGCAATGTCTTCACCGTTTGCTTCGGATCGATCTTAAGGAACTTGCTCACTTCTTCGATCGTGTGTTGCCCCGGCGTATCGACCGTCTGCATCGCCGCGCCCGGTGCCGCGCGCTTGCCGACTGGCGGCAGCGCCTGCGCAAGCTCCACGTTTGCCGCGTACTGGCAGTGCTCGCAGATGGCGATGGCGTCCTCGCCTGAATCGGCGAGTACGTGGAATTCGTGCGAGGCGCTGCCGCCGATAGCGCCGGTATCGGCCTCGACCGGGCGGAACTGCAAGCCCAGGCGCGTGAAGATGCGCGTGTAGGTCTCGTGCATGACCTTGTAGGTTTCTTTGAGCGACGTGGTATCGGCATGAAACGAGTACGCGTCTTTCATCAAAAATTCGCGCGCGCGCATTACGCCGAAGCGGGGGCGGATTTCGTCGCGGAACTTCATTTGGATTTGGTAGAAGTTCGCCGGTAGCTGGCGATAGCTCTTGAGTTCGCGGCGCACAAGATCGGTGATGACTTCCTCGTGCGTCGGGCCGAAGCAAAATTCGCGCTTGTGGCGGTCGGTGATGCGCAGCAGCTCGGGGCCATATTGATCCCAGCGCGTGGATTCCTGCCACA